>JBHJJF010000111.1:0-47452 GCA_050042885.1 Candidatus Phaeomarinibacter sp.
GCAGCGAATGCCCATATCCCGGATGCAACCGGGGAGCTCGTGCTGTCCGAAAGCACGCAACGTGTTGTCTTTGATGAAGGGCATCACGTCTTTGATGCTGCAGACGGCGCATTCTCGGTGGTGCTGTCTGGGTTTGAGACCGCTGAATTGCGGCGATGGATACGCGGCTCTGAGGCGCGCAGGTCCCGCCGCACCCGAGGCCTGCGCGAGCGGGTGGGAGATCTGATTGAAGATCTTGATGAGGGCCCAAAGTATCTGGACGAGGCCGAGAGTGGTGCCCGCACGCTGGCTGGACCCGGCTGGCAGAGCCGTATCCAGAGCGAAGGTAGCAATAGTCCTGCAGAAGTATTTCTGTCGCTCGTGCGCCAGCAGGTGCTGGTCCGAAACACCAATGACGCCACGCCGTTTTCTCTTGAGACGCAGGTGTCCCCACCCATCGATGACTTGCCCGCTGCCGCTGCACGACTGGCAAACGGGCTCGCTGAACTGGCACGACCTCTCCGGGCCATTGCCGGGCTCCTGTCCAAGCGGCTTCAGGATGAGGGGGAGAGCCTTGAGCCTGCGACGCGATTGCGGATTGAGGCTGCCCATCGGGCGATCATCCGGCGCACAGGCGGACTAATTCCAGCCTGGATCGCCATGCTGCAGGGCATCGGCCGCGAGCCGGACGATGGGTTTGTTGAATGGTTTGAGCTGGAGAGGTCCGACGGCCGCGAGCGGGACATTGCCATGCGCCGACACTGGCTGGACCCGACATTGCCGCTGGCCGATGTCGTTTTGGATCGGGCTCAGGGCGTATTGGTCACGTCTGCCACCCTGCGAGACGAACCGGCAGCCGTGCCGATTCCGGCTGAGGAAGCGGCGCATCCGTTCACAGACCCCTTTGACAGTCTGCCGGTATCAGGGAAGGCGGACCCGGTCGGTGAACCGGGTGACCGGCCCTCGGACGAGGAGCTTCATTGGGCAAGTGCCGAGGTTCGTACAGGTGCCATGCATCTGGCGGCGCCGGCAATCCGTGCCAGCTTTCCGTCGCCATTTGACTACACCAATCAGGTGCGGGTGTTCGCGGTTCATGAACTTGGCCGCGCGCGGCTGGATGTGCTGGCTGCGGCCTATCGCACGCTCTTTGAAGCGTCCGGTGGCGGAGCACTCGGCATATTCACAGCCATCGCCCGCTTGCGGGCCGTGCAGGAGAGACTGCAACCGGCTTTGGCAGCAAGGGGGCTTAACCTCTATGCCCAGCACGTAGACGCCATGGATGTCGGCACGCTTGTGGATATTTTCAGGAATGAGCGCGACAGCTGCCTGCTAGGAACCGACGCTGTGCGCGACGGGGTGGATGTACCTGGCGACGCGCTGCGGATGCTCGTCTTCGACCGGGTCCCCTGGCCCCGGCCCGACATCTTGCACAAGGCCCGTCGCATGGCTTTTGGGGGTGGCCGATACGACGATATGATCGCCCGCCTGCGCCTGCGCCAGGCCTTTGGCCGATTGATCCGCACGGCCGAAGACAGGGGCGTATTCGTGATACTCGCACCGCTGCCATCCAAGCTGCTTGGGGCCCTGCCAAAAGGCGTTGTTGTGGAACGGGTTGGTTTGGCTGAAGCAGCCAGAGAGAGTGCCGCGTTTCTCAGCAATGGTTGATAGGGATTCCCTATCACAGCCCGCTACCTTGCCCCAAGAGAGGTGATTGCCTAGTGTCCGCCCTCCGGCCCGCGCTGCATTCGCCCGTGGTCCCTTATCCTTACTCCTTCAAGGTGGCAGCCCGGCATGACGTCTACGATCAATCCCCAGTCAGCACTCATCTATGTCATGGTCACGATGGCCGCCGTGGATGGCACCATCTCAGACAATGAGCTGAAGAAGATCGGCAACATCACCTCAATGCTGCCAGCCTTCCGCGACTATTCTCAGGAAAAGTTGGTCCCGACCGCTCAGGAATGCGCTGCCATCCTGCAGGAAGACGATGGCCTTGATACGGTTCTCGGCCTTGTCAAGGAAGCACTGCCGGAACATATGCGCGAGACGGCTTACGCCATGGCGACTGAAGTGGCTGCCGCTGATCTGCAGATTGGCCAGGAAGAACTGCGTCTGCTCGAGATCATCCGTCATAAGCTCGATGTGGAACGGCTGGTGGCCGCTGCTATTGAACGCGGAACGCGCGCCCGCCATCTGCGGCCCTAGGCCAGCGCCCTAATTGCACGGCGCCTCGTACACTTCCTTCAGCAACTTGTCTTCAGCCCCCAGCATGTCAGCGGTAACCCGGCCCACCGGCTCATAGGTTGTCATCATGCAGTGATCGGCGTCGTCGAACATAGAGACGTCGCGCTTGCGCATCACCAGGTCTGTTCCCTCCCACGCAAACACATCCCGGCCGTGGGTCGCCGCATTGCCGCGCCATTCGCTGATGACGAGATTGCTTTTGGCGTCAAACTCTGGAGCGCTGACCATATTGAGGTGCGCTGCGGCCACATGCTTGTGGATCTTGGGATCATAAATAGCATTAAAATAGGCCACGTTCGGACCGGCAGGCAGAAACTCAATCAGCCGAAAATCCGTATACCCATCAAAGTTGAAGTCGCCGAACTCGAAGCCGTTGGCTTCCATTGTCATCGGCGCCCGGCTGTCCACATCTGCAAACACCGTCCGCGCCTTGCCGGTGGGGGTCTTGGCTGTCTCAATGCGCTGCACATGCCACTCATCGGTGTCCGCCAGGATGTCCCAGTACAGCCGGACAATAAGTGTGTGGCCGTTCTTTTTCATGGTGCCGGTGCAAACGACCGGGTCGCCGAATTCAGCCTCAGCTGCGGGCGTACATGGGGACGCCTTGCCGGCCTGAGCCGATGCGGTTGCAGGAAGGCTGATGAGAAGTCCGGCGAGCATCGCCGCTGCGAAGCGAAATGTATGTGTCATGGTGCAATAATTTCAGCCGCTCGCAAAAGCGTCAATTGACTTGGCAGCCAGCACAGACATTTTAGGGGCATGGACCAATTTCTGATCATCAATGAAGGGCCGATACGTCTGGCGGCCTTCGCGGGTCTGTTAACCCTGTTTGTCCTGGCCGAAGCGCTTTGGCCGCGCCGGGATCGCACAGTGTCGCGTGCCGTCCGTTGGACAACAAATGGCCTGATGACGCTGCTTAATACGGTTGCCTTGCGGATTTTGGTGCCGGTGCTGGCCGTCGGTGCCGCGGCTTTTGCCCAAAGCAACTCCATCGGTCTGCTCAACATGCTGGATATTGCGCCCTGGGCGGCAGTGCTGGTGGCGGTGGTTGTGCTGGATGCGGCCATATACGCCCAGCACGTCATTTTCCACCACGTACCTATTCTGTGGCGTATTCACCGCGTCCACCATGTGGACCGCGATATTGACGTGACCACGGCCTTGCGCTTCCACCCTGTGGAAATCCTGCTCAGCATGGGCATCAAGATCGCGTTGGTCATGGCACTGGGGGCGCCGCCCGCTGCCGTCATTCTCTTTGAAGTGGTGTTGAACGGCATGGCCATGTTCAACCACGCCAATCTGCGTTTGCCCATGGGGCTGGAACGCGCCCTGCGGTTGGTCGTGGTGACGCCTGACATGCACCGCGTGCATCACTCCGTACGGGTGTCGGAAACAAACAGCAATTTTGGATTCAGCCTGTCGCTTTGGGACAGGCTGTTTGGTACCTATAAGGCCCAACCGGAGGATGGGCATACGAACATGACCATCGGCCTCTCGGAATTTCAGGATGATCGCCCTGCACGCCTTGGCTTCTCGCTCTGGCTGCCGTTTTCAAAGGGGCCCTAGCGGGGACGTACCGTGAAACGACTGCTGCTGCTCCGCCATGCCAAGTCCGATTGGTCTGACGAAGATCTTGATGATCATGCTCGCACGCTGAATGCACGTGGACGTGGGGCGGCAACACGTATGGGGCGGTATATCAGGGAGAATGGCCTGACGCCGCAGCTCATCGTTTGCTCTACGGCCACCCGCACCCGCGAGACTCTCGACCTCCTGCAGGAGGAGATGGGTGGAGAAGCCAAAGTGTGCTTCGACCGTGGGTTGTACCTGGCCATGCCTGAGCAGATGCTGGATGTCGCTCTGTCGCATCTGGAAGAGGCAGAACAAGAGCCGGAGTGCATCCTTATCCTGGCTCACAACCCTGGTACGCACAGCCTAGCTCTTGGTTTGTCTCACTCCGGAGATGCACAGGTGCTTGGCACCCTTCAGCGCAAGTATCCAACAGCAGCTTTAGCCGTGATCGAGTGCGATGCCGCCGACTGGGCTGACCTTCCTGCTGGTGGACATCTCAAGGCTTTTGTGATGCCGCGGACATTGCCGGACGTCAGTTGAGTGCAAATGGCAGATATCGATCGGAGAGTTCGGCAATCCGGCCCTCATTGGCAAGTTTTGCCAGGGCGCCGTTAAGGCGCTCAACCAGCTCCACATCACCTGCGCGCACCGCAAAACCCACACCATTGCCAAAGTACGTGCTTGCATAGACAAGCCCGCCGGCCATCTCGCAACACCTGGAAGATGGATCATTCAGCCACCGATTCAATCGGACGGCTTCATCAAAGATGGCGGCTACTTCGCCATCTGAGAGGGCCTGATAGGTCGCAACGGCGTCGGGATACGTCCGGACTTCCGCAGCACCACGCGACATCAGGTAAGCCGCCATGCGGGTGTCCGCTTCGACGCCTATCGGTCCGCTGGCCCGAGCGTCCATATTCCCCTTCCGGGTGGCATAAGCAGCTGAGCTTCGGAAATAGGGCGTGGAGAAAAGAATATCTTGCGTAGGTTCGTCAGGGATACGTAGTGATGCGGCAACAACCTGGTAGTCCCCAGTCAGTAGTCCCGGCTGCAATTGGTCCCATTCGCGTGCCACGATTTCGCAGGTTACCTGCAGCTCGGCACACACTGCATAGGTGAGATCGACCTCCAAGCCACGAAGAGCACCGGTTGCGTCCACGAAGTTAAACGGCGGGTATTCACCCTCAGTCGCCACCACAAGGGTTTTGGGCGATTGCCTCTGCTGCGGCGAAATTGGGCGTTCCGTCTCAACAGCCTTCCGCGATCGCACGTCCGCAGCTGATGTTGAGGGCACCCCGTCCGCCAGTACAGGCCCGTACGGAAGGTCCATGAGCGCCAGGCCATCGAGGCGCCCGGCGACCAGACCGGCGGTCCAGACCATAGCAGCAAGGATGAGCGCCGCCCGCTGGCTATGCGGCCAGGTAAAAATCCACCGGCCGACCCGGCGTAGCCATCTGTCATGCGCCTTAGCCATTCCGTCTCATCCTTCGGGCAACCCGTTTCAGGGGCCGCCAGATACTCCGGGTACCAACCTAGCCGTGGATTAAGACGTTTTGTTACCGCCAAAAAGAACATCAAACAGCCGGACGACAATCCAGATGGGGACATCGATGATTGCGCCCATGATCAGGTACTTGCCCGCCCATGCGAACCAGTCGAGCGCCCAACCCCAGACATTACCAATGGAGGCAACAGCGTCATCCCAGACCATCATCGGGTCCATGCCGGTGATCGCCAGAAGCAGACCAACGCAGACGCTCGCAATTGCGATCTTGAGAATGACGGCAGGCGGAGAGCCGCCAAATATATTATTCATCGATCAAAACCCTTCCGGCACCCATGCCGTTTGATTGACCTCATCATAAGCCACAAAAAGCGGGGGCGAAATGTGGCAGAGCCAACACGCTTAAAATCCGCCACTACATCAGCTTTTGGGCAACAGATCCTCAAGCGTCTCAAGCTTGTCCGCTTCCGCAGGCGGCTTGTCCCACCTGGGCCGGGAGATGCGCGGAAAACGCATCGCGACGCCGGATTTGTGCCGGGTTGAGCGGTTGAGACCCTCAAAGGCAACTTCCAGCACCAGGCCTTCTTCGCGCGTGTGCGTCACCTCCCGCACAGGGCCGAAGCGGTTGGTGGTATTGGCGCGTACGAATTTGTCGATCTGCTTCAGCTCTTCATCCGTGAAACCGAAATAGGCCTTGCCGACCGGTACCAGTTCTTCGCCCCGCCAGACACCAAATGTGTAGTCCGAATAGAACGAAGACCGCTTGCCATGGCCGCGCTGGGCGTAGAGCAGAACCGCGTCGATTATGAATGGATCCCGCTTCCACTTCCACCAGGGACCTTTCGGTCGGCCCGGTTCGTAGACGCTGTCTCCTCGCTTCAGCATGAGGCCTTCGACGCCGACAGCCAGGTTGTCCCCGCGCGCCTTCGCAAGATCGTCCCAGGTGGTGAAGGCCAGTTGGTCTGACAGATCGCTGCGCTGCGGCGCCACACGATAAAACCAGGCTTCCAGCTTTGCCCGGCGCTCGTCAAAGGGAAGAGGGCGCAAGTCTTCTCCGTCAATGACAAGGGCATCATAGGCGCGGATAAAGGCTGGACTGTCCACCAGGGTCTTTTTGGAAACGGTCTTCCGGTTGAGGCGCTTTTGCAGGTCAGCGAATGGCCGCACCTCGCCGTTGCTGCCGATCAGAAGTTCGCCATCCAGCGACGCCTCAAAGTCCAACGCCTCGAGAACGTCGGGAAAAGAGCGCGAGATGTCATCTCCACTGCGGCTGTAAAGACGGCGGGTGCCACCTTCAGAGACCGCTTGAACCCGGATGCCGTCCCACTTCCACTCAGCCCGGAAGTCTTCTGGTGCCAGTTTCTCGAAACCAGTCTCGGCAATCGGGTGCGCCAGCATTACGGGGCGGAAGGGGGCCAGAGCAGCATGAATGGGTTTTTCTGTTGTGCCTTCGGCCCATGTAAATAATTCCGTATACGGTACGTCCAGTCCGTGCCAGAGTTCTTCTACTTCATTGACGGGCAGCTCTCCGAACTTGGCGACAGCTGTTTTTGCAAGACGGGCCGATACACCCACCCGCAAACCACCCGTTACCTGCTTGATAAGCGCCCAGCGGCCATAGGCGGCCAGCGCGTCGAGCCACCCTTCAATCAGCTTGGGCGTTTCAGTCTTGGCGGCGCCACGCAAGGTTTCCACAACGTCCGACAGGCCAGGAACGCGGTTGGCGCCCGGACGCTGGGGCCAGATCAGGGCCGTTGTCTCCGCAAGGTCCCCCACATAGTCGTAGGACAACTCAAACAGGACCGGATCGACACGGGCAGACACCAGTTCACGGATGAGCCCCGCCTTGGCGTGGCGAAACTCGAGCCCCCCTGTCAGTGCAGCGAGGGCGTATCCGCGTTCAGGGTCAGGCACTTCACGGAAGTAGTCTATCATCAAGGCGAGCTTGCCATTGCGGGCGGGCTCATAAGAAAGCGCATCAAGAAAGTGCGCAAACCGGTTCATGAGGCGTCTGCCGGGGCGCTATCTGCGACGCTCTCACCATCCTCATCGTCATACCCCACAAGGCTTAGCGGCTTTGCGGGAATCCCCATCTGAGTTGCCGCATGAACAAGCGCATCCTCCCGGCCATGGGTGACCCACACCTCGCCGGGTGACAGTTCCTCAATGGTTGAGATGAGCTCATCCCA
The DNA here is from genome assembly GCA_050042885.1 of Candidatus Phaeomarinibacter sp. Classification (GTDB taxonomy): domain Bacteria; phylum Pseudomonadota; class Alphaproteobacteria; order CGMCC-115125; family CGMCC-115125; genus Pyruvatibacter. The sequence continues at coordinate 7,489 of JBHJJF010000111.1, forward strand.
ATCCGCATGGTCCGAAATGATCAACGGCAGTTCCACACCGGCCTGGCGTGCACGGGCACGAACCCGCATCCAGCCGCTGGCAAAAGCTGTTACGGGGTCTGCAAACCGGCGGGACCAGCGGTCACGGGTAGCAGACGGCGGCGCAACAACAATCTGGCCCGCTAGGTCTTCCTTGGAATGATCCGCGACAAGTTTCAGATCTCCAAGGTCAACGCCGAAGCGCTGATACAGGGCACAGAGCTTTTCCATTGCGCCATGCAGATAGATCGGCCGGTCATAGCCCTGCTCGCGCAGATGTTTGATCACCCGCTGTGCCTTGCCCAACGCATAGGCGCCCACAAGATGTGTTCGTTCAGGAAAACGCGCGATCGATGCGAGCAGCTTTGCTGTTTCGTCCTCGGTCGGCGGATGGCGAAAGACGGGAAGGGCAAACGTGGCCTCCGTGACAAACACGTCGCAGGGGACAGGCTCAAACCGTGCGCATGTCGGGTCTGCCCGGCGCTTGTAATCCCCGGACACAACAATGCGCGTGCCGTCATACTCAATCACCGCCTGAGCCGACCCGAGCACATGTCCGGCAGGCACCAGCGTGACGCTGACGCCTTTGATGTGGGTTGTCTCCCCGCAGGAGGCCGCTTGCCGTGAGCCAGTAAAGTCCTCGCCATAGCGCACGGCCATGATGGCCAGCGTCTCCGGCGTCGCCAGAACCGCTCCATGCCCGGCGCGGGCGTGATCTGCGTGGCCATGGGTGATAACGGCCCGGTCTACCGGTCGCACCGGGTCCACATAGAAGCTCCCGACCGGGCAATAGAGCCCCTGTGGCGCGGGATGCAGTAATTTGTCAGCGGGCATGGCCATACGCACCAATCTAGGCGAACATTACGAGAACCCAAGCCCGAAATTTCAGATTTTCACGTCCTGATGACATCTGTGCCTGCCTCTATAGGCGCTGTAAACCGACCAATAACCGTCCTGCCGGGTCTCTTTGAGGCTTGGTTTGCCTCGCGCGGCTGGCAGGCCCGGTCCCACCAGCTCGAGCTGGCAAAAGCAGGTCTCGAGGGCAAATCTGCGCTGCTCATCGCGCCTACCGGCGGCGGCAAGACACTGGCCGGGTTCCTTTCAAGCCTTATCGACATAGCCGCGAAAGGCCCCCGCAAGCCGGGTCAGGTCCGCAAGCTGCACACGCTCTACATATCGCCGCGCAAGGCACTGGCCGTGGATGTGGCGCGTAATCTGGAGATGCCTGTCAGCGAAATGGGTCTCGATATCCGCGTGGAAACGCGAACCGGCGACACGCCACAAAACCGCCGTCAGCGTCAGCGCCGCGACCCGCCGGACATTCTCATGACAACGCCGGAGCAACTGGCCCTGCTCTTGTCCTATGCCGACAGCGACACATTCTTTTCCGGCCTCAAGGCGGTGGTGCTGGATGAGTTGCATGCGCTGGCGCCATCCAAGCGTGGTGATCTGCTGTCTCTGGGGCTTGCCCAATTGCGGCGGCTGTCGCCCAGGCTGCGCGTCACAGGCCTCTCTGCCACCGTCGAAAACCCGGATCGCCTGCGCCGCTATCTCGTGCCGCAGGATGGAACGGACGATGCCCGCGCGGAGCTCGTCATGGGTGCCGGCGGCACAGCCCCGGACGTCTCGATCCTCTCCAGCAAAGAGCGTATTCCATGGTCCGGCCATTCGGCCCGCCACGCCATGGAAGAGGTCTACGAGGCTGTCTGCGCCAACAAGCTGGTGCTCGTGTTCGTCAACACCCGCAGTCAGGCCGAATTTGTCTTTCAGTCCCTGTGGCATCTCAACGAAGACACGCTGCCCATTGCTCTCCACCATGGCTCGCTGGCCACAGAGAAGCGCCGCAAGGTGGAAGCGGCCATGGCCCGGGGAGAGCTGAGGGCGGTGGTATGCACATCCACGCTCGACCTGGGCATCGACTGGGGCGACGTTGATCTGGTCATCAATATCGGCGCACCCAAGGGCGCAAGCCGCTTGCTGCAACGCATCGGCCGCGCCAACCACCGTCTGGATGAACCAAGTCGCGCTCTGTTGGTGCCGTCCAACCGGTTTGAGGTGCTGGAATGCGAGGCTGCTCGTGAAGCCGCTCTGACAGCAACACAGGATGGCGACATTGATCGCCCCGGTGCGCTTGACGTGCTCGCTCAGCACATTCTGGGTATTGCATGCGCGGGACCATTTGATGCGGAGGACCTCTACCGCGATGTCATTTCTGCGTCGCCCTATCGCGAGCTGCCACGCGAGACATTCGATCAGGCGCTCAACTTCGTGGCCACCGGCGGCTACGCGCTTAAGAGCTATGATCGGTTCGCGCGCCTTCGTCAGACACCGGATGGCCAGTGGCGGCTGGCGCACCCTTCGATCGCACAACGCTTCCGCATGAATGTCGGCACCATCGTCGAGGCGCCAATGCTGAAGGTAAAGATGGTCCGCCCTGGCGGCCGCGCCACGCGCGGCGGGCGCGTTATCGGCGAGATTGAGGAATACTTCATCGAGCAACTGGCCCCCGGCGACACGTTTTTGTTTGCGGGCTACGTGCTCAAGTTTGAAGGCATGCATGAGCAGGAAGCTCTGGCCTCCAAGACGAAAGACGACACACCGGCCATCCCAGCCTATTACGGCGGAAAGTTCCCACTCTCAACGTACCTGGCTGAACGTGTCCGCGAGATGCTGTCCGACCCTGCTTACTGGCCCAACCTGCCCGACCAGGTGTCCGAATGGCTGAAGATACAGCAGTGGCGGTCTGTGCTGCCCAAGCCCGGAGAGTTACTGCTTGAGGTTTTTCCGCGGGCGGACAAGTTCTACATGGTGATGTACCCCTTCGAGGGACGCCTGGCACATCAGACGCTGGGTATGTTGCTGACCCGAAGGCTGGACAGATTTGGCGCGCGGCCCATGGGATTTGTCGCCAGCGAATATGCCCTGGCGGTCTGGTGTCTGCGCGACCCCGGTCTGATGGCGGAACAGGGCAAGTTCACCTTTGGCGATCTCTTCGACGAAGACATGCTGGGCGATGATCTGGAAGCCTGGCTTGCGGAGAGTTACCTGCTCAAACGCACATTTCGTAACTGCGCAGTGATTGCCGGGCTCATTGAGCGGCGTTTCCCCGGCCATGAGAAGTCCGGTCGCCAGGTGACGTTTTCATCTGACCTCATCTACGACGTACTCCGCGAACATGAGCCGGATCACTTACTGATGCAGGCGACCTGGGCGGATGCATCCACCGGTCTGCTTGACCTCAAGCGCCTCTCCGGACTTCTTGCCCGCGTTAAAAACAGAATCGTGGTAAAGCGGCTGGACCGGGTGTCGCCCTTTGCGGTTCCGGTGATGCTGGAGATCGGCAAGGAGTCCGTCCCCGGTGAAGCAAATGAAAGCCTGTTGGCGGAAGCGTCTGAAAGCTTGATTGAAGAGGCCATGAGACTGGTATGATTTCCATCTGCGGTGAGCGTCTCGTGCCCGATCCGTCAGGCGCCTTGCTTGTGCCCGGTCACAACACGCTGATTGTCTCAGACCTTCACCTTGAAAAAGGCTCGTCCTATGCCCGCCGCGGCGTGGCACTGCCACCCTATGACACCCGCGCCACCTTGAAACTGCTGGCACGCGTCATCCGTAAGTATCAGCCCGCCCGCGTTGTGAGTCTTGGCGATAGCTTCCACGATCCTGAAGGACCTGAGCGCCTCACAAGTGCGGATCGTGATGTTCTCAAGGCGATGACGGCCGCGCATGACTGGCTATGGATTGCCGGCAACCATGAAGGTCTGGTGGATGGTCACGTGCTCGGCGGTATTGCAGAGGAAGAGGCGGATCTGGGCAGGCTGATCCTGCGACACGAGCCGAAGGTGGCTCCGGCCACCGGAGAGATCGCAGGCCACCTACACCCCTGTGGTGTGGTGCGGCAGCGCGGTCGCCGCTTGCGCCGCCGCTGTTTTGCGACCGACGGCACGCGGATGGTGATGCCCGCTTTTGGCGCCTACACCGGCGGCCTGAATGTGCTGGATGAAGCCTTCGCGCCTCTGTTTCATGGGCCGTTCAATTCGCTGCTCATGGGCGACACGCAGATTTACCCGATGCCAGGCAAGCGGCTGGTGCCCGACGAGATGCAGCCAGCAACAGCGATTGGGCGCAAGCCTAACTCCGCAACACAATTCCCACGACGCTCAACACCAGCGCGCCGATAACAAGAATACTCAGGCGCACCCGATAGCCCCCATACCAAGCCGGGGCTTCCTGCAGACGCGATGCTTGGTTGGCAGAGGCTGCCTGTCCCCAGAAAGAAACAATCAGAAGTGCCAGTCCCCAGACCGGAGGCACAAACAGAGCCGTCCATGCCAGCAGGGATGGCATCACGGAGAATGTAAGCCTTTTAAGCAGAGCTTCATCCTCGGGAAACAGCATCGCCAAGGACCAGCGTATGCCGCCGAGGAACGAGAGGATCACCGCGCCATAGGCAATTTGATAGGTAAGGATGGTCTGCGCTTCGGCGCGCGGGTACAGAACGAATATTATGAAGGCAGTGGTAACGAAGGGGATGACCCCTGCATAGCCCAGCAGAGCGGCTGCGCGAGGCGGGTCGGTCGGATTACGCGGATCAGCCTGCGCCTCTTGCTCGTCATCGGACATTCAATTCCCCCTCGTACCGATAGATCTCAGGCATGCCCCCCCGGCTTACCTATGTCGGCCAATCCGTATCTTTACATTAGCCAAGTGTGGCAAGCGCTGGAAACAGATCAATCAGCCAGTAGGCAATTGTTTCAAGCGATCCAAAGAAAATCAGAAGGCCGGTGCCCACCAAAAGCGCGCCGGCGGCAATCTCGACCTTGTGCATGTGCTTCCGGAACCGCGCCGAAAAAGCCAGGAAGCTGCGCACGCCAAAGGCAGCGAGCAGGAACGGCATCCCAAGGCCCAGCGAATAAACGCTCAGCAGAGAAACGCCAAAGCCAAGATCATCCCGGCTGGCGGCGATAGACAGGATGGTCGCCAGAATAGGCCCGATGCACGGCGTCCAGCCAAAGCCGAAAGCCAGCCCAATTGTATATGGACCAAGCGCCTGCATCACTGGCGATGGCTGCGCACTCTCGCTGTCCTGGGAAGGACCGAGCGTCGCCGGCATCATCCGCACCTCGCGATCAAGCAGCGCAATGCGGAACACACCCATGTAGTGCAGGCCCAGAATGACGATTGTTGCGCCTGCCACATAGCCGATCATCACCTTGTTGGCGAGGATCAGTGGGCTTATGACGGAAGCTGTCGCTCCGAGGGCGACGAAGACAGTGGAAAAGCCGAGGACAAATCCCGAGGCACCAATCATCGTGCGCCGGGTCACAGCCTCATCTCCTTCTGACAGGGCGTCGAAGGTCGTTCCGGCCATGTAGCTCAGATAGGCGGGCACAAGCGGCAGCACGCATGGGCTCAGGAAACTAATGAGCCCGCCGATGAAAGCCGCAAGATATGAAATGCTGCCGGTGTCCATATTTCCAAACTTAGGTAGTGGGAACGAAGAGCGCATATCATATGGGGTGTGGAGCCGGTTGGCCCGTCAAACCCCTGTGATGACCTGCGAAGAATCCACGCAGGGTTAACGCTCGCGGTAAACCGTGCCTGCGATCCAGCCTGCCAGCAGGGCAACCAGAACGGATGCCAGGCCATAGAAGAACGGCGATATCAGAGCAAAGTTGTACAGCACCCGCTCAATACCGGACTTGTAGCTAATCAGGTTGATGGACCGCTGGCTGCTGCTAGCGCCATTGCGCACAAGATAGACCGTTGCCACATATGACCCGACCGGAACATTGGCGGGCAGGGCAATCTCGGCGCGAAACAGCGAAGGTCCTACAAAGGTTACGGATCCAGGTGCTTCCGCATAGAGCCCTTCGCCCGTCTTGGCCCGCACGACCGCGTTCCGATACGTCACCGGCAATTCGTTGTCCGTCTCACCTGTTGCAATGTCCAGCGCCGGAAGACCGATCTGAGCATCGGCAAAGATCTCAGGGGCCGCAATCTCTTCCAGCGGTCGTGTGCTTGCAACATGGTAGAACCCGGGTGCCGCAGGTACGTCATATGCGTTCGTGTTGACCCAGATACCTGCAATCCGCTCCTTACGCCGGATGGTCAACGGCTCATACGGCCCCCGCACAACAGCCACAACGTCGCGCTGCAAGGCAGGAGTGACATTGTCAGGTGCATCCACATTGCCAAACAGAAGAATTTCAGCACCGGTGAAATTAGATGTGATGGCAATGAGCTTTTCGCTGAGGTCAGCGACGACAGCCTCACCATCCATGGGTGTACCATCAATGATCTGCGCCGGGGCGGAAGCAGGCGCGACCATCAGCATAAGGAACATTGCAGGCAGATATCTGAGTGCCGCAAATCGCATCACACCCCTCCCGCAATAATGACAGTGAATAGGTCATCCGGGGTGGCAACAAGATCCCAGGCCAGCCGCAAACAGACCGCGATAACCATCAGAGCCAGCAGCGCGCGCAACTGTTCGCCGCGCAGCTTATGGCCAACCCGTACGCCAACCTGGGCGCCAAGAACACCGCCGATGAGGAGGAGCATCGCCAGAACGATGTCGACGGTCTGGTTCAGCGTGGCATGCATGATGGCCGCAAGACCCGTCACAAACATGATCTGAAACAGGGATGTCCCAACGACAACATTGGTTGGCATCCGCAACAGATAAATCATGGCGGGGACCATGATGAAGCCGCCACCGACACCCATGATGGCGGCAAGTATGCCAACAGAAAGCCCGATGAGTAGAGGCGGAATGGCGGAGATGTAAAGCCGCGACCGACGAAACCGGATTTTGAACGGAAGCCCGTGTATCCACACGTGGGTACCCGGCTTGCGCGCCGATACTGATTTACCGGAGCGAGAGGCCCTAATCGCCCTCACGCTCTCCAGCATCATCAAGCCACCGATAACGCCAAGGAAGAGTACGTAGGCGAGGGAGATGAAAAGGTCGATCTGCCCTTCGGAGCGGATCGCGCTGAAAATCAATACACCAATAACGGAACCGACTGCACCGCCGGCGAGAAGGACGCCGGCCATCTTGAAATCGACAGCCTTGCGCCGCCAATGCGCCAAAACCCCGGACATTGAGGTGGCAACGATCTGCACCGCTTCCGTACCTACGGCCACAGCTGGCGGAATGCCGGTAAAGATAAGCAGCGGCGTCAAAAAAAAACCGCCGCCGACGCCAAACATGCCCGATAGGAACCCCACCGCGCCGCCAAGTCCCAGCAACACAAATGCGTTGACTGAAAGTTCAGCGATGGGGAGATAAATCTGCACCCTGGGTCAGATCCCGTATCAGGCTAAGGCTTGTTATTGGTTTTGCTGAGCGGAACGGCGCAGCGAATAGCCTTCTTGCTAGCACACAAGTGGGTGGTCAGCCATGGGCCGCAGGGCAAATTTGGCTAGATCGCAGCCTTTTGCAGCGCGTCCAGAAGGCGCGCGTCGATGCGGCCTGTCACGGCTAGACCCTTGTCCCGTTCAAACTGGCGAACCGCATCAAGTGTCTTGTTGCCCGCCTGACCATCTGCAGGGCCCGCATCATATCCCAGTGACCCCAAAATTCGCTGAGCTTCGCGAACCATGGCGGCAGGCGTCAATTCCGGTTGCCATGACACCTGATTGGCGCCGGTATCAGCTGAACGGGGTGCAAAAGTGCGCGCCGCGAGTTCTGCATCCACCAGTCGGGCAGCATCCACAGAGTTCTTAAGCGCTTCAGCGCGAGCTCCTGCGTCGGCATCGCCGTTAGCAGAAGCGATGGCAAACCACTTGTAGGCTGCCGCCAGATCACGTTCCACGCCCAGGCCGCGTTCATGCAGAATGGCCAGGTTGTATTGTGAATCCGCCAAGCCGTGCTGTGCTGCCGCGTCAAAGCTGCGGGCTGCACCGGCAAAGTCCTGCGGTCCGCCGGCCCCTTCCGCCTGCATGACAGCGAGGTTGTGCATGGCTTTGACATTGCCCTGCGCGCCGGCGCGCTCATACCAGGTGCGCGCCTTGGTCGGGTTCTCCGGCACGCCAAGGCCCTTCTCGAACATCGTTCCCAGGCGATACTGAGCCGGGGCAAGGCCCTGCTCGGCAGCACGGTTCAGCCAATAGGCTGCTTGCTCATCATCCTTGGGCAGACCGTTTGCACCGTTGGCGTAACGTTGGCCGATCTCATATTGCGCAGATGCGTCACCATTGGTCGCGGCTTCGCGCAGGGTCTGTCGCGCAGGCGCGGCAGTCGGCGTTGAGTCAGGCAAAGATGCAACGGCCACATCTTTGCGAGGTGTAATCGATTTGGGCCCATTGATGGATGTGCCCGCAAGGGCTTGTTCGCTGGAGGGGGGCACATTGGCAGGTGCCGATGCCTGGGCAGGGCTCACGACATCGGGCAACTCACGCGCAGGCGCACGCTCTGGCGCACTGGCATCGGCGCCGTTGATTGTCCCGTCTTCCGGTGCGCCAGCGCTGTCAGTGTTCGCGACTAAATCGCTTTGGTCCCCTGAAGGTGCCGGAGCTAGGTCCTCAAGAGGTGCATCCAACTCGGCCATGACGTCCGATGGAACGGTGATGTCGTCCGGTGGTCCGGCAGTGTTCTTGGGTCCGCCACCCATCATCACCACAACAAGCCCGGCAACGGCTACGACGGCCAGGCCGGCTGCGATTAGGGCAAGTGGCTTGCGGCTACCGGACATGAGGCCCTGGCGCTCAGTCGTCTCGTCATCGGCAAATGGGGAGCGCGCGTGTTCCGGTCCGGCTGAACCGGCGGCCGCACGCGCGGCCTGCCGTGCCGATTCCAGAAAATCATTGCGTCCCATCTCCGGTTCGATACCCGCATTGGGGTCCGGCGGCATATCCGGGAAGGGTGGTTCGCCAAAGGCGTTTGCCGCGCCCGCGTCCGGCGCCGGTTCAAAGGGCGGTGCACCCATCTGGCTTGTGTCCGGTGGCGGTCCAAACGGCCCGTCATCCGGACTGGCTGTCCAGTCAGCGGAGGGCGGTGGCGGTGCAGCCGGGGCTTGGGGTTCCGCAGCAGGCGCGGCTGCCATGAAGCCCAGGTCCTGAGGTGCCTCGGGTGCAGCGGAGCTGGCGCTGGCTTCAATCAGGTTGAGCCGCGCGTCCACGTTTTCAACGCTGGCCTTGATCTGCTGGATGTCGTCTGAAGCCTCTGAACCATCAAGCTTGCGGAGCAGTTCGTCTGAAACTTCCTCGACTTTGGCCAAGGCTTTGGCAGACCGCTGATCTGTGGATTGCAGCCGCTCAGCCATTTCTTCAATGGCTGTTTCAAGGGCCGCCAAAGGCTCCGCAAAAACTTCCTTGCCGTTGGCATTGAGATTGGCGATCTCGCGCATCTGGCCCGCAATGTCGCTGACGCTCGTTTCAATCGTATGGATCGCCTGCGCGCTTTGCTGTTCGGACTGCGCGATGCGTTGATCGGTTGCCGCCGCTTGCTGGCTGGCTTCATCCACCCGATGTTCCAGCTGGGACACAAGTTGCGTCGTCGCTGTCGCTTCCTGCCGCGCGGCTTCCGTTGCCGCAGTGACCGCCGATTCGCGAACCGTATCGAGGCGACCGCTCATATTGTCGATGGTGCCCGCGATTTCTTCCACGTCGCGCTGGGTATCGGTTTCTACCTTACCCAGACGTCCCACCATTTCGGTCACGTTCTGCTGTAGTGAGGAGATGGTCCCTTCCAGCGTCTGGATGGCTTCAACCCCGACGCCGGGTTTAGTTTCAGAAGCAGCCTTCTCAAGCTTTTCCAGGTCCTCACGCAAGCCGCTCAACACTTTGGCGGTGCGTGCATCAGACGATTCAATGTGATCGACCACATTGCCAATGGCCCGTTCGAGGGCAGCGACGGCGTCATCACCTGCGCCATTGCGTGAATTGAGAGCGGCAACTGCTTGTGCTGATTGTTCGCGGGCTGTCGTCGCGGCGGTCTCGGTCGTATCAAGACGACGGGACATATCGGACAATGCTGTCTGCAGATGCCGAACGGTCTCGGGTGTCTCCATGCCGACGGTCTGAACGCGCTTGCTGGCTTCATCTGCGCGGCGTTCGGTTTCTTCAAGACGATTTGAGATGGCCCGAAGCCCGCGTTCCACGGTCCGCATGGCGTCGGTGTTCAGATGCTCCGCGCGTTCCAGGCCGCGTTCGGACTTTTCAAGACGGTCTCGCAGGTCAGCAAGCGTTGAGTCGAGCCCAGTCGCCGGCTCCCGGCCGCCACTGCGTTCTGCCCGTTCAAGTCGTGTGGACATGTCGGCCAGGGTTTCATCAAGACCGGTCAAAGCATTCTCGCTGCGCCGCTCTGAGCGCTCCAGCCTGTGGACCAAATCTCTGAGCGCGTCAGTCACAGGACTGAAATCGATCTGTAACGCCTGTTGAGGCATGGGATTTCCCGAAGAGGACGCCGGCGGGTCGGACATTGCCGAAGCGGCAAAGCCCGCCTCTTCTTCGTCCGATGCGTCGATGATTTTCTCGTTGAGCCATTGCCCAAGGGTTTTCCCCTCGCGCCGAGCAGCAATTTTCGCTGCTTCGCGAGCTTCGGGCTCTATGCCCTTCACACTCCAGGGAACCCCAGGTCTCATCCGAATCGCATCCGCCCTCTTTGATTCGGAAGGTATCCATAGGTGAATCTTGTGTAAAGCGCGGGCCCTAACCCCAAGATGTGGTCAAGACGCGCAGGATTTTGCGAAAAACGGCACGTCATCAATCCGACGCAACCGCCATTTCGTTAAGGCTAGTTAGGGTGAGGTAAACAAGGTGTTAACGTTTTAGCTGCCGGGCGCGCTTTCAGCCTTGTTTTCTGCGGGTTTGGTGCCGGCTGGCACATCCTCCGAACCCGGAACAGTTTCCGGTTCAGGCCGTGGCTCGGGCGGAGGAGGCGGCCGGTATGACGGCGCACTGGCCAGAAGCAGGACGATGTAGGTTGCCCGCCCGTTGTCAGCGACACCACTGCCGACGTGGCCATGGCGCTGATCCAGCAGGATTTTGCGGTGCGGTGGACTGTCGGTCCAGGCTTCCACCGCTGCCAGAGCCGTGTCATCCGCATCTTCGTCCGGCCTAACGCTGCGCATAGCAATATTCTCACCGGCGATGCCGATGAAATCGGGAAAAATGGCCAAGACCCGCTCTCTTGGGCCGTCGCCGTCCGGTGAGCGATGGTCCATATAGCGTCGCTCAACCATATCACGCGCATGACGCCGCGCGCTCGTTTCAAAACCCTCATCCCGATCGACCTTGCGGGCTCCGCTGCTCGACCGTGCGCGGCGCACTGCCGTGTAAAGTGCCTGGCGAAGCGAGCTGATTTCCTCGGTTTCCGCGGCATCCTTTTTCTCCGTAGAGGCAGCGGCGTCTGATGTCGTTTCGGCGGCGTCGCCTCTCGCACTGCCAGGATTGCGATCACCCTGAGCGTGCGCGGCGTGAGCACTGCCAGTTGCCATTGTCGCTACCAAAACGGTGCGTATCAAAGCCTGCCAAATGGAGGAGAATGTCCATGTCTTGGTGGGGTCTTGTTTTTTTTCGCGCATTGCAAACACAGCCTGAACGGGGTTTCTAAAGCCACTATGGCTCACATGCCTTGGGTCGCCTAGGGCCGGGTAGGCATTCCGGCAAAGGACACTAGTTCTAAAACTGAACCCTGTATTGACGTTTACGTCAACGGAACCTAAAGTTGCCGCCGCTTGATCAGATTCACCCGTTAACCGGCCACAAAAACAGAGCACAAGTGCCAGGTTTCGCCATGGATGGTGGGACCAACAACGCCCGGCCCAGGAGGAAGGTACCGCGATCATGGACCAACACACAGCCAGCACGGCAACAGACAACAGAAATGGTGCACCCCAGTTGCCGCCTCACGCGGCCCGCCCTGGGGAGCCGGGCCATGATGCCAATGGCCCAACATTCTCAATCACTCAGTTGGCCGAAGAATTTGACGTTACGACCCGGGCCATCCGCTTATATGAGGATAAGGACCTGCTGCATCCGGCACGTGAAGGCCAGACGCGCGTTAAATCCACCCGTGACCGCGCCCGCCTCCAGCTGATCCAGCGCGGCAAGCGCGTTGGCTTCACGTTGTCGGAGATTCGCGAAATCATCGACCTCTATGACTTGCGCGACGGACTCACCAAACAGCTCGAACATGCGCGCGGCAAGTATGTGGCTCAGATCGAAAAGCTCGAAGCGCAGCGTAAGGACATTGATGAATCGATTTCCTTGCTGCGTCACGGGATCGACTTTGTGGATGGTGAGCTCGCTCAACGCTCTGATACGGCCAATGGCCAGGGCAATGGACAAAATGGCACCAGCCATACAAACCAGACGGCGCAGGCCTAGGTAACAGGGAGCACGTGCGGACCTCCATCACCGGCGGAGGTCCGGAACATCAACCCATTCAGCCTGTCTTTGAGGCCTCGATTGCCGCAAGACAGCCAGGAGCATGACCCGATGCCGAGCTACAAAGCCCCTACCCGCGAATACGGTTTCCTGCTGCATGAGCTGCTGGATCTGTCACGCTTCTCAAACCTGCCCGGTTTTGCAGACGCCACCCCAGACCTGATCGACCAGATCATGGAACAGGCCGCGAAGTTCTCTGAAGAAGTGCTGCAGCCGCTCAACAAGGTGGGCGACGAACAGGGATGTGTTCTGAAAGACGGCGACGTGACAACGCCGGATGGCTTCCGTGACGCATATCAGCAACTGGTCGAGGGCGGCTGGCCGTCGCTCGTGTGTTCACCTGACTACGGCGGGCAGGGCTTCCCCAACACCATTGGCGTCCTGTTCAACGAGATGGTGTCGTCTGCCAATATGGCGTTCGGCATGTATCCCGGCCTTAGCCACGGTGCCTATTCAGCGCTGACCCATCATGGGTCAGACGAGCTCAAGGACATCTACCTGCCCAAGCTCGTTTCCGGCGAGTGGACCGGGACCATGAACCTGACCGAACCACACTGTGGCACGGATGTGGGCATGCTGCGCACAAAGGCCGTGCCGAATGGTGATGGGTCCTATGCCATCACGGGTCAGAAGATCTGGATCTCTGCCGGCGAACATTCCATGGCGGACAACATCATTCACCTTGTACTCGCGCGTATTGAAGGCGCGCCGGGCGGCGTCGGCGGTATCTCGCTGTTCGTCGTCCCCAAATTCATCGTCAACGACGATGGTTCACTGGGGGAGCGTAACACGCTTCAGTGCGGTGGCCTTGAAGAGAAGATGGGCATCCACGGCAATGCGACCTGCGTCATGAACTATGACGATGCAAAGGGCTGGGTCGTCGGTGAAGAGAACAAGGGCCTCAAGGCCATGTTCACTATGATGAATGAAGCCCGCCTTGGCGTCGGTATGCAGGGCATCGCACAGGCCGAAGTAGCCTATCAGAATGCCCGTGACTTTGCGCTCGACCGCTTGCAGGGACGCGCTCTCACCGGCCCCCAAAATCCGGACGGCCCGGCGGATCAGATCATCGTACACCCCGATGTGCGTCGTCTGCTGATGAATATCCGCGCTTTCAATGAAGGCGCGCGGGCCCTTCTGGTCTGGACGGCGCTCTGGGGTGATCTGGCAGAAAAAGCTGAAGACGAAGAAACGCGTCAAAAGGCGGACGACCTGATGGGCCTTATGACCCCCATCGTGAAGGGCTACTTCACCGACAAGGGCTTTGCCCACGCGGTTGAAGCCCAGCAGGTCTATGGCGGCTCCGGCTACACCAAGGAGTGGGGTGCTGAACAGTTCGTGCGGGATGCCCGCATTGCCATGATTTATGAAGGTACCACCGGCATTCAGGCGCTGGACCTGGTGGGCCGCAAGCTCGCCTCCAAGGGCGGCCGCGCAGTCTTCTCATTCTTCAAGGAAGTGGACGACTTTGTCGCCGCCAACAAGGACGATGCCAAGCTGGCCGACTTCATCGGGCCCCTGGGCGATGCGCGCAAGGAGCTTGAAGAGGCCACCATGTGGTTCATGGAAAACGCGCTGGAAAATCCGGACCACGCCGGTGCCGGCTCAGCAGACTACCTGCACCTGTTTGCCCTGACAGCCATCGCCCTGATGTGGGCGCAGATGGCAAAGGCCGCACAGGAAGGCCTCGCCGGTGGTTCCGGCGACAAGGCCTATTACGAAACAAAGCTCGTCACCGGGCGTTACTTCATCAATCGCATTCTGCCGCAGACCACCACGCACCTCACCACCGTCAAGGCTGGCGCGCATGACGTGATGGCACTGGCGGCTGACCAGTTCTAACGCAATCGAAAAACGCTACTCAGATACGCGAACAGGGAGACGCATAGGAATGTCCGCACTTCAGGTCGAAACCCCAGGCTGGATGACAGAAGATCTCCAGATATTCTCAGACTCCGTCGGCAAGTTCTTCGAAAAGGAACTCGCGCCGCATGTGGAGAAGTGGGAGAAGCAGGAAATCGTGGACCGCGATGCCTGGACCAAGACCGGCGAAGCCGGAATTCTCTGCGCCTCCATGCCGGAAGAATATGGCGGCGGCGGCACCTTTGCGCATGAAGCCGTCATCATTGATCAGATGGGCCGCAAGGGCATCGCCGGCTTCGGAGCGTCGCTCCATAACGCGATTATCGCACCCTACATCAACGAATACGGTTCCGAAGAGCAAAAGCAGAAATGGCTGCCGAAGATGGCAACCGGCGAGCTCGTTGGCGCCATCGCCATGACAGAGCCCGGCACCGGCTCCGACCTGCAGTCGATCAAGACGACGGCGAAGATGGACGGGAACGAATATGTGGTGAATGGGTCCAAGACCTTCATCACCAACGGACAGACCGCCAACCTCATCATTGTTGTGGCCAAGACAGACCCCAATGCCGGCGCAAAGGGGACGTCTCTTGTCATCGTCGAAACAGACGAAGTGGAAGGGTTTAAGCGGGGCCGCAACCTCGACAAGATCGGCCAGAAGTCTCAGGACACGTCCGAGCTCTTCTTCGACAATGTACGCGTGCCAACATCCAATATTCTGGGGCCCGAGGAAGGCC
Source organism: Candidatus Phaeomarinibacter sp. (assembly GCA_050042885.1). Classification (GTDB taxonomy): domain Bacteria; phylum Pseudomonadota; class Alphaproteobacteria; order CGMCC-115125; family CGMCC-115125; genus Pyruvatibacter. The sequence goes on from JBHJJF010000111.1 coordinate 22,500, forward strand.
AGGGCTTCATCCAGTTGATGCAGCAGTTGCCCTCCGAGCGCCTTCAGATCGGCCTGCAGGGCGTCGCCGCCATGGACTACGCGCTGGATGAAACCATCGCCTATGTGAAAGAGCGCAAAGCGTTTGGCCGGGCCGTGATGGATTTCCAGAACACCCAGTTCAAGCTGGCCGAGTGCAAGACCAAGGCAACGGTCGCCAAGGTGTTCTGCGACTACTGCACGGGCCTACTCCTTGAAGGCAAGCTCGATGCAGCAACAGCCTCCATGGCCAAGTACTGGGTGTCCGACATGCAGTGCGAAGTCATTGACGAATGCCTGCAGCTCTTCGGTGGCTACGGCTACATGAATGAATACCCGATCGCCCGCATGTATCGCGACGCCCGCGTCCAGAAGATCTACGGCGGCACCAACGAAGTTCAGAAGATCCTGATTTCCCGCACGCTCTAGGCATAACGGGCCGTCAGACCACGGATTAACAAGACCAACACATATTAGACCCAACACGGGTTAGATAAAGCCAATAGGGAGACCTCCAATGGCAGAATGCTACATTTACGATCATGTCCGCACCCCCCGCGGCAAGGGCAAGTCAGACGGCGCACTGCACGAAGTGACAGCGCTGGAACTTGCAACGCAGGTTCTCGAAGAACTGCGCGACCGCAACGATCTCGATACCACTAAGGTAGACGACGTTGTGATGGGCTGTGTGGACCCTGTTGGTGAAGCCGGCTCCAACATCGCCCGCGTTGCGGTGATGAATGCCGACTACGCGCAGACGACTGCTGGCGTGCAGATCAACCGCTTCTGCGCGTCCGGCCTAGAAGCCACCAATATGGCAGCAGCCAAGGTCATGTCCGGCGAAGCCGACATGGCCATTGGCGGCGGCATTGAAAGCATGAGCCGCGTCGGCATGGGTGCGTCCGGCGGCGCCATGGCGTCTGACCCGGCAGTTGCCCTCAAGACCTATTTCACGCCCCAGGGCATTGGCGCCGACCTCATCGCAACCAAGTATGGCTTCAGCCGCGACGATGTGGATGCTTATGCCGTGGAAAGCCAGAAGCGCGCAGCCAATGCATGGGACAACGGCTATTTCGACAAATCCGTGATGGCCGTGAAAGACATCAACGGCCTGACGATCCTGGACAAGGATGAGCACATCCGCCCGGACGCCACCATGCAGTCTCTCGCGGCCCTCAACCCGTCTTTCGCCTCACTCGGCGAGTTCGCGTTCGACGGCGTGGCAACGGACCGCTATCCGGAAGTCGAAGCTCTTGATCACGTGCACCATGCCGGTAACTCTTCAGGCATCGTGGACGGCTCCGCCGGCATCCTGCTCGGCACCAAGGAAATGGGCGAGGCGCTTGGCCTCAAGCCGCGTGCGAAGATCCGCACTATGGCATCCATCGGCTCCGAGCCGTGCATTATGCTGACAGGCCCTGCTGACGTGTCCGCCAAGGCCCTCAAGAAAGCCGGCATGGAAGTCGACGACATCGACCTCTATGAGCTGAACGAAGCTTTTGCCTCGGTCGTGCTGCGCATGATGCAGGCGCTGGATATCGACCATGAAAAGATGAACGTGAATGGCGGTGCCATCGCCATGGGTCACCCGCTGGGTGCCACCGGCGCCATGATCCTCGGCACGGTGCTTGATGAGCTTGAGCGCCGCGACCTCAACACGGCTCTTGCCACGTTGTGCGTCGGTGCCGGCATGGGCACAGCCACCATCATCGAACGCGTCTAACGCATCCGCTTGCCGGCTGTCGGGTTGACATCACTAAACCGGCAGCCGCAGCGCATGCCCTCCGTACAGGGAGCATTTTAAAATGTCAGACTACGAAAATTTTGGATTTGAAATCGACAGCGACGGCATTGCCGTTGCCACATGGGATATGCCCAACCGCTCAATGAATGTGCTGAGCCAGTCCTCCATGAAGGACATGGCCGACATCATTGAAAAGGTCGCCTCTGACGACGCCATCAAGGGCCTCGTCATTACCTCGGGCAAGAGCGCCTTCTGCGCCGGTGCCGACCTATCCATGATGGGCTCGAACGCTGGTGGCGGTTCAGGCGGTTCCGAGCAGGACAAGGTCAAGGCGCTGTATGAAGGCAACATCGCCTTCAACATGCAGCTGCGCCGCATGGAAAGCTGCGGCAAGCCGATTGCGGCAGCCCTGACGGGCACGGCCCTTGGTGGCGGCCTTGAAGTCTCGCTCGCCTGCCACGCCCGCTTTGTTGCGGACAACCCGCGCGCCCAGCTCGGCCTGCCGGAAAGCAAGGTCGGCCTTCTGCCCGGCGGTGGCGGCACCCAGCGCCTGCCGCGCATGATCGGTGCAGCTGCCGCGCTGCCGCTGATCCTGCAGGGTCAGGCGCTGTCTCCTGAAAAGGCCGCCAAGGCTGGCATCGTCAACAAGGTGGTACCGGCGGACAAGCTGGTGGACGAAGCCAAGGCATGGATCAAGGAAGGTCTTGCCGGCGAAACGATCAAGCTTGGCAAGCGTGGACCGGAAGTCCTCGCCGCGGCGCTGCAGCCCTGGGACAAGCCGGGCTACAAGGTTCCTGGAGGCGGCCCGCACGACAAGGGCGGCAGCCAGACCTTCACCATCGGCAATGCGATGCTGAACAAGACCACGCACCAGAACTACCCGGCGCAGAGATACATTCTGTCCTGCGTCTACGAAGGTCTTCAGGTGCCCATCGAAGCCGGTCTGCGGATTGAAAGCCGCTACATGACCAAGCTGATGATGGACCCACGCTCCAAGGCGATGATCCGCTCGCTCTTCCTCTCCATGCAGGAACTCTCCAAGGGCGCCCGCCGCCCCGCTGGCGTCGACAAGTGGGAAGTGAAGAAGCTCGGCATCCTCGGCGCGGGCATGATGGGCGCAGGCATTGCCTATGTGTCCGCGAAGGCGGGCATGGATGTTGTGCTGCTCGACCGTGATCAGGCCGATGCCGACAAGGGCAAGGCCTATTCTGAAGGTCTGCTAGACAAGGCCATCTCCCGCGGCAAGTCCACGGAAGAAAAGAAGGCAGCCTTGCTCGGCAAGATCAAGGCCACGACTGACTATGACGATCTGGACGGCTGTGACCTCGTGATCGAGGCCGTGTTTGAAGATCGCGGCATCAAGGCCGACGTCACCAAGAAGGCCGAACCGAAGATCGCCAAGGGCGGCATCTACGGTTCCAACACCTCGACCCTGCCGATCACCGGCCTGGCAGAAGCGTACTCCAAGCCTGCTGAATTCATCGGCATCCACTTCTTCTCACCGGTGGACAAGATGCAGCTGGTGGAAATCATCATGGGCGAACAGACCAATGATGAGACGCTGGCCAAGGCTATGGACTATGTGGCGCAGATCAAGAAGACGCCGATTGTCGTCAACGACAGCCGCGGCTTCTACACGTCACGCTGCTTCGGCACTTACGTTGGCGAAGGCATCGCCATGCTGGCGGAAGGCATCGAGCCTGCCATCATCGAGAATGTCGGCAAGATGACCGGCATGCCCATGCCGCCGCTTGCCCTGAACGACGAAGTCTCTCTCGACCTTGGCTACAAGGTGCGTCAGCAGCCCAAGAAGGACCTCGGCGACAAATATGTCGAAGGCCCCGCTGACAGGATCGTCGAAGAGATGGTCGTCACGCACGGTCGCTTGGGTAAAAAGGTCGGCAAGGGCTTCTACGACTGGCCAGCAGAAAAAGGCGGCAACAAGCGCCTGTGGCCGGACCTGCACAAGGTCGTGGACCACACCAAGACCATCGACGATGTGGACATCGACGAACTGAAGAACCGCTTCCTGTTCATTCAGGCCCTTGAGGCAGCCCGCTGCTTTGAAGAAGAAGTAGTGACAGACGTTCGCGACGCAGACGTCGGCGCCATCCTCGGCTGGGGCTACGCCCCCTGGTCCGGCGGACCGCTGTCACTCATCGACATGACGGGCACTAAGGAGTTTGTCGAGGCGTGCGACGCCCTCGCCCAGAAATACGGCGAGCGCTTCAAGCCCAACGCCCTCCTGCGCGACATGGCCGCCAAGGGCGATACCTTCTACGGTCGGTTCAACCCGGCAGCGAAGGTGGCAGCCGCTGCTGAATGAGCAGAAGCGACAGTCACACAACACGACAAGGGCCGCTGAGGAAGCTCAGCGGCCCTTTTTAGTTTCCGGGGAATCGGTTGTACTAGGTAGAACAAGCGTACACCTGCAGCAGGCCGGATTTATGATTGTTGTTGATCCATATTCACCTTGTTCAATAATCGTTCAAGCGTCCTTCCAAAAGACTTTGTTGGCTCAGGGCACTGCGTTTTGCTGGGAGTCCAAAGGAGAGGTCATTTTGGTTACCAACTGGCACACCGCATCTAGTCGAAACCCAAATAATGGAAAGCACCTCTCACCAACTGCCGCCGAGCCCGATAGATTTCTAGTCTGGTGGTGCGGCCAAGATCTGGCTCAAAAGGCAGCCGGTTGGCTTGATCTTTATGATTCCTCAGGGAACCCCAGATGGTTTGTCCACCCTGCGGCAGGCAGCACGGTCGATGTAGTTGCGATTCCACTGCCAAGCGACCGTCCTGAAACAATAGACCCGAACGCAAGTTGTAGGACCTATCCAATCAACACCCTTCAAGAATCCAAGCTTATGGTTGGCGTTGGGATGGACGTGTTTGTAATTGGATACCCATTTGGGAACCATCAGTCAGGCTATCCCGTTTGGAAGCGGGCGAGCATAGCATCTGAGCCAAATCTCGCGAACGCGAACGGAACTTACTTCCTTGTCGATACAGCAAGCAGACCGGGCATGTCGGGTTCACCGGTTATCAGCAGATCTCACGGTGCCCATCCAATGGAAGATGGCAACACCTTCGTAAATGGGCAACCTGCGACTAAGTTCATCGGCATTTACTCTGGCCGTCTCGCAACTGCAGATGAACGGGACGCGCAACTCGGGATAGTTTGGCCAGCCCATTTCCTAAAGGAGATTATTGCCGCTAGGAAGCTCGACAAACGATAACTGCCGCGGGCCAATCTACCCCTTCATCGCAAAACCATCTGCGTGCATCTGAACAGCGCAATCACCCGGTCTGTCGTGTCATTGCGCACTTCCACATCCCACACATGAGTTGTACGGCCACGATGGGCAGGGGTGGCGCGCCCAGAAATGGTTTCACCCTCGCGCGCTGACCCCAGAAAATTGGTCTTGAGTTCGACGGTCGTAAAACTCTCACCCTCTTTGAGGTTGGGCCCCATGCCCGCCGCGCACAGCCAGTCCGCCAGGGTGATGACTACCGGCGCCCGCAGGAAGCCCGTGCCTGCAATGACCGGCTCCGTCACAGTCAGTTTGCCGGTGACGAGATCAGCCTCGCAGGTCTCGATCTCCACACCCACCTGTCCGGGATGCTTTTTGGATGCAAATTCGTTCAGGCCTTTGACGCGGTCGGTCGCATCGGTGTTGTTGGCCATGTACGGCTCCTCTCTATCCGCTCTCCCTCCGGCTTGACCGGAGGGTCCATGCAAGATGGCGAGTAATCACGATCTCAGATAGGCCCTCCGGTCAAGCCGGAGGGCGCGCGGGGAGAGGGGCGGTCAGGTGGCGGCAACCGCCTTTCCGTTTTCGTCTGTTAGCAGCAACGGCTCTTCGATGGAGACGTCGAGGCTCTCGATAAGTGCCCTGCGGAACTCGATCGGCCGGGCGATGGCGGGCAGGCCAAAGTCGCCGATGTCCTCGCCACGGATGTTGAGCGTGCCGTAGCCAAGGATGCGTCCGAACAGGCTCTGCTCCAGGGTGATCGCGTGGATGCGGGCTGCGTTAAACTCATCCGTCCGCCGCGAGATGAAGCCGCGCTTGTAGATGAAGCGCCGGTTGGTAACGACGAGTTCTGTCGTCCATTTGCGCATCTGACGGGAGAAGAAAACGGCGATCCCGATCAGCAGCCATCCGGCGAGCAAAAGCCAGAGCCAGGAGACAAAACTATAGGTCCAGTGAAACCGGCCCCTCGCCAGAATAACTTCGCGGGGTGCAAGCGTAAGTGACACGTAAGACATATATTTCCCTCCTGTGAACAAACACGTGGCCTGCCCGATAGCGGGCCTGTGTTTTCTGGTCTTTGCATCTCCTTTTGAGTTTCGGTCTTGATGCGCTCCACATATGGGCATCATTTGACCTCTATTCGAGCAGTTTCGGCGACCGGAAATGTCGATTCCGAGTGTCGCCCATTGCATTTGTGTCGGCTAAGCTCATCTCCAACAACACATTCAGACAACATCATTTTCAGGGAGACACATCATGGCCAGCGAAGGTCTGAAACAGGTTCTGGAACTCTTGGCGGCAGCGCCGATTGCGGAAGGCGAACGGACGGTTCAGGAGCAGCGCGACGGCATGGTCGCGGCAACAGCGGCGTTCCCGGTGGCTGAAGGTGCGATTATTGAGCCCGTCACCGCCAACGGCGTGCCGGGCGAATGGGTGTCCATGCCCGGCTGCTCTGACAAGCACGCGGTTCTCTATCTGCACGGCGGGGGCTATGTCATCGGCTCTCCCACGACGCACCGGTCGCTGACGGCAGCCATTGCCGGCGAAACAAATGCAAAACTGCTGGTGATCGACTACCGCATGGGCCCGGAAGATGCGTGCCCTGCCGCAATTGATGACGCGGTTGCCGCCTATCAGTTCCTGCTGGACCAGGGCTATGACGCCGCCTACCTTGCGATCTCTGGCGACAGCGCCGGCGGTGGTTTGACCATGGCGACGCTCGTGGCTCTGCGCGATAAAGGCATTGCCCTTCCGGCAGCTGCAGCACCTATCTCACCCTGGGTCGACCTCACCGGCAACTCCCCGACCATGGAAAGCCGCGCCGATGTGGACCCGATGGTCCAGAAGGATGGCCTGTTGCAGATGGCGGACCACTATCGTGGCAGCCTGCCTAATGATGATCCGCGTGTCTCACCGCTCTTTGCGGATTTATTGGGCTTGCCGCCGCTGCTGATCCAGGTGGGCGACCACGAGACGCTGCTGGGTGACTCAGAAGAGCTCGACAAGCGCGCAAAGGCCGCAGGCGTCGAGAGCAAGCTCGAGATCTGGGACGAGATGATCCACGTCTTCCATATGTTCCATTTCATGATGCCCGAAGCAGCGGAAGCCAACCGGCGCATCGGTGAGTTCTTCCGCACCAAATGGGGTGTCGCAGCCGCGAACGCGGCTGAGTAGGCATGGGTCAAAACACGCTCTATGGCGGCGCCATTTCCCTCTACACGGGAAAGGCGCGCGCCTATATGGACTGGAAACAGGTTCCGTATACTGAAGAACAGGCCAATGTTGATGTCTACAAACAGATCATCCTGCCGCGCGTCGGCTGGCCGGTGATCCCGGTTCTGGTGACCGAGAAGGACGAGACGGTCCAGGACACGACCGAGATCATTGACCACTTCGAGGCTCTGGACCCCGAACCATCCGTCTATCCCTCAGGCCCGGCCCAGAAGATGGCGGCGCTGCTGATTGAGGTCTTCGGCGACGAATGGATGAAGCTTCCAGCGATGCATTATCGCTGGAACTATAATGAGGACTGGATCCTGACCCAATTCGGTGCGCTGTCCGCAGCCGATGCGCCGCCGGAAGAACAACGCGAGATTGGTGAGAAGCGCGCCGGGCCTTTCAGAGGCTCGCTGCCGTTTCTCGGCGTGCTCCCGGAAACACGCGGCGCCATCGAGGAAAGCTACGAAGCGTTGCTCGCTGACATGAGTGCCCATTTCGAGCATCACGCCTATCTGTTCGGCTCGCGACCCTCCATCGGCGATTACGGCCTCATCGGACCGCTCTATGCGCACAACTACCGTGACCCAAAGTCCGGTGAGATGATGAAGGCAACGGCACCGCGTGTCGCGCGCTGGGTCGAACGTATGGTGAAGTCACCGACACCACGCGGCGGCGAGTTCCTGCCCAATGACGAGGTGCCGGATACGGTCATCCCGCTGCTCAATCGCTTTGCGGTGGAGTACCTGCCGGTCCTTGAAAAGACAGTCGCCGCCTTCAACACATGGGCGGCGGAACAGGCAAGCGGTACGGAAGTGCCCCGCGTTCTCGGCACGCATGAATTTACGCTTGGCGGCGTGACAGCCGAACGCGCGATCTTCACGTTTGACCTGTGGATGCTGCAGCGTCCGCAGGACTTTTATGCGGGCCTTGAAGGCGCTGACAGGCAGGCAGTGGATGCCATGCTGGCCAAAGCCGGACTGTCAGGCATCGTCTCCATGCCGTCCTACCCGCGCATCGCCCGGCCGAATTTCAAGACCGCCCTTGCGTAAAATCAACGCCATCGCCGCATGATGCGTAATCCTGTTGCCGCCGGTCCCTCACTTGCTAGACTTTGGTCCAACAAGTGAACCCGGCGGCAACAGCCGGGCCGCCCGATAGGGGCCGCACGGGAGGCATTAATGGACTACTCACAGATCACCTATCACCGTGACGGCGCACTGGGCGTTGTCACCATGAACCGTCCGGACAAGCTCAATGCGTGGACACCGCGTATGGCCGAGGAAATGGCCCATGCATTTGAGACCGCCAATGACGACCCGGACGTGTCCTGCATGGTCCTGACCGGCGCGGGCCGCGGCTTCTGCGCCGGTGCCGACATGGAAGAGACGTTCAAGTCGCGATTGGATGGCGTTGACCCCGGCAAGGACACCGCAGGCGGGTCCGGCGGCCTGCCGGCAGGCCTCGACTGGATCGGCCTCGTCCGGTCATCCAAGCCAATGATCGCGGCGGTAAATGGCCCGGCGGGGGGTATAGGTGTGACGCAGATCCTGCCCTTTGACGTCATCATCGCAGCAGACCATGCCAAATTCGGCCTGGGCTTCGTAAAGGTCGGCATCGTGCCGGAGCTGGCGTCATCCCACTTTGCAATTGCCCGCATGGGCTTTGGCAAGGCGAACGAAATGATGCTGTCGGGAGAGCTCTATACCGGAGCGGAAGTCGCTGAGTTCGGCCTGGCCAACTACTCGGTTCCCGCTGAGAAGCTATGGGACAAGGTTCGCGAAGTGGCGGAGATGTTTGAGGCCAACCCGCAGCCGATGATGCGCATGACCAAACAGCTCTTGTCGCAGAACATGGCCGAACACGACATGGCGCTTGTCCAGCGGCGCGAGACCGACGCGCTCAAGGAATGCTGGACCACACCGGAACACCATGAGGCGGTGGACGCCTTCCTCAACAAGCGCGACCCGGACTTCAAGGCAGCTGCGTCTCGCGCGAAGTCTGCCGCGGAATGACACAGCTCGATGTTCAGCACCGCGACGGCATTGCCTGGTTGGCGCTTGCTCGGCCCGAAAAGCGCAATGCTCTCTCGCTCGCTCTGCAGCAGGAAATCGCCGATGCCCTGTGGGAGGCTGATGAGTGCACGGACATCCACTGCGCCGTGATCACCGGTCAGGGGCAAGACTTCTGCGCCGGGTATGATCTGGCAGAACGACCGCCCCGCGACGAGACCAAGCGCGGCGCAAAGACGATCGACGACGACATCTGGCAACTGGAACGCCAGCAGCGCCTGCGCATGACGATCTTCGACATGCACAAGCCGGTCATTGCCGCGATCCATGGACGTTGCCTTGCGGGCGGAACGGATCTGGCATTTCTCGCCGACATGGTGATTGCTTCAGACGACGCCACCATTGCCTTTCCCCCTGCCCGGGATTTGGGCTCGTTGCCAAACCAGATGTGGCTTTATCACTGCGGGCCCCAATGGGCTAAGCGGTTGCTGCTGACCGGCGACAGCATCAGCGGCAAGGACGCGGCGCAGATTGGCCTTGTTCTGAAGTCCGTGCCCGCTGACCAGTTGACTGCAGAGACTGACTATCTCGCACAGCGTCTGGCGTTGATCGATCCGGACCTGCTTACAACTCAGAAGCGCATCGTCAATCTTGGTCTGGAGTTGATGGGCGCGCGCACGCTGCAGCGCCTCGCCTGCGAGAACGATGCGCGCGGTCACCGGGCCAAGGCAGGGGATACATTCCGCGCCAATGTGCGGGACAAAGGTTTGAAGGCGGCCTTTGCAGAGCGCGACGATAAGTTCGGCGCAAGCTTCGTTGATCCAGGCGCGCCGGAGCACAACAAGTAATCCTCATCCACCCGGAGTGCCTCCATGGCTGAAGCCAAGATCTATGATGTCGAGCGTAAAGCGTTCTTCCTGCATTGGACCGAGACATCGGCCTTCAAGGAAACCTATGCGGGCGCAATGGACACGGTGGTGGTGGAAGGTCAGCATCTGAAGCCCAAGGGTTCAAATAGTAAGACTGTTCTCGTTTTCATGCACCCGACGGGCACGATGAATTTGCTGCCGATGCCAAATGCACTGGCCGCTGCCGGTATTCCGTGTCTGACCTGCGGTAGCCGCTATCCGCACAATGATACGGCGCTCATCATGGAAAAGGTGATCCTCGATCTGGGCCATTACATCCGCTACGCCAAGGAAAAGCTTGGCTATGAGAAAGTCATTCTCGCGGGCTGGTCCGGCGGCGGGTCATTGTCCATGTTCTACCAATCTCAGGCTGAGAACCCGACGATTGAAGCAACGCCGGCTGGCGACCCTGTTGACGTGAAAGGTGCTGGTCTCATTCCCGCTGATGCGGTTCTGCAGCTTGCGGCCCTTGTCAGCCGCGCCATTATTCTGACGGAGTGGCTGGACCCGGCTGTCGCAGATGAGCTGGACCCGGAAAATCGGAGCTAGGAGCTGGATCTCTACGATCCTGTGGCGCCATACCAGCCGCCGTATTCTGCTGATTTTCTTGAAACCTACCGGGCGGCGCAGATTGCCAGGTCCCAGCGCATCGACGACTGGGTGCGGGAGAAGCTTGCGCACTTCAAGGCCACCGGTCGTGAGAATGAAGAGCATTGCTTTGTTGTGTACGGAACAATGGCCGACCCACGCTGGTTGGATCTGACAGTGGATCCGAATGATCGCAAGGGCCCGAACTGGTGCTTCATGGGCACCCCCAAGACCGTGAACATGATGCCCGCCGGCCTCGCGCGCTTCAGTTCTCTGCGGGCGTGGCTTTCGCAATGGTCGTACAAGGAAAGCCGTGCAGATGGCCCCAAGTGCGCTGCCGATATCAAGGCACCATTCCTGGTGATCGATAACTCGGCAGACGACGGGTGTACGCCGAGCCATGCCGATCGCATTTATGCGGGCATCGGCCACGACGACAAGGAGCGCCACACCATCCAGGGCGCCACGCACTACTACATCGGCCAGCCAGACAAGATGGGCGACGCGGTGAAGATCATCATCGACTGGTTGGGCCGCAAGAACATGCTGGTCTAAGGAAGATCACATTTCCGTCCCATTCGCCGCCTAACACGAGTGCGGGTGCCGGAAGGGGTGTAATCCATGATCACGGCAAGACGATTTTTTACAGTAGCAGCGTGCTGCACAGCAGCAGCGGTTGTTACAGTTTTGATGCAGCCGGTTGGGCTTAAGGCTCACGCCGACGAACCTGGCCGCTACACGATGGAAGCAATCGACAATGGCTTCCTGCGCCTGGATACACAGACGGGCGCGGTTTCAGTCTGCTCCGGCGCAGCAGACACATGGTCCTGCGCCCCGGCGGAAGACGAACGCTCCGAGCTTGAAGAAGAGAATGCCCGGCTGCGTGCCGACAATCTCGTCCTTCGCGAGCAAATTGCGGGACTTGGCGAACAGCCGAAGGTTACAACGCCCGAGGATGTGGATGCCGCGATGGATGCGTTTGAAACCGTGGCCGAACGCTTCGGGCGGCTTATCAAGATCATGCGCCGCGAGATGGAAGAGCTCGACCAGGAGCTCAATGAGCCGCCTGGATCAGGATCCGAAACAGCCAACTAGGTCTGCGGTCAGGCGCCAATGCCCTCGACAAGCTGGCTTTCAAGATGCGTGCGCATGGCATCAGGGATCCCGATGGCCTTACGCGCAACCAAATCAAGCGTCACAGCCACGGCTTCTGCCGTCGCGACGGCTTTTCCGGTTTCCACATCAAACATCCAGTGCGCCCAGGTGTATGTCTTTGGCCCCACAAGCTTCAGACCGCTGCGCAGGGTGAGGATGTCACCGTTCTTCGGCCAGCTGCGATAGACGAAACGATACTCAAGGGCAGCGCCACCGATATTGGGGTCGGCGGAACGGTCATCGCCGCGTGTCTGCGACAGCAGATTGGGAATGGAGTCAGAGACAAGTCCCATGAAGTGCTGTTGGCTCATGAAGCCTTGCGACGTGCACTGCTTCGGCTTCACCACCCCCTGCCATGTGTAGACCATGCCCATGTCGTCTGCCTGCCCCAGGGTCGGTGCATTGACCGGTGGTCCCATATCAAGGCCGCGCGCCTCACCGTGCTTTGGAAGGTCAACCGTGTGCGTAGCGATGGCAGCATCCATACTCGCAGGTAGCGGCTGCGGTGCGCGGGTGCCAGCATCGACCAACACCACATCTGCATTGATGGTTGCCGCAACAGTGCCTGAGGCCGAGTTCGTCAGCTCCTCATATACCTTTAGCACCTCACCGTCGCGCCCTGTGACACCACCTTCAAGTGTGAGGCCGGCACCGGGTCGTTGTTCACGATGAAATCGGATGTGGTGCTCGCCGGGCAGCAGCAGCGTGTTGGTCTCACGCGATCGTTGCGGACCATGGCCAAGATGGTGCGCCAGCACGTCTAGGCCCTCATTGGCCTTGGCAACATAGAACTGAACGTTCATGTGGCCCATGTCGTCACACTCCCATGTCTGCACGCTTGAGCGCAGCAGTGGAACCATATTAGTCATCAAAGAAACTCCGAATACGAATTATGCAAAATCTGTTTGTGGAATGGGCGGCCGGACAGCACGGCGCGTTGAAAGGTCCATCATCACGCCAACACCTTCGGCGATGAAACAGCAGGCGCCGGTCACGGCGTCAAAGCCCGCATGACGATAGTGCAGTGCCTTGCCGGTGGGCGGCGTGAATCCTGTGACAATTTCCAAAGCCCGGCCCGGAGGCGCCGGAGCAAGACGTGTCACCCGCAACTCAAGGGAGGCCGTTCCAAGTCCGGCTTCTGCTTGCTGCCTGCGGCCAAAGCCGACCATCGACCAAAGATGCGACTGGCTGCGTGACACGCGCTGCAGGAAGGCCGGGATGGACATCTTGTCGTTCACACAATCGTCTTCGCTGATGGCGGACAGATGTGTCCGCCGCAGCCCTGCATCAACCGCTGCCTGCTGCGTTAGCCCGTCGGGTGCAGGCGTTGTAATGGAGCGTGGTTGTGCGTCCTCCGGCATGTCGCTAATGGGGGCGTCGGGCGCCCGGTCATTCTTGTAGGTGCAAAGGGCCGTGGCGCAGAGAAGTCCGGTGCCGACATTCTCAATACGGTGCACGAGTTGGCTGGATGGGCGCCCATTGGCGCTGCCCTCGTCTGGCGCTGTATCAGGCCGCGCAGACTGCACCCGCACGCGGTCGCCGGCGAGCATCTCGCGGTGAAAGCGCAGGTGCATCTGAACTGGCGCGTTGTGGCGATTGTCGTTGCGTGGGCTGAGCGCTGTAAGCACGCGCGCGGCGGCTTCCGCCTTGGCGGCATAGTGCTGGATATTCATGTGGCCCATCTCGTCGCATTCCGCAACGGAGACGGCGCTCAGGTAGCTTTCAATCATGCGGGAGGTCTTAACGGATGAGGGAATGAAGTGTTCGCCGCCAGTATGGCACGTGCGCGTTCACCCTGTAACACTTGAATAGGTCGACCGTGGACCCGGTCATGTGAACCGGGCAATCAGGGCTTGTGTCACATCCGTCTCGTTCACATTCAGTGATGCAAACCGCCCGCTGCCGGAGAGAAGGGCGATACCCACAAGGGCAGACCATAACCCGATGGTGTCCAGCGCGCGCGCTGACGTGTCTTCGTCCCTCGGACCTCCACCCGGAATAGACTGATCCAGCAGACGCAGGATGACGATGATGCGGCCGGTAAGGGCCCGCTCTGTGTCTTCGGGCACATCTCCGCGCCGTGCAGCAGTCAGCAGGGGGACGACACGCCGGAGCACAGGCACGCAGGCGTCGGCCCTGTTCGCAAGTGAGCCGTCCGGCTGCTGACGAAGCGCTCGCCCCAGCTGGTCAATCTCGTCCACGGCAAGGGCGGCAAGCAGGGCTTCCTTCGAGACGAAATAGCTATAGACCGATCCCGCTGTATACCCGGCGCGGGCGGCGACAGCGCGCATGGTGAGGCCCGTTATGCCGACCTCACCGAGTATGTCCCGCGCGGCATCCCGGATGCGGGCAGCGCGTACCTGCTGGCCTTCTGCTTTACGGGCATCACGGGCAGCTTTGACGGCAGTGTCGACCATGTTTCTGCTCCGTGATGGCGATTAGAATTTGTAAGGGTTCTGGCTGACACCCGGCGCAATCGGGTTCCCGCCGTCGCGTTCGTTGATGGCCTGTTTGAAGCCGACATCCTCAGCGCGCTTCTTGAACCACATGCCTTCCGCGCTGTGGCGCGCGACACCGTCCATGAGCGTCGCGACCATCTGTGTGGTCTCCAGGCCCATGTTTGCGTATGCCTGATTGATCATCATCTTCTGCATCATCAGTTGATTGCGCGGGACACCGGTCATGCGTTGCGCAAGCTCTTCGACCCTGTCGTCAAGCTGGTCTGCCGAAACCGCCTCAAGCACCAGGCCCATGTCTACGGCCTGACGTCCGGTAATGAGATCGCCGGTCAAGAGCATGCGCTTGGCTTTTTCAGGACCGAGGCGATAGACCCACATGGCGGTCGTGGGGCAGCCCCACACCCGCGCCGGTGGGTAGCCGATCCGGGCATCTTCAGCCATCACCCCCATGTCGCAAGCAAGCGCGATGTCGCTTCCTCCAGCCACGGCGGCGCCGTGCACCTTGGCAATGGTCGGCTTGTTGGAGCGCCACAGGCTCATAAAGTCCTGCGTATTGGCGAACATCATATCAAAATCGACCAGCGGGTCCCACGGCTGGCCTTGGGCATCGACGGCCTGTGCCCCGGGGTCATTGGAAGACCGGCGCTCGGCGAAGTCTGTCAGGTCATAGCCGCCGCAGAACCCCTTGCCGGCACCCTGCAGCACGATGACATGAGCCTCATGGTCATAATTTGCATGATCGACAGCCGCCGCGATTTCCCGGGGCATGCCCCGCGCGATGGCGTTGAACCTGTCTGGCCGGTTGAGCGTAATCGTTGCCACGCGGCCACGGCGCTCATAGATCAAGTGGTCGAATTCCGGCGCGGATTCGGACATGACGGATACCTCAGACTATATATCGATCAATATATTAAACAATGTTCAAAAAAATATATCAAGAGACTGAATTGGTCATTCGTTTGGGCAGACTCTGGTTTGCTTCAGGCGTCGCCGTATCGGCCAAGAGGAGTCCCGACAGAAAAAATTGAACGTTGTTCAGGGGTCCGGAAAGTCAGGTTTAAGCTAGAGAAGACTAAGAAAAAACCGTTCAATCTGAGCCAGTGCCTTTTCGGCCAACATGCCTGGAAAAGCAATGAAGCCATGCCCGCCACCAGGATATACCCCCAGCTCCGCCTTGTTGCCGGCGGCCATCCAGCGGCCATGCATGAACAGGGTATCGTCCAGCAGTCCATCCCGGGTTCCGACCACAAACAGGGCCTCCGGCATCGCGCCCAGGTCCCCGAACAAGGGCGAGATGTCAGGCATCCGAAGGTCGGACCCGTCAGGAATGAACCGGTCCACGAAATGTGTGACATCCCTTGTTGAAAGCGTGGGACCGGTGTCTCCGAACGCTCTCATGCTCGGTGTCATGCCCAGATCAAAGCATCCAAAAGTGAGGTTGGCGCCCTTAAAGGGTGTCATGCCGTATTTTTCCTTGAGCCGCAGGAGCGTAACAGCAGACAGATGCGCTCCGGCAGACTCACCGCCTATGAAAAGCGGGCCATCGGAGAACTGGCCCGCATTGGCTACCAACCAGAGGGCGGCAGCCTCACAATCGTCCGGACCTGCTGGATAGGCGTGCTCGGGGGCGAGGCGATATTCAACAGAGAGGCATGCAAGCCCACAGGTGTCCGCGAGGCGCTCAAGCAGTGAGTCTTGTTGATTTGCGCCGCCGAACACCCATCCGCCTCCGTGCAGATGCAGATAAACACCGCGCGCGTTGGCAGGGCCACCCTCCGGCGCGATGATGTGGATGTTTAACGGCCCACCTGGGCCTTCGATTTCCAGATCAACAGCACGTTCGCTCACTGGCGCCGCCGGGAATGGCCCTTCGCCGCGCTCCCGCATGGCGCGGGCTTCCGCAGCGGACATCGACCAGGGGTCCGGCCCGTTGGTGACCAGCTCCTTGATCACCGCATTGATCTCATTCGTTTCCTTGCTGACGGCACCGGACATAAACAGCGCCGGGCTCAGAACGGTTGGTTCAGGGGGTGTCGTCATCCAGTGCGCCTTCGGAAAAAGGGAATCGTTCAAGTTCAACGACTCTACCTGCAACACCGCTGGGGAACACCACTTGGATGCGAGGTCTCTGCGAAACGCCAAACCGACGGACGAAAGCTGTGCGCGAATGCCGCAGCAAAGACGCCAATACGCTGACGCAGATCAATTACCAACATGTCTGGGACCACCAATATGCGGCCATGGTTGACATACCATCCAAAGACAAGAGGGGGACCAGCGCCATGCAGTCCAAACACATCGTCAACACACTTGCGGCCGCGCTCCTTGGAGCAACGGCCCTCACCATGCCTACTCTCGCATCCGCAGAAGACGGCGTAAGCGAAAAGAGCCCATGGCAGGTTCGCGCCCGCATCATCGGTGTCATTCCCGATGAAGACTCTGACGTCACACCCAACATCGGTAGCATCGACGTAGACGCTGCTGTCGTTCCTGAAATCGACATCTCGTATTTTTTCACGCCCAATATCGCGCTTGAGCTGATCGCCGCCACGTCACCGCACGATGTGGAGGTCGATCTGAATGGCGGTGGTACGCTCGACCTTGGAGATGTCTGGGTTCTTCCACCCACCCTATTGCTGCAGTACCACTTCATGCCCGACGGCCAGGTGCGTCCGTATGTGGGTGCCGGCATCAACTACACGCATCCATACAATGCGGATGACACAGCAGCGACCAGCGTCGACTATGAAGGCGGCTTTGGTTGGGCGCTTCAGGCGGGTGTTGATGTGCCGATCGGCGGCAACTGGTCCTGGAACCTCGACGTGAAAAAGATTTTTGTCGAGATCGAAGCGACGGTGAACAGCGCGGTGAAGGCAGACGTGGATCTTGATCCCTGGGTTGTCGGTACCGGCATCGGCTACCGCTTCTAGACCCATCACAGCCAGGCAAGGCGGCTCGCAATGGCGGGCCGCCTCTTTGCGTTTGGGTGACCGTTGATTGTTCAGTGTGATGTGAGAGCGACAACAAACACGCGCAATCTGATGATGTCTGCCAAGTCCTTCTGCAGCGGGTATCAAACGCCTGTCCACCAACACGCGGCAGACAGATCAACAAACAAGGGGTGGCCCGGAACGGACCGCCCCCTGTTCTCGTGCCGGCCGACAACCACCTAGTGCGCGTGGGCGACGCCTGCGCCTGTCGGCACGCGAATGTCCTCCACCATATCCTGCACTTCGGGCGGTGGTGCGGACGTCGCCAAGCGCACGGCAAATGCGACAAGGAAGTTAAGCACCATGCCAACGGTTCCAATGCCCTCCGGAGAGATACCAAGGAACCAGTGTTCTGATGAATTCAGTTCCGGCGAAATGAACTTGAAGAACACGATGTAGGCGAAAGTGAAGGCAAGACCTGTCACCATGCCGGCAATGGCGCCTTCCCGGTTCATGCCGCGCATGAAGATGCCCATAAGGATCGCCGGGAACAGGGAGGCTGCTGCCAGCCCAAAGGCAAAGGCCACAACCTGCGCCACAAATCCAGGCGGATTGCTCCCCAGATACCCGGCCACACCAATCGCCACAGCTGCCGCGATACGGGCGTAGCGCAGCTCCTGCTTGTCGGTTATTTTCGGCATCAGCGTTTTCTTCATCAGGTCGTGGCTGATGGACGTCGAGACCACCAAAAGCAGACCTGCTGCCGTTGACAGCGCTGCAGCAAGGCCGCCCGCTGCCACCAGCGCAATCACCCAGCCGGGCAGTTGCGCGATCTCCGGATTGGCCAGCACGAAGATGTCACGGTCCACATAGATCTCGTTGTCGGACCCTGTGGGCGTGTTGGACAGCACCCGTTCGCCGCTTGTGCCGGTCTCACCTGTATAGGCGGGCTTACCTTCATAGGGCGCGCCGGCACCGTACTGGATGACGCCGTCATTGTTCTTGTCCATCCAGCCGATCAGGCCGATCTGCTCCCAGTTCTTCAGCCACGCAGGCGCTTCCTGGTAGGACGTGTTGTTGACCGTGTCGATGAAGTTGATCCGGGCAAATGCGGCTACGGCAGGCGCCGTTGTGTAGAGCAGGGCAATGAAGATCAGAGCCCAAAGCGCCGAAATGCGGGCGTCTGACACTTTCGGCACCGTGAAGAAGCGCACGATCACATGCGGCAAACCCGCCGTGCCCACCATCAGTGCGAAGGTGATGGCGAAGACATCGATGACCGCCTTTGACCCTTCCGTATACGCCGTAAACCCAAGATCAACGAGCGTTGCATCCAGCTTGGCGAGAACCGACATGCCGGACCCATCGGCCATCATTGACCCAAGGCCCAACTGTGGAATGGGATTGTTGGTGACCAGGATCGAAATGAAGATCGCGGGGACGAGATAGGCGAAGATCAGCACGCAGTATTGCGCCACCTGTGTGTAGGTGATGCCCTTCATGCCCCCGAGCACCGCGTAGACAAACACAACGGCCATGCCGAGGATGACGCCGAGTTCGATGTCAACTTCGAGGAAGCGCGAGAACACAATCCCAACACCGCGCATCTGGCCGGCCACATAGGTGAACGAGATGAAGATCAGGCAGATGACGCCGACGATACGGGCGGTCGATGAATAATACCGCTCGCCGATGAAGTCCGGCACTGTGAACTGGCCGAACTTGCGAAGATAAGGCGCCAGCAGCAAGGCCAGCAGCACGTAGCCACCGGTCCAGCCCATGAGGTAGACCGAGCCGTCATACCCCGCAAAAGCAATGATGCCTGCCATGGAGATGAAGCTGGCGGCACTCATCCAGTCTGCTGCCGTGGCCATGCCGTTGGCGACCGGGTGCACGCCACCGCCGGCGACGTAGAACTCACTTGTTGAGCCCGCACGCGACCAGATGGCGATACCGACATAGAGCGCGAATGACGCGCCGACAAAAATGTAAATCAGCGTTTGCGTTTCCATTGGTGTTCCCCTGTCCCGCTCTAGTCGTCATCGACGCCGTAGCGCCGGTCGATGCGTTTCATTGCGAACACGTAATAGGCAATGAGACCGATGAAGACGTAGATCGAGCCTTGCTGGGCCCACCAGAAACCAAGCTTGAAGCCGAAGAACTGGATCGAATTCAATTGATCGGCAAACAGGATGCCGAAACCGAACGACACGGTGAACCAGATGACCAGCAGCAACCCGAGCAGCCTCAGATTGGCGTGCCAGTAGCCACGCACATTCTCTTCAGAAAGAACTTCCGTATCGTGATGATCATGTGGCGGCATGTTGCCGCCTTCATGGTGGTAGACATCGCTACCCCCATCATTGGACGCTGACATTAGCACCCTCCCTAGCTTTGCACCTGTCGTTTCCACTTATATTTTGTGTGAAAGCGTAGCGGGGTCTTCAGCAAAAGGAAACGGGCAGAGTCTTGACATAGGTCAAGACTGCGCCGGTCTGGTCATCAACAGATCGCGGATGAGAGCGGTCACGGCGTGCGGATTATTGGCCTTGCTGTCGGGGTCAAGCAGCTTGATTTCCGGTGACAGGCTGAACACGGTCCCGGCAATCGAGATGATGGTGTAGTGCAGCAGTGTCGGGTCGCCGTCGCGCACCAGCCCGGCCGCTTGGCCTTCCCCGATAAGGGCGATAGAGCCGTCATAGGCCGGGCGAAGATGCGTCTCCACCAGCCATGTAGTCCGGTCGTTTGCGGTCTTGCCCTCATGCATGATGATGCGGTGCAGATCAGCATCCGCGGCGAAGAGCTCTACAAGTGCCCGGATCGGTGTCATCAGCCGTGCTTCGAAGGGAGCATCGTCATCCAGGTCGATTGCTGCTTTCTCGAAAGCAGCATTTACGGCGGTGAAGACGCTGTCGACCACAGCCCGCCAGAGTTCTTCCTTCGAGGCGAAATGATAGAGCAGAAGGCTCTGTGCAACACCCGCCGCCTCTGCGATCTGCCGCGTACTGGCGGCCTCAAACCCGGCTTCGGCAAAGCGGGTCTTGGCTGCCTCAAGGATACGCTCACGCGCCCGCTCCCTGGCAGGGTCAGCTTTGCGCTTCTTTCGTGATTTTTCGCTGATTTCCCTGGTCCTTGTGCAGTTGTATCCTCGATAGATACCGCATTTGCTGATCGCACGATCAGAAAAACTTGATCGGTTGATCAGTAAATCGTAAGTTTGATCAACTGATCAAAATTCTGCGCAAGGCGGTCTCGATGAAACGCGAAACCCATCTTCTCAACGAGCTACATGCTGCCCGGTTTACGGGATCAAATCCCAAATACGCATTGGTAATGTCTCATGGTCTGGCATCCCATGGCGGCATCTACGACATCTTCTGTGAGCGCCACGCGGCTCTGGGGGCCGACATCTGGAGTTACGACGCGCCGGGCCATGGCAAGTCGACCACCAATCGCCCGCGCGGCCAGTGGACAATGGCGGAGTGGGCGCAGGCCAGCCGCGACTGGGCGATGCACGTCAAGGCGGAGACAGGCCTGCCGGCTTTCACACTGGGCTCAAGCCTGGGTGTCGCAGCGGCCATCTCCGCGATTGATTCCGACGATGTCACCGGCGCCATCTGCATGGGATCACCAGCTGTGCCCGGATCACCCATTTTGAAAATGATGGGCGAGGCCTGGCGAAGTGATGCTGTCAAACAGGTGCTCGAACAGCTTGGCAGGGCTGCGCGCCTGGACATCAGCATCTTCTTCAACTTTGACGAAGACTATGGCTACGCCGGTGCCAGCGAACAAAAGCGTCTCGACCCGTGGAACACATGGTCCTATGACCTCGCCTCCTGGGCATCCTTGATGCAGTACGATCCGCCGCAGCCGCCTGAGGAAAACACCAAGCCTGTTTTCTACACTGCCGGTGAAAACGACCCGAGTTTCCCGCCGGAAGTGATCAAGATGGCTGCCGATGCCATTGGCGGCCCCGTGACGCTCAAAATTTTCAACGGCACCGGTCACCAGCTTATGCTGTTCGACACGGATCGCTTTTCCGACGCCGTGCGCGCATTCTGTCTCTCAGCCCTTGGCGCCAAGGAGTAACGCTCATGGTCAAACCCAACGCACTGCATCATCTGGCTCTGTCCACTGGCGACATGAAATCGCAGATCGAATTCTTTACCGACGTGCTGGGTATGGAGCTGGTTGCGCTCTATTGGATGCACGGGGTGGAGGGCGCCTGGCATGGGTTCCTGAAACTCAACGACACTTGTGCGGTGGCTTTTGTGCATACCGACCAAAACGCCAAAACGGCCCCGGTCATGGGCGTCTCTCATGCAGGCAATCCGGGTGAAAGCTCCGCACCGGGAACAATGCAGCATCTGGCGCTCAACGTAGACAGCATGGACGATCTGATGGCGATGCGGGATCGGATCCGGTCACGAGGCGTTCCGGTATTTGGTCCCATTCACCACGGCTTCTGTTCGTCTGTTTACTTCGCAGGACCTGAAAATGTGTCACTTGAGATCGCGACATCTGCCGAGGTGGAGCACCCGTTGACCGAAGATGTCTGGATCGACCCGGAAGTGGCCGCACTCGCGGGCATCTCTGCGGAGGATTTGAAGCGCTACAAAGCACCTGTAGCCTATGAAGGGACCGGCGGCTCTGTGCCGCAGCCAACTTATGATCCTGCCAAGCCGCATCAGTACTATCCTGCAGAAATATATGAAGCGATGCTCGCAACCCCGGATGAGGCGCTGACCCAAGCCGTCAGCGAGACCACGCCGCCCGGCGCTATCGCCGCGGAATAGGAGATACTTTCGCCATGAAGGCCATCATTGCAGGCGGCGGTATCGGCGGGCTGACAGCAGCTCTTGCATTTCAGCATTTCGGCTGGGACGTGTCGGTTCATGAACGCAGCTCTGAACTGGGCGAAGTGGGCGCGGGCATTCAGATTAGCCCCAACGGCATGAAGGTTCTTGCAGCCCTTGGCGTTGCCGATCGTGTCGCCGCCAATGCCTTTGAGCCTGAGGCACTTGAAATGCGGATGGGCCGCTCGGGCCGTCGCATCTTTCGCGTGCCGGTGGGCGCTGCTGCCGTCGAGCGGTGGGGCGCGCAATATCTCCATGTTCATCGTGCCGATCTGGTGAATGCCCTTGCCACCGAACTGGAAGCCCGCGCACCCGGATCAGTTCATCTCAATTCCAGTGTTGCAGGCTATGAGCAGACATCCACATCCATCACCGCACGTCTTGAGAGCGAAGAAACAGTCGACGGTGATCTGCTGATTGGCGCCGACGGCATTCATTCTGCTGTCCGCGCGCAGATGCTGGGGCCTGAGGCACCTGTCTTCACCGGCAATGTCGCCTGGCGCGCCGTCGTGCCGATGGAAAAACTGGGCGACCTTGTGCCTCCGCCTACGGCATGTATCTGGGCGGGTCCGGGCCGCCATGCGGTGACCTACCGTCTGCGGCGCGGCGCGCTCGCCAATTTCGTCGGCGTCGTGGAATGTGGCGACTGGCAGAACGAAAGCTGGACAGAGCAGGGTACGCGCGACGAAGCCCTTGCGGATTTCGCCGGCTGGCACCCTTTGGTCACCACCCTTATCGAAAAGGCAGACGTGCACTATCGCTGGGCTCTGTTTGATCGCGCACCTCTCAAACAGTGGAGCGACGGCCGGACGGTTATCATGGGCGACGCCGCCCACCCGACGCTCCCCTTCATGGCGCAGGGCGCGGTGATGGCCATCGAGGACGCATTTGTTCTGGCGCGCGAATGTGCAGCCGTGCCGGACCACCTTTCGGCAACGCTCACCAGAGTTTATGCAGCCCGCATCGCACGAACGAGTGGTGTACAAAAAGGCTCGCGCGCCAACGCAGCTACGTTTCACAAAAGAAGCACATCATCACAATTGGCGACGTACGGCCCTATGTGGCTTGCAGGACGCATCGCGCCCAATGCTGTGCGTGCCCGACAGGATTGGCTCTACGCCGAAGACGTAACGGCCTAAAGCCCGAGCTGCCTGGCCGTAAGATCGCGCATAATTTCTTCCGAGCCGCCGCCGATTGCGTTGACGCGCACTTCGCGATAGATGCGTTCCACACGTCCGCCCCGCAGATAGCCACTGCCACCCAAAATCTGCATCGCTTCGCGGGCGCAGAATTCCATGGTCGTCGTGGCCTGCACTTTCAACATGCTGAGATCCGCCACCGGCGTCTCGCCCTGAGCAACACGCCAGGCACAGATTTCGAGATAGGCCTGCGTCGCCTGAATGCGCTGATACATGTCGGCGATCTTGTGCCGGATCACCTGGTGGTCCGCGAGCCGCTTGCCGAAGGTCGTCCGCTCCCGTGCCCAGGCTGCTGCGTCTTCAAGGCAGACGCGCGCCATGGCATTGGCGCCCGCCGCCATGCCCAGCCGCTCGCCGTTGAAATTCATCATGATGCCGATGAAGCCATTGTTCTCGGTGCCGATCAGATTTTCCTTCGGCACTTTTACGTCATCGAAGTAGAGCGCCGCCGTGTCAGACGCCCACCAGCCCATCTTCTTGAGTGGCGTGCTCGAGAAACCCGGCATATCCGCTTCGATGAGCAACAGCGAGATGCCTTTGGTGCCCTCACCACCGGTGCGCACGGCGGTGGTGAAATAGTCAGCGCGCATGCCGCCGGTGATGAACATCTTCGAGCCGTTGACGAGGTAGTAGTCGCCCTTGTCTTCGGCGCGGGTGTGGATGTTGGCCACATCCGAGCCTCCTGACGGTTCAGTGATCGCCAGCGCAATGTGTTTGTCGCCATCGAGCACGGGCGGTGCGATCCGCTCTTTCATTTCCTCAGAACCGATATTGATGATCGGCGGCAGTCCGATGCCGTGCACCATGAGACTGGCATTGATGCCGCCCGCACCGACGCGCGCCAGTTCTTCAGACGTGACAATGCTGTGATAGTGATCGATGCCTTCCTTGATGCCGCCATACTGTTCCGGGTAGCCCATGCGCAGCAGGCCAACATCCGAAGCTTTCTTGTAGAGCTCCTCGGGAAACTCCTCCGCCTCATCCCACTCCGACGCATAGGGCATGATCTCTTTTTCAATCCACTTACGCAGCGTCTGCCGCCACGCATCGTGATCCTCATTTGAAAACGGTGACGGCGCGCGGGTGGTATCGAAGTTGAGGTCGGGGAGGGACTTGAGCGGCTGTGCAGCTTGCGACATGTGAGGCGTTTCCTGTGCGAGCGGCGCAGTCAGCTGCGCCATTTGTTGCCTCTATTGTGCGTCCCCATTGACCCACGTCAACGCGCCTTGCCTGACGGCCGACATAGGCTGAGGGTACCCCTGCGTCCCAGGGCAGTAACCGGGAGGCCCGTGAGCCCATGGAAAAAGTATGTTTGGACAGATTGTACGATGTCGGTCAGCTCATTGAGTTCAATATGACGTCTGAAGCCGCCGACAAACTCAGTGCGCTCCATACCTGTTCGGAGCGCTCAGACTGTAGCTATTGGATGAGATGCGCCCGCCGGGTGGAAGATCTCTGGAACCGCCAGATGTTTGCCACCCAGCCAGACACGCGCCGTCCGTCCTGAGACGGCGGTAGCTTATTACGCTTTCGACTGGTTGCCTGGCCGCCTCCAGACCGCCGCCGCATTGGGCTGTGCTGCGTCCTCTTCCATTGCCCGCTGCCTCGCCCGGGCAT
>JBHJJF010000112.1:0-19504 GCA_050042885.1 Candidatus Phaeomarinibacter sp.
AGCTCAGCATCCGGCACCTGGCCTGTGGCGCGGAAGGGCGGATTGCGGTTGGCCTTCAGGCTCAGATCCAGTCCGACAGCCGCCCTCCTCTTGTTGCACTGTCTCACGGACCGCGGTCCGGCCTGAAGTTTCTGGACATGCCTAGGGATGCACTCAGCCGCATGAATGGCTATTGCGGGAGCGTCGCCTTTGACGGCTCGGGCCGCTTTCTGGCCGCAACGTCTCCACGCGGCGGGATTGCTGTTTTCTGGGATACACAGACGCGGACGTATCTTTCCGACGTTATGCTGGAAGACTGCTGTGGCGTTGCGCCAACCAGCGATCCAGGCACTTTCCTGCTGACGGCGGGTGCTGGGGACGTTGTGCGTGTGGTTGTGGATGCGGGAAGACCGGCGCAGGCGTCATTGCTGCGCACTGCGAACGCCAACTGGGACAATCATCTGATGGCTGTGCTGTAAAGCAGCAGGCCTTTGCGGCATCCTGCAGCATGCCGCCGATGAGTTTGTTGATAAGCCCTTGGGGGGCGATGCGCTTGATCTTGCCGACGACCTTTGCGCGATCCATGGGATATCTCAGCTTGCGGTTCTTGCTGACGATCACCTTGTGGATGGCAAGAGACACATCTTCCGGTGTCAGCTTGCTTGCCCTGGTGTCCTTGGCCATCAGCCGGGCCACAGACTGCGTGAACGATTCTGGCGTGGCGGCAGCCGCAATCTTGAGATGGTCGCCGACGTCCGGCCGGTCCATGTGCATGGCGACGGGCTGCATGATGGCGACGGCGATATTGTCCGGCTTCACTTCGTGATAGAGCGCCTCGCTGAACGCTTCGAGGGCAAACTTGGAAGAGGTGTAGGCGCTGAGATAGGGCACGGCCAGGACGCCGCCCAGTGAACTCATGGAGATGATGAGCCCATGCCCCTGGGCGCGCATGGCGGGAACAGCTGCCTGGGCAATGGCGGCGAGGCCTTGCACATTGATGGCATAGACCCGGTCCAGTTCGTCCATCGAGGTTTCTTCGACCGATCCCAGGACCAGCTCGTTGATGCAGTTCACGACCACATCCACACCACCCATGGCTGTGCGGGCTTCTTCAAAACAAGCCTGCACGGATTGCCCGTCGAGCACATCCATCGCCAGCATCTGAATGTCGTTGGATCTGGCTTTTGCGGGGTCCCGCATGGTGCCGCGGACGTTCATGCCTTTGTCCATCAAGGTGCGGGCCAGGACCTGCCCCAGACCTCCGGATGCGCCACACACCAGAACACGCGCATTCTTCAAGGATGTGCTCATCGGGTTTCCTCCTCTGCCAGTTCCTTCCGGCGTAGATAGACAACCATGTCAGCCACCCGGGCTGCATGGTCGCGGATGAACTCATCCGTTTTGGGGTCCACGCCGAACAGGGTCTTGCACTCATATTCAACGTCGAACACGAGCGTCGCTGCACCAATTGCCATATAATATGTATGCGGATTACTCAGCAGGTTCAGGGTCTCCCGCAACCTGCCGAACCGATCGCGGATAAAGGTGTTCACCAGATAATCCAGCCGCCAGGTGTCCTCGCGGCCCTCCTGAATGATCAACCGGTTGAGCTCAGGTGTTTCCGCCGAGAACCGTACAAAGGCCTTCACCTCGGCGCGTATTTGCTCGTCTTCGTCGAGATCAATGAGTACGGTTTCCAGCGTTCCGAGCCGCGTCACGAACCTTTCCAGGATCGTGCCGACAGCTGCTTTCCAGAGACCTTCCTTGCTCTCGAAATGATAGGCCGCCGCCCCGCGTTGCACAT
The DNA here is from genome assembly GCA_050042885.1 of Candidatus Phaeomarinibacter sp. Lineage (GTDB taxonomy): Bacteria > Pseudomonadota > Alphaproteobacteria > CGMCC-115125 > CGMCC-115125 > Pyruvatibacter. The sequence goes on from JBHJJF010000112.1 coordinate 1,784, forward strand.
TCGCCGCTGTTTCAAGCGCACGGATCGAAATCCCGTCATAAGAGTGCGTCGTGAACATATGCACCGCCGTCTCCAGCAGGGCCGCACGTGTCTCTTCAGCCCGCTGCTGCGGGGCGCGCCGTCTTTGCACCGATTTGGTCGCGATATTATTCATGACACTTGACATATTTAACATCACTAATTATGTCAACTGCCACTTTTAAAAATCCTCTGGTTTGTGGGCATTTTTGGCCCGCTGCCGCGGCAGGTTCTTTCAGGGAGAGGTTTCATGGCGTCTGACACTCAAAGGGCCGACTACGCGGTCACCCAGAAAATCGTGCACTGGCTGATGGCAATTCTCATCATGATGGATCTCTTCATCGCCCAAAAATTCGGCGGCGTGATGGCTGATCTGGACCGCTTTGAGTCCCGCAACGACCACACATCGATCGGGACGATTGTTACGGTGCTCTTCATCATGCGAATTTACCTGCGCTGGAAGCACGGCACCCCACCACTCCCCGCAGAGATGCCGGAATGGCAGAAGCTGCTGGCCCATGCAGCGCACTGGGCGCTTTACGGCCTGATCGCGACTCTCATCATTTTTGGCATCCTGGCGGCGATGAACGCCAACACGGTGATTGCCCCCTTCGGGCTCTTCGCTTTCGGTGACGGGACAGGCGCCCAAGCACTTTATGACCAGTTCCGCTGGGTGCATGAACTGGCGACCGAACTCATCATCGCAACGATTGCTCTGCACGTGGTGGCCGCGCTTTATCACCTTGTCATCGTCCGTGACGGGCTGACCGAACGCATGCTGACTGTCTGGAAAAGCCAAAAAAACGCGTAACGCGCCTCGCTATAACCTGAATTCAAGGAAACGCCCGATGGTTGTCCTGCTCGAAGACGATATTCAGACCAAGGAAGTGCTGGAATGGAAAGGACTGCACCTCTTCCATAATTCTGTCTCGACCTGCTCCCAGAAGGTCCGGATTTTTTTGCAGCTCAAAAACATCACATGGACCTCGCACCATATGAACCTGGCTGCCAAGAAACACATCACGCCGTGGTATATGGGCATCAACCCGCGCGGGCTGGTACCAACGCTTGTTCATGACGGCAAGGTCATCATCGAGAGCAACGACATCCTTGAGTATCTGGAGGCGGAGTTCCCCAGCCCGGCTTTGATGCCGACAGACAAGGCCGACACCATCAAGGCCATGCTGAAAGCGGAGGATGACCTGCACCTGGACATTCGCGCCCTCACCGTGCGGTTCATGTTTCCATCGTTCCTTACCAAGCGGCCGGAGAAGGACCTCAAGGCCTATGAGGAATTCGGCGCAGGAACGATTGAAGGCGAAGCCGACGCCCACAAGCTGGCGGAGTTGAATTTCTGGCGTGACATCATCGCCCACGGCAGCGTCACCGACGAACAGGCCACGAGGGCATTCGGGAATTTTCAAAAGCAGCTCGATGAGTTCGATGACTTATTGTCCACGCGCCGTTTTCTGCTGGGCGACGCTGTCAGCGTGGTGGATATCGCGTGGTACATTTATTCACGCCGCCTCATCAGTTCGTCCTATCCGTTGCACCGGCTGCACCCGGCCGTCGGTCGCTGGTTTGACCGTCTCGACGCGGATCCCAATTTTCATGATGAAGTACCGTCCGGCGGTCCCCTTGGTGCGGTAACGGCAATTCTGCATACTTGTCAGAAGATCCGCGGCTCATCCCTCGAACGTGTTGTCGCCCGCAGCGCGTGACACTCACAAACCAAAAATAGTTCAGGCAGGAAGCTTTATGACCGATTTCAAAGACAAAACCGTTTGGGTAACCGGCGCCTCTTCGGGCATTGGCGAGGCCGTGGCCAAGGTCTTTGCCGATCAAGGGGCGCGGATTATTCTGTCCGGTCGGCGGGTGGATGCGCTTCAGGCCGTGGCAGACAAGCTGCCCACCGACAGTCACATTCTGCCGTTTGAAACGACCGACTTTGAGGCCCTTGAGAAAATCGTCGGCCAAGCCTGGGCGTGGACGGGCCGCGTTGATGTGCTCGTCAACAATGCGGGTGTCAGCCAGCGCAGCCTGGCCATCCATACAAAGCCGCAGGTCTATACGGACCTTATCAACATTGATCTGCTGGCGCCGATCTGGCTGACGCAGCTGCAACTGCCAAAGATGGCCGAAGCAGGTGGCGCACATATCATCGCCATCAGTTCAGTCGCCGGACGCATCGGTGCGCCCTTGCGCACGGCCTACTCTGCCGCCAAGCACGGGCTTATTGGCTATATGGACGCGCTGCGCACGGAAGTTCAGGGCCGTCACAACATCCATGTCACGAATGTGCTGCCGGGGTCGGTCGCGACCAACGTCTCGCGCAATGCGTTTACGGCGGACGGCACGACGCGCGGCAAGTCAGATGATGCCATCGAAGGCGGTGACGATCCGATGGATTGCGCCAATGCCATTCTGGAGGCCGTCAAGAACAACGTGCCGGAGCTTCTCTTTGCCAGCGGTATGGAACTGGAAGCGGCGAAGCTTCGCCAATCAGATCCCGACCAGTTGTTTGCGCTCACCAGCCAGATCGGCGCGCAGATCGCGGAACAATATGAGTCCGGCGACGACTCTTAGGTGGCGCCCTGCACGCAGCAGTTGAAGGACATGCCGGACACCCCGGCACTTTCCCGTTAAGCGTGTGCCACTTGCACGAAATGCCTGTGCGTTAAGGCAATTTTTGAATTCCTCCGCCAATAGTAGAGCGCGGTCAGGGGTGATGTGGCGAACCGATGCGACGGTCATGCCCTGTCCGCAGCTCTAAAGTCTGGCGCGGGGGAAGCGGCGTGAACTTACATGGTGGAACTACATTCTCAGTTGGCGTGCTCGTGCTCGCAACAACGGGGCTGCTGACTTCGGTGGCATCCGCGCAGGACGCGGCGCTCGTTGATGACACGCAAGCGACAGAAGAAACCGTCGAGGTTCTTCCCGTCACACCGACATCTGCCGATGTTACGCCTGATGTGATCGCCGACCTCAGACAATTCGTAGATACGGAAATTGTCCGTGCGTCGATTGCCAACCAGAACAAGAAACATGCCGGCATGAGCGAGGGCGACATTCTCGCGCTGGATGACACGTGGCGCGCAGAACGCAAGGCTGATAGCCAACCGCTCATTGCCGCCACATTGACCAATCCCCTGTCATCTTATCTCACACGTGTACAGGCACAGGCTATTGGTCTGTATACTGAAATATTCGTGGTTGACGCGATCGGGCTGAATGTCGGCCAGAGTGGTGTCACGTCGGACTACTGGCAGGGTGATGAAGCCAAGTTTCAGAAAACCTACCCGATCGCTGCGGATGCCGTGTTTGTGGACGAGCCGGAATTCGATGATGCACTGGGTATCTGGCGCACGCAGGTCAACATGACCGTGGCGGATGCGAGCGGAACCGACGCCATCGGCGCTGTCACCATTGAAGTCAATCTTTCAGAATTGCAGCGCCGCCAGTCGGTGAGCCCCCTTTAAACGCCGGGACGGGCCAGATGGCTCGGGAGCAACACGCCATGTTCAATGCGAAATATCTGAAGAAGTTCAATGATGTATCCATCAAGGCCAAGCTTCTGGCGTCGCTGGGTGTCATTGTCGCCATCAATCTGGTCATAGGGGCGGTGGTGTTCAGCGCCATTATGCGTGCCAACAGTGCATTGGAGTCGTTTGAGACCGTGTCGGAGGCCACGTCGCACTATTCAGACATGAAGGGCCACGCCCGTGCCGCCCGCGAACACATGTCAGCTTTTCTGAACTCCGGTGACTTGCGCAGCCGCCACCACCACCTTGAAAGTGTGGCGGAGACCCGCCGTCTGATACAGGGTCTGGATTCCTTTACCGGCATTGCAAACCTTGGCGACCGGGGATCTTCGTTCGCCGCTGCTTTTGAGGACTGGACCACAAACATTTCTTCTCGCCAGCTGTCTCACATGCAGGTCCCTGACAGCGTGGACATGGCACGGCTGATTGAGGCATCTGAAGAGAACACCCAGCTGCGCGAGAAAATGGATACCGCTTTCGCCGGCGCTATAGACATCTTGGGTCAGCAGAATGCGGCGCAATCCACAACGCTCCACAGCGTTCTCAACACGGCCAACACCATCTCTCTTTTCGGCATGGTGCTGACGCTTCTAACAGCCTTTGCCTCCTCGGCCATGATTATTCTGATGGTATCCCGCCCGTTGCAGGAGTTGGTGGCCTCGACAAGCGCGCTGGTTCGCAAGGAATGGACGGCGGACATCACCGGCACACATCGCGGGGATGAGATCGGCCAGATGGCCAAGGCCCTTGTGCTGTTCCGTGACAATGGCATTGAGAACGATAAGCTGACGGCGGCCAAGCAATCCGAGGACGAAAAGCAGCTGGACCGGGCCCGGTTGATTGAAGACTCCGTTGCGGCTTTCCGCAGTGACTCAGAGGACGTGACGGCGGCGCTGGAACTGACCACTCAGAAGATGTCACAGACATCAGTGGAAATGAGCGACGTTGCCAGCGAGACATCCAAATTGTCCGAAGATGTTGCGGCATCTGCCGAGAATGCTGGCAATCATGTGAACGGCGTGTCTGCGGCAACAGAGGAACTGACCGCATCCATTCGCGAGATCAGCAGCCAGTTGTCCGGCATCAACAGCATGGCAACAGAGACGCAATCCATTTCCGAGCAGACCGCCGAGCGCATGTCCGCGCTTGAGAGTTCTGCCGGTGAAATCAACAGTGTCATCGAACTGATCTCGGACATTGCCGAACAGACAAACCTGCTGGCGCTCAATGCCACCATTGAGGCTGCGCGGGCCGGCGAAGCAGGCAAGGGCTTTGCTGTTGTGGCAACGGAAGTAAAGACGCTTGCCAACCAGACTGCAAAGGCGACAGAGCAAGTGCGGACCCAGGTAGACCGCATTCAGGGCAATACCACAGATACCGCCGGCTTCATCAACCGCATTACGGAGTCCGTTGCATCTCTTACAGAGAACATGTCGACCATCGCCGCGGCAATGGAAGAACAAAGCAGCGCGACACAGGAAATCAGCCGCAGCGTTCAGGAAGCATCTGACGGCACCAACAACGTGGTCCAGAATATCTCTGAGGTCAGCAACGCAACACGCCAGACGCAGACGTCTTCCGCGTCGGTCAGTGAACTGGCCGGGGAGCTTTCCGAGCGGTCAGACCACCTCAAGCGCAGTATCCACGAGTTCATCAGCAAAATTCAGGCGGCCTAGACCCGCAAGTCAATTGCCTGGTTGATCTTTAAACCCGCATTCATCGCGAGATAGGTAGGGAACGGGGTTCGCTGCGACATGTCTATCTCGCGCTTGAGCCACGACTGCTCTTCCAGCGTGCTCAATGATTGGGAGAGGGCACGGTCTGTGATCCCTCCCAGGCCTGACTTGATGATCGAGAAGCGTTTCGGCGTCTGCGTGATCGCCAGAACCGGCACGGCCCAACTCCGCCTTATGACAGCAAACGCCTCGTCATCGGGCACGATGGCCATGATCCTGGCCGCCATTCCGGCAGCCATGACGCCCGAGCGGGTCAGGCGGAACTCCGGCCTGAGTGGGTGACCGTGGCCCGGGTTCTTCTCCAGCAATCCAAGGTCAATCAAGTGCTCAAGGCTGGACGCAAAAGACGTACGGCTTGCCTGGCTGGCGGCAATCAACGGCGCCTGCCGGCCGGGCACACCTGACTCCAGGAGGGCCAGAATTTTAAGCGACCAGGCTTTGGACGTGATGTTGACAAGAAGTGGCATATCCATGAAATATAGTTACTATATTTTTGGTACACGGGGAAGCATCATGGCTGTCGTTTCATTGGACAACACAATTACCCTGGCGCTGTCGGTGGGTGACAGGCATGCCAGTGCTGAGTGGTACGAACAGCATCTTGGTTTCCCCCTGCTCTATCACAGCGACGAAGCCGGATGGAGCGAACTGCAGACGAATACCGACGGCGTTACCCTGGGACTGGGCGAACAATCAGAGCCTGCGCCCGGTAACTGTGTTCCGGTCTTCGGCGTCGCTGATATCTCGGTTGCCCGGGCCGCATTGGAAAAGGCCAATGTCCGGTTCGACGGGGCGACGGAAACCATCGAAGGCATGGTCAGCACCGCGACATTTTATGATCCCGACGGCAATGCCCTGATGCTGGCGCAAGACCTTTCCAATTAGCCGCATCGCCCGGACCCTAAGGCATGGACGAGTCACCAGGTTGATGCGATGACCCGGGCGGCTGGCCAGAATGCTCAAGAGGGTGCTCTTGACCCTTCGCGACGAGCACAGGTCGAAATTTTTCTTCCAGACGTCGAACGCCGGCCGGATTGCGAGCGGTCCCGTTTTCCGTAGGGACATCTTGGCCGCCACATGGGGCCCACCGCTAGTCATGTCGCTGGCCCGTCGTTTGACTGGGGATGACCGCCCAATCCGGACATGTGAATGGTTTTAAGTCGCCTGAAACTGAGCAAGAATAAGCTCGCTCAGACAGCATGGTTTCAGGCAGGCGCTTCTTTGTGCCCGTCTTGATCGACCATGGACCCAACATCCAGGACAGGCGACACAGCAAGATGCGACTTGTTAGCGACGACATCCTTACCGACTCCAACCATCAGCGCCCGACTTTCGAGGCTGTCTATCCGGAGTTCACAGACTTTGAACTATGGAACCCGGCGTCGTGGACCGGCGGGCATCCGCATGAGTTTTACGGCCGGATGCGCGACCAGGCTCCCATCATGTGGTCGTCCATCCGCAAGGGCGGGGACGGGTTCTGGTCGGTCAGTCAGTATGACGACCTCAAATCCGTGGAACTGGCACCAACCGTGTTTTCGTCTGAGCGTGGCAGCATCAATCTTGGCGTTGCACCAAAAGACAAATGGAAGCCGGAGAAACTTGTCTCCGCAGCGTTGAACGCCCTGATCAATCTGGATGCGCCACGGCATATGGAGATGCGCATTCAGCAGATGGATTTCTTCGCTGCAGGCTATGTGGCTACGCTGCGCGAAAAAGTTGCCGCCAAGGTTGACGCTTTGCTGGACGACATGGAGCGCAAGGGCCCGGTTGTAGACATGGTGCCCGTGTTCTCAGAAGAACTGCCGCTGTTCACCCTGTGTGAAATGCTCGGCGTGGATGAAGAAGACCGCCCGAAGATCAAGCACTGGATGCACTATCTTGAGCTTGCGGGCCAGTATCTGACCAATCCGTGGCAGGTGATCATCAAGGAACCGCTGTTCCCCTTCCGCTTCTTCAAGGCTGTCGAGGATATGTTCGCCTATGGCGAGAAGGTCATGGCGGACCGGCGGGCAAATCCGCGCGAAGATCTGCTGACGGCCATCGCCCAGACGAAGCTTGAAGGTGAAGAGCTGCCGCAGGAATTTCTTGACGGGTCCTGGCTGCTGATCATCTTTGCGGGCAACGATACAAGCCGGAATTCGCTGTCCGGCACTATTCGGTTGATGACGGAATTTCCGGATCAGCGGCAGATGGTGCTGGATGATCCCTCTCTCATTCCACGCATGTCCCAAGAGGCGTTGCGGATGATTTCCCCGGTCCGGCATATGCGGCGCACCGTGACAGAGGACACAGAGCTGAACGGGCAACGCATCGCAAAGGACGAAAAGGTCGTCCTGTGGTACGGCGCGGCCAATAGAGACCCGAGCGTTTTCCCGAACCCGGACACGTTCGACATGATGCGGGATAATGTGGACAAGCATCTGGCCTTTGGCCATGGCGTGCACAAATGCCTGGGCAGCCGCGTTGCGCAGATGCAGTTGCGCCTGTCCTATGAGCGGATCTTTGACCGGTTCCCAAACATCACCTGGACCGGCCATGAGAAAGTTGCCCCGAATGCGCTGGTGCATGCCATTTCGAGCCTGAAGGTCAATCTGTATGGCCCCGACGGCAAGCGTCAAACGCAGGTTCAGGTGAAGGCCGCCTAGGCCAAAGTGCCCCCCAGCGACGTGCCACTCAGGCACACGACGCGAGCACCGTTTGGGCTCCAACGGAACGCGTTAGGTCTCGCTTTTTGTTCCGGCCACAGGATCTGACGTCAAAAAACCCTCAAGCCAACGGCAGACCACATAGAAGACCGGCGTAAACAGCAGAGCGATCTGCGTCAGAATGTTGTGGTCCAGCCCTCGGATGAGCAAGACGGCGCAGAGCAATCGCTCCGTCAAGCCAGGCCTGTGCCTCAGCGTCCGCAGCTTCAAACGGTCACGGATCACAGGTCATCTGCATGCACAGCGGTCGGGAGTTAGTCGGTAATCGGGTTCATCAACTCGCCAAGGTGGTCCGTTGTGATTGTCATGGTTTCGCCGGACTGAAGATATGTTCCGTGCGCATAGGCCCGGGCGATATGGCGTTCGATCACCCAATGGGTGACGGGTTTATTCCAGCCACCCAGGAGCCAGTCGGCAACGCCCATGACCATGGCCATGCGGTCAATGCCCTTGAAGACAGTTCCATCCGGTGTGCCACCGAGAACGGCCGTGCGCGCGGGGACACTACCGTTGGAGATGGGTAGTCCAACCTGCTGGCCCTGATAGTCCCATGTTATGTCGGCGCGGGCGGCTGACTGGCTGAGGATCTCGTCAAAGTCCCAGATGGCGAGGGATTGCTTTGCAGACTGAACAAGGTCTGTGCCCCGATAAAGACGAAGATCGATTTCGGGTGCGAAGCTGCGCAGATCGCGAGGGATGACGAACAGATTGCCGACGGGCATGTAACCGGGTGCGCTCTTGCCGGTCGTAAAGCCGTCGCCTGATGTCACGTCTGACGGATTGAGATGACGCATCAGTTTCGCGCGATCCGTTACATCATTGCAGAGGATGAGGACGGCGCTTTGGGGCGGGGAACTGATGTCAAAATCTTCAAGCGCGACAAAGCACAGTTCAACTTCGTAATCGAGCAAGGCATTGCCTTGAGACACCGGCGCATTGAATGCCGTGGGAACAACTTCCTTGGCAAACAGGAACGGCCCGTCTTCAACGGTTGCCTCTTCCGCGTGTGCCGGGAAGTTGGTGCCAACGGCAATGTGCGATGCCGTCAGATCCACAGGCAGGGCCAGGTCTTCAATGGAGACCTCCATTGCCGGTCCTTCGGCAGCCGCGAGCGCATCGTATCCCTGCGCTGCGAAGAGCGTGATCGGGTCATCGGCGTCCGCGCCAAAACTTCGGGACAGATCAATACCGCTGACCTGGCCATCCACATAAGACGAGACGAGCATCAACTGGTACGCGCCGGGCGACCCAATGCGGGCGAAGGTCAACGCATCGCTGCGCGGTGCGATGTCCACCTTGGCGGCGGCGGGATAAGACAGAACCATGAGAATGCTCCATAGGATGATCGGCGTCTTGGGCATGGGTGGAATCCTAGGTGGTGGCGAGCAGCCAGACGCCGGTTGAATTGAGCAGGACGAAGAGTGTCGCGCCGAACAGATTTGTATCCACGAGATAAACCTTGCCGAAGATATTGAACCGGAACGGCTTGATGCCGTTCACGTCCTTCAGGGCACCGTCGAAGAGCGACATGGTGGACAGGGTGGCGAAAAAGCTGACCATCCACACATAGTTAAGAAGCGCTGCGAGCCAGATGTGGGTCACGTAGTCCGGTGAGGGCGCCCACAGAAGATAGAGGATGGTCATCGACACGCCCGCTTGACTCAGCACCTGCCACACCACATGGAACCGGGCGTGCGGCGTCCAGGCCGGATTGGTTGCGTGGGTCTTGTTGAAGTCGGCAAACATGGGGCCGACTGCGATTGCAAAACCAATGAACGAAAAGATGATACGCGGCACAAGAGTCTGGTCGTAAAGAGCGTCCATGATCTTTCTCCTAGATGAGACCGGCGTATGAGCCGCCGTCGAGTTGCAGGTTCTGGCCGGAAATGAACCCGGCCTGGGCGCTGCAGAGGAAGGCGCAGGCATCGCCGAATTCTTCCGGCTGCCCCATGCGTTTTGCAGCAATGGTGTCGCAGATTTCCGCGCGCGCCTCGTCGCGGGTGATGCCTTTGGCGGCCATGGCAAACTGCGCCATGCGTTCCTGCCGGTCGGTATCAAACCGCTCCGGCAGCATGTTGTTGAGGGTGACGTTGAAGGGGGCGGCATCCACCGACAGCCCCTTGCACAGAGCCGTAAGGCCGGAGCGGGCCGCCGTGGAAAGGCCCATATAGTAGTTGGGCGACTTCACCATGGCAGAGGTGATGTTGACGATGCGGCCGAACTGACGTTCCTTCATACCGCCGATCAGCGCCTTGATCATGAAAGCGGGCGCCAGCATGTTGGCTTCAAGGGCTGCCTGCCAATCGTCCATATCCCACTTGGTGAACTCGCCGGGGGGCGGGCCTTCATTGTTGGTGACGAGAATGTCCGCATTCGGACAGGCAGCTACCAGTGCGGCGCGGCCTTCCTCCGTGTTGAGGTCGGCAGCGGCGGCTGTGATCCTGCCGACATCCACGCCTGCGTCTCGGGCAATGTCTGCCCGAGCGGCCTCCAAAGCGTCTGCATTGCGGCTGTTGATGGTGACAAGGGCGCCTTCGCGCGCCAACGCGATGGCGCAGGCGCGACCAAGCCCCCGCGACGAGGCACAGATAATGGCCGTGCGGCCTTCCAGTCCGAGGTTCATGCATTTTCTCCCTGGTTGGTCATCAATGCCGACGCCAGCGCGGATGTAAGCGTCGCTGCGGGATCGTTCTCCTGGCCTGTGAGCCGGGCGGCGATGTGTCCGTCCGGGCGCACAAGCACTGCGCCGGTGGACGGCAGGCCGGTGCGCTCGTACCAGTCAAACCCGGTTTGGGCGTTGCCCGGGCAGCTTTGTACGTGCACGTCGCCCTGGGTTGCAGCGAAGGCCCCATTGGCCTCAGGTCCGGTCAACAGGGTGAACCGGGTCATCTGGAACAATTCATGGATGGACATGGTTTCACCGCCATCGGTGATCCAGCTGTGGGGCACGTGTGCGCCGACCTGCCAGTCCGGCTGGTATGTGCTGGTCTCGATGTCGGACGCCGCGGGGAGCGTCATTGCGTCCTGCAGCGCGTCTGACACATAGCGATACCCGATCTGCAGATTGAAGCTGTCGAAGTGGGGGCGCTGTGCCTCGACGACCTCAGGCAGCCCGTCAACAGCGGCAGGGGCCGCGCTTACCGCCGCGTAGTGTGCTGCGACTTTCTCCGGGTCGAGGCCATGCAGCAGGGCATAGAGGTCAAAGATCTTTGCCGCGTTGGTCAGGCTTTGCTCGGAATTGATGCGGGCAATAGGCTGGCGCTCTGACTGATAGGTGCCCAGCAGGTCTGGGGAGGCCTGGCCTTTGATCACGGCAGCAAGTTTCCACGTCAGATTTTGCGCGTCGCCGGCGCCGGTGTTGAGGCCCAGCCCCCCCGTTGGCGGAAAGCGATGCGCCGCATCGCCGACGAGGAACACCCGGCCCTTGCTGTAGGTCTCAGCAATCTGCGCAGACATGGCCCATGAACCGATGTTGCGAATAGCAAGATCGAGCTCCGGGACGCCGGCAGCTTTGCGGACCAGCGCAGCGCATCTCTCCACGTCATAGTCGGCCAGCGATTCCGTGTCCGGGTTGTAGCCATGCATCAATACCCAGGTGCTTGCGCGGTCATAGGCGATGAACACACCGGCATTGTCCGGGTCCAGAAGGAAGTACAAGACGCCTGGGCGCGCGTCAGTCAGGTGACGTAAATCCGCCTCGAAGTGAATTGTAATGAAGTTCTCCAGAACTTCCGGGCCCTCCATGGCGATGCCAAGCGCTGTGCGGATTTGTGACCCGGCCCCGTCCGCAGCAATCACGTACTCGTATGTGCTTGTCGTGACATCGCCGGACGTCAGGTCTTCGAGGGTTGCCACTACGCCGGCATCACCATCTTCGATGCTGTTGCAGCTCACATTGCGGCGCAGATTGACGCGCGGCTCCGCGTGCACATGACGCTCAAGGGCCGCTTCGAATTTCGGTTGGGGGATATTGGTGAGCGGGTAAGGCGTGTGGGCCAGCGCGCCCTCGTCCTGGCGCTCATACGGGAGAACACCGAACTGCGGACCGCTGAGCGTGCCAACAAAGCGCACCGAGCCGCCGTCATTGGCGCTGGCCCCTTCTGCCCGCAATGCTTCGGCGTCGACACCAAGGCTTTGGCAGATTTCAAGAGTCCGGGCGTTTACAGCATGGGCCTTGGGAGCCGTGCCGATATTGGGGCGGCGGTCGATGATGTCGCAGGCGATGCCGTGTCTGGCCAGCGACAAGGCAGAGAGCTGCCCGGCCGGGCCTGCGCCAATGATGAGGATCGGTGTTTTGGGTGCCATGGGGTCCCGAGCCCTTTGTTGGTTTCCATAATTGAGAGTATTCTCATTTTTGAGATACATCTCAATTATCTGGTATGTCAACCCCCATTGCGCCATAATGGGTTCGGACCAGCAGATTCGATCCGGAGTACCAAGTGGACGACAGGTTTTTCAGGGACGCGGCCAGCGGCAAGGGCAAACGCGAGAGGACCCTTGCAGCGCTGCTGGACGCAGCGGTCGATGTTACCGGCAGCAAAGGCATGGAAGCTGCAAAGATCGGCGACATGACCACGGCGGCCGGCCTCGCCAACGGGACCTTCTACAATTACTTCCAGTCGAAAGAAGAGATCCTGCAGAAGATCGCCATGGAAGTGGCCATTGAAGTCAGCCGGCGGCTTGACGCGCAGATGGCCGGCATCGATGACGGCCCGACACGGATCGTGACGGCAACGGCTGGCTTTGTAGACCTCACTCTCACCACGCCGGACTGGGCGGCGATCCTGTTCGATGCAGGCACCTATCTGCCGGAACCTCGCAAGGACTCGTTCCAGTATCTGAGGGCCGACATTGCCATTGGCATCGAGCAGGGTGCCTTCAAGGTCGAGGTCGACACTTTCACCGTTAGTCAGGTCGTCGCGCTCATTAGTGCTGCTATCCGTACGCAGCTCGCCCATGGCCGTAACGCAGACCTGACCCGCCGCCTGTGCATCAACATCCTGCGTCTGCTTGGACTGCCGGTCCACAAGGCGGACAAAGTGGTGAGGCAGGTCCTGGGCTGACCATCCTGATCGTATGTCTCGCCATCGCTAAAACAGCGGTGCCTTATGGCCTGTGCAAGACGTGCGTTTGACCTTGCCTTGGAGCGGGCGTCGCACCGATCAGACGCCTCGTGACAGGGCGGCCGACGCTGAAATGCGGTACGCGGAAGACACTTGCCAGATCACCCTGAAAACGTCTTTTTTCTGCGACTTTTTCTGCCTATATCACGGTTTTGGATTTGTGTAATCATCAATATTGATGATGTTTTGGCAGCAGTCTGGCGGTTGAGATAACCCTGTTCGCTCAGTAGAGTCCACTGTGGGTGTACGCCTTTTCAGGGGAGAGAAAGATGCGCTTTCGCGCCGCCTTTTCAGCTTTAGTTTTGTCTGCCGGACTTGCCGTTGCCGCGCTTCCGGCGGCCGCTGCAACCAATGTTGTTTACATTCTCGACGCGTCGAACTCCATGTGGGGACAGATCGATGGCACTGCCAAGATCGAGACTGCTCGCGAAGTCATGGGCAGCCTGCTGGCGGATGTCAGCGAGGGTACCACGACGGGTCTGCTCGTTTATGGCCACCGGTCGGAGGGCGCCTGCGACGACATCGAGGTCCTTTCTGGCCTTGGCGCGGCAACACCTGAGGCCCTTGTTGCCAAACTCAACGAGCTCAAGCCGAAGGGCAAGACACCCATCGCCGGCGCCCAGAAGGCAGCAGGCGACGTCTTCCCGACCAATGATGCGAGCAACAATGTCATCCTGATTTCAGATGGCATTGAAACCTGCAACGGCGACCCGTGTGCAGTGGCCTCGGAACTCGCGACGGCAGGTGTGGATACCAAAGTCCATGCAGTCGGCTTTGACGTGGACTCTGCAGCCCGCGAGCAACTGGAGTGCATAGCGGAAAAGGGCAATGGCTCTTACTACAATGCGTCCAATGCAGATGAGCTGAAGGTGGCGCTGGCTGAGGTCACGGAAGTTGTGGAAGCAGCCCCCGAGCCTGCACCGGAACCGGAGCCCGAACCCGAGCCGGAACCGGTCGCGACACAGTTCTTCTTCGACGATTTTGACACAGAGCTGAGCGAAGACTGGGTCGTTAACAATCCGAACCCGGACGCCTTCATTGTCGAAGACAGCAACCTGCTGATGATCAACAGCGCGAATGCGGTCTTCTCGAATGAGAATTCCCAAAACCTGATCGTGCTCAAGCGCGATCTGCCAGATGGCGACTGGGACGCACACATGACGTTTACCGGCGAGTTCAAGACCGGAAAGGACAGTGTGACATTCGGGCTCTACAAGGATGCCAAAAACTACCTGACCGGCTCGTTCTGTAGCAAGTCGTGGTGCTGCGGCTGTAGCCATGCCGCAGTTGGCATCTACAAGAATTCCAACGGCACGATCACCAAGTTCGAGCGCACGATCTTCGGCAACGTCTTCTGCTTAAGGGAAGGCATGGATGAGGCCGGTCTGGCTGCCGAGCTTACCGAAAATGAAACGCGCCCGGTCCGCCTGTCCATCCACAAGCGTGGTCGCAGCTACCATGTGACGGCCGATCGTGGCGCACGCACCGAAGACGGGACACCGATTGTTGTGGAAACGGATCCGCTGACGTCGCTTCGCGCGCCGGGCGATCTGGCCCTCCTGATTGGCAAGTGGAAGCAAGCCGACGGCGAAGTTCTGGTCAACGTGGACTCCGTCGAGATCGTTTCCGTGTCTGAGTGAGGGACGCGGCGTATGCGTACAAGAAGCGGCGGGGGTGTTCTCAAACCTCCCGCCGTTTTTGTTTCCGGCGAGGAGCAACCAGGTGACCAGAACTCATAATAGCTCAGTCACAAAGTCACCTATTGGCGTCCACTGGGCTTCGCTGCTTATTGGGTTGACCATTGTGCTGGCTCCCGGCAATGACGCGCTTGCACAGGAGACGCCTCCATCCTTGCCACCGGGATTCGAACTCCCGGTTATCGAGCATCCTACCTATACGCCGCAGGAGCCCGTCCATGTAGAGACAATCCCTGACTCGCCCGCGGACTCGCAAGCACGGCCATCGAGCCCGACGGACATCTACCACAGCGACGTGCGCGATGTGGGTGAAATTGAAACGCTCGCTTACTCCGACAAAGATGCCGCCCGCCAACGGGCCATCGAAGCGCGCACGCGGCTGCGGGCCCAGCGCGACGTGCAGGTCAATCAGGAACAGCGCAGCCAGCAACGTGCTGATGGATGGGAAGAACTTGCCGCAGGGTCTGAGAGCGATGCCGCCCGCAACCGCCAGCGGGCGCAGGAGAGCCTGGGGGATATCTCAAGCCCCGGTCTGACAGAGGACGACCAAGCTGAACGCCGCCGGCAGGCTGAGTTCTGGGAAGAACAGGCCCGCGGCGATGACAAACGCGCAGCAGATCGTCGTGCGGAAGCTGCCGTCTCTGTCAGGTAAGCTGAAGCGGCGCGCGACCGCGTGGCGCTGCTGAACGAGTTGATTGCGCGCCTCGATAAAGTCATTGAAGAAGAGCCGGAAGATGCGACTGTCGCAGACAGCGGCACCGCGGCTGAACAATCCCAACCTGTGCCCGATGAAAAGCCAGTCCGCGCGGACTACGAAATTTCGCTGGAGGATAGCCTTGGCATATGGCGCCCGCAGGACGATGCCTCACACGCCATGGTCATCGTCCAAAAGTCTCCGGAAAGTGACTCTTTCGATCTCCAGCTGCATACGGAAGACCGGGTTTGGGACGGCACATACCATACCTTTTTCAGTGCCGCCGCCCGTGCTGACAAACTGCGCCTGACATTCGAGTACACGCCCAAGGCGGACGAGATGAATCCCGAAATCCCGGCAGCTGCGCGCGAGGCCGTGGAGGGTCAACTCACATGGCGCATCGAAGCCTACGAGATCGGGTCGCAGGTGGAACCGGAATTGTCCTTCAATTTCTTCCGGGGCCGTGTCCGGTGGAAGGACGATGACCCTGCCGATGCGCGGGTGGACGGCGACGGCCCGCCCAAACTCTTTGATGCCCGCAAGGATGTTGTGCTTGCCACCCGGCTTGCATCCCCCACACTCCTGTTTGTCACGCTGGCAAACCAGCGGCATGACCCATCCATCCGCACCATTGAGGCGATCACACGGGGGATGCCGCTGCGCATCAATGTGGTGATGTCCTCAACGTCGGCGAAGGAAAGCGGGTCGTCCATCTCCGTGGACGTGACCTCACCGTCAGGTGGATCGACGACGCTGGCGCTGACCCGGCAGAAGATCACCAAAGACAACCGCGTGATCTATGGCCACAAGGGTGTCATCACGATTGGCGGCAATGCGCCAGAGCGCGAATTTGCACCCTTCAGCGCCCCTCCCCGCCGCATCTATGGCTGGGTTCTTTCCGCCCTGAGCGGCGTTGGTCTGGGTATTGGCGAACTTGAACCGGGACCGCGCCTGAGTGTCCTGCCCGATAGTGGCGACAGTGTCGAATTCAGATATGGCGAGGCATTTCAGAAGATGCCGGTCTACGCCAGCTGGGTGCAGCGGGCGGTCGCCCAGTATGATGATCAGATCAACATCATGGCAGCCACCTATGGCGGTGTGCTGGCCTCCAACAAACCTGCCGACGTCAAGGCGGAAGCGCGTGACCGTCTGAGGATGCTTGCCAACTATCAGGTGCTCAGAAAGTCGGAGCATCTGACGGACAAGCATCTGCTCGGCATCGCCGAGGCCTATCTGGGCAGGCCCAATGGCAGGCAGGTTCTGGCATTCAGCAAGACCAGACTGCAGGAGATCGCAACGATTTTCCGCAAAGAAGAACTTCATCTTGGAAGACCTAAGCAGTCGCCGTCTGCGTGGCTCAGCCTGTGCGGGAACATGAGCGCAGTTCACTACGCCCGCACGCTGGAAGCGCCTGATCTTGGCGGCCGCGAGGCCACAAGTGAAGAAGTGGGGGATGCCATTCAACGCTCAGCCCTTGATTGGCTGGGCCATAAAGGCATCAACGCCGTCAAGGCGCTGAACGATGATGATCTCGCTTGGGTGCATCCGCTGGAACGCGAGTGCATGGACCGGGTCATCGTTCGCGTGAGCCGCAATCTCCTGAACAGGACCTTGAAGGATTATGGCACCGCCCTTGCCTTCGGCCTTTACGAAGGCATTGCCATGGCCTCTGGGGCCGACGACATTGCCGTTGCCTTCTTCGAGACAGACATCCACGGCAACAAGGTGCCGCAGTATTCCCTGCCGTGGTGGATCTCCACCCTGTCGGTCAGCTTTGAAGCGGCCGGCGTGCTCGATGATGCTCTCAGCCTGAGCAGGCGCAGCGTCGATGATGACATCTGGCGCATCGCCGCCAAGGACGTGCCAGACGATGTGAGCTGGTCGCGTTCTCTCATCGACGACACCATGAAACGCATCGCCAACTACGTGCCGCTCACGCCGGGCACGGGAGAGGGCTTTCGCACCATCGTCAAGCGCACCGACGGCGCCATCACTGAAGTGCCCGAGGCAGCGGAAGAGGTCCTGACATCCCTGCCGTCGACCCTCACACCCGCCCAACGCAAGCAGACCATTGTCGAGATGGTGCCGGCTGATGAAATGGACAGGCTGGTGCCGAACACGCCGCGCACCAAATATTCCGACCAGCTCGGCGACGTGGGGTTGGGGTCCTCGACCGGACCATCGCTGCACTCTGAAGGCGGCACGG
>JBHJJF010000113.1:0-15286 GCA_050042885.1 Candidatus Phaeomarinibacter sp.
CCTGACATCGAAACAGGTGATCCCGGTTATGTCGTCCCAGGTGTGTCATATGGGCGGGGGCGTCCGCTGCATGTCGTCGCAGATCAACCTGGAAAACGCAGCTTCACTTCATCGGCAGTAGGCTGCCTCCGCCGGACTTGACGCATATCAATACCCACAAGCCGCACATGGTGTGTCATGCCTTTGACACCATTGTCTGCTGGTTTTGGTGGTGTCGCGATGTACACGCGACAGCGCGGTCGGCTCAGGCCAGGACCGCGGCGTAGGAACACCGGTGCGGAGACTGCTGCTCATGCCTTCCACTAAGAAATCGCCGAAATCCAAATCCTCCAAAGGCGCTTCTGCCAAAGATCACATTCTCTGGCTTGAAGAGGCGCGCGTCACAGACGTGCCCCGTGTCGGTGGCAAGAACGCATCCTTAGGCGAGATGATCGCCAACCTGTCCGGTGTCGGCGTTAAAGTCCCTGGCGGCTTTGCAACAACGTCGCAAGCCTACCGCTACTTCGTGGCTCACAATGGTCTTGACGATGTGATCCGCGAACAGACCGGCGCGTTGGCGGAGAGCAAGGCAGAGCTTGCAACGGTCGGTAAGACCATCCGGTCGGCATTCCTGAAGGCCGCCATGCCGAAGGACCTCGGCAAGATCATCACGGATGCCTATCGCGACCTGGGGGAGCGTGAAGGCAAGCGCAAGCCGGACGTGGCGGTACGCTCCTCGGCAACAGCGGAAGACCTACCGGACGCAAGCTTCGCCGGTCAGCAGGAAAGCTATCTCAATATATGCGGCAAGGACGCGCTGCTGGAGCACGTGCGCAAATGTTATGCGTCACTCTTTACAGATCGCGCCATCACCTACCGCAACAACAACGGCTTTGATCATC
The DNA here is from genome assembly GCA_050042885.1 of Candidatus Phaeomarinibacter sp. Taxonomy (GTDB): domain Bacteria; phylum Pseudomonadota; class Alphaproteobacteria; order CGMCC-115125; family CGMCC-115125; genus Pyruvatibacter. The sequence goes on from JBHJJF010000113.1 coordinate 882, forward strand.
TCGAGGTGGCATTGTCCGTCGGAGTGCAGCGCATGGTGCGCTCTGATACCGGCGCCGCCGGCGTCATGTTCTCCATCGACACCGAAACGGGCTTTCCGGACATGGTCCTGATCACCGGCGCCTGGGGGCTTGGCGAAGCGGTGGTGCAGGGCATTGCCGACCCGGACGAGTTCATGGTCTTCAAGCCGCTGCTTGAGAACGACGCACTGTCCCCCATCGTGGAGCGCAGCCTTGGCACCAAGGAAAAGAAGCTGGTCTATGCCGACGGCGGCAAGAAGCCGACAAAGTGGCTGAAGACCAAATCCAGGGAACGCGCGCAGTTCACGCTCAGCAATGACGACGTCCTGCAACTGGCGCGCTGGGCCGTCACCATCGAGAAGCACTATGGCTGCCCCATGGACATCGAATGGGCGAAAGACGGCAACACCGGCGAACTCGCCATCGTGCAGGCGCGACCTGAAACCGTGCAATCGCGCGCCGAGGCGAGCGGCCTCAAGACATTCCATGTCTCCAACCAGGGCAAGAAACTCACATCCGGTCTCGCGGTCGGCTCAGGCGCCGCCGTCGGCAAGGTCATCAACCTCGCCTCGCCGCACGAGATCGACAAGTTCGAGGACGGCGCTGTACTGGTCACGTCGATCACCGACCCCGACTGGGTGCCGATCATGAAACGCGCCAGTGCCATTGTCACGGACCATGGCGGGCGCACAAGCCATGCGGCCATTGTCAGCCGCGAACTGGGCCTCACCGCCATCGTTGGGTGCCATGACGCAACAGCAGTGCTCAAAACGGGCACCGAGATCACGGCGTCCTGCGCCGAAGGGGATGAGGGTCATGTCTATGCGGGCATCGCCGACATCAAAGTGAACGATCTCAGCCTCGATGACATGCCTGAGACCCGCACCAAACTGATGCTCAACATGGCAACCCCCTCCGCGGCGCTTCGCTGGTGGCGGCTGCCGTCAGATGGCATTGGTCTTGCGCGCCTTGAGTTCGTTATCAACAACATCATCAAGGTGCATCCGCTCGCTCTGACACGCTTTGACCAGGTCAAGGACAAGCAGGCCCGCAAGGAAATCGAAAAGATCACCATCGGCTACGACGACAAGACAGACTATTTCGTCAACACGCTGGCCGAAGGCGTCGCGCGTCTGGCGGCGTCGCAATATCCGCATCCGGTCATTGTACGGATGAGCGACTTCAAGACGAATGAATATGCCGAGCTCATCGGCGGGCGGCAGTTTGAGCCCAACGAAGAAAATCCGATGATCGGCTGGCGCGGGGCGAGCCGTTATTATTCAGATGACTACTCGGATGGGTTTGCCCTTGAGTGCGAAGCACTCATGAAAGTGCGCAGGGAAATGGGGTTCAGCAACGTCGTGGTGATGATCCCCTTCTGCCGCACTCTGGAGGAAGCTGACGCCACGCTCGAAACCATGGCGTCCCATGGCCTGGTGCGCGGGGAAGACGGGCTTGAGGTCTATGTGATGTGCGAAGTCCCGTCCAACGTCATTCTCGCAGATGAGTTTTCGAAACGGTTTGATGGCTTCTCCATCGGCTCAAACGATCTGACCCAGCTGCCCCTGGGCGTAGACCGGGATTCCGCGCGCCTTGCGCATCTGTTTGATGAAGAAAACCCGGCAGTGAAAAGGATGATCGAAACCGTCATCGGCACGGCGCATGAGCATACGCGCAAGGTCGGCCTGTGCGGCCAGGGCCCCAGCGACAAGCCCGAGTTCGCAAAGTTCCTGGTAGCAACCGGCATCGATTCCATGTCGGTGACCCCCGACAGTTTCCTGCACACCAAGCAGGCGATCGCCAAAGCCGAGGAAGAACTGGACGAAGCGGCTGCGCCCGTCGCGGCTCAGTAAGGGCAACGCACAATGAAAATCGTTGTCTTTGAAACCGAAGAGTGGGAACTCGAGCCTCTGCGGTCTCTGGCAGACGGCCACGAGGTAGAGTTCGTGCCGGGACGCATCAAGCCGGAAAACGCCGCTGACTATGCGGACGCGGAGATTGTATCGCCGTTCGTGTACTCAAGCCTTGATGCCCAGACCATCGCGGCCCTGCCGAACCTCAAGCTGATCGCCACCCGCTCAACGGGCTATGACCATATTGACGTGGAGGCCTGCAAGGCACGCGGTATTGGTCTTGCGACCGTGCCGTCCTATGGCGACACGACTGTGGCTGAGCACGTTTTTGCCCTGCTGCTGGCCGTCTCTCACAAGATGGTGGAAGCGACAGACCGCACAAGGCGGGGCGATTTCCATCAGTCGGGCCTGCAGGGCTTTGACCTTCAGGGAAAAACCATCGGCATTGTCGGCACAGGTCACATTGGCCAATGCACAATCCGCATTGCCAATGGCTTCGACATGAACGTCATTGCTCATGACACAGCTCCAGATAATGACGCCGCCAAAGAGCTGGGCTTTACCTATGTTCCGTTTGCGGAGCTTCTGGCAACGTCGGACATTGTCAGCCTGCACGTCCCCGGCGGCACTGATACGGATCACCTGTTCGACGATGCGGCCTTTGAGGTCATGAAGGATGGTGCTGTTCTCATCAACACCGCCCGTGGCAATCTCATTGATGTCAACGCGCTGCTCAAGGCACTGGCCACCGGCAAGCTGGCGGGGGCTGGCCTCGACGTGTTGCCGGAAGAGCCGACCATCCGTGAGGAAGTCGAGCTTCTGCGTTCCGTCTATACGCGCAGTCACAATCTGGAAACGCTGCTGGCGGATCACGTCCTGCTGCACATGCGCAATGTGGTGATCACACCCCATTCTGCTTTCAACACCCGGGAAGCCGTGCAGCGCATTCTGGAGACGACCCGGGAAAACATCGACGCTTTTTTGAGCGGTGAGTCGTTGAACCGGGTGATTTAGTCCGTATTCCTGCCGGATTTGGCGCCCACCCTACCGGTTTTGCTGGCAGATGATGGCGTAACTCCCCATATCAGATAAGCTGATCAGCAAGCTCCCGCCCCGCGAATCTCTTTCAGGGTCGCGGTAACGACATACTTCCGGCCGTCACATGTCGAACCGGCCGGACTGGAGGAATTCATGTTCAGCGCGTCCCTTCTATTCGGACTTGTCCTGCTCGGCCTTGCCGCCGTGCTCGTCTACACCTCAATCAAGATCGTGCCCCAGGGCTTTGAGTATACGGTGGAGCGGTTCGGCCGTTACACCCGCACCCTGACGCCGGGCCTGTGGTTGCTGGTGCCGGTGATGGACCGCATCGGCCTCAAGATGAACATGATGGAGCAGGTGATCGATATTCCATCCCAGGAAATCATCACCCGCGATAACGCCATGGTGACGGCCGACGCCGTGGCCTTCATCCAGATCATGGATGCGGCCAGCGCCGCCTACGAAGTAGCAAATCTGGACCGCGCCATCTCGAACCTGTCGCTGACCAATGTGCGTACCGTGCTCGGCTCCATGGACCTCGATGAAATCCTGTCCAACCGCGACGCTATCAACGAACGCTTGCTCAAGGTCATCGACCTGGCCACCAACCCGTGGGGCGTGAAAGTCACCCGCGTCGAGATCAAGGACCTCACCCCGCCCGGCGACATCACCGAAGCCATGGCGAAGCAGATGAAGGCCGAGCGTGAGAAGCGCGCGGAAATCCTGACGGCGGAAGGCGAAAAATCCGCCGCCATCCTGCGCGCTGAAGGCGAGAAGCAGTCCGCCATTCTGGAAGCCGAAGGCCGCAGGGAAGCTGCCTTCCGCGACGCCGAAGCCCGTGAGCGTGAAGCGGAAGCTGAAGCGAAGGCAACGGCCATGGTGAGCGAAGCCATCGCCAAGGGCGACGTGCAGGCGGTGAACTATTTCGTCGCCCAGTCCTATGTGGAAGCCTTCGCCAAGCTCGCCGACGCCAAGCACCAGAAGACGGTCATCATCCCGGCGGAAACAGCCGGACTTGTCGGTCTTCTCTCGGGCATCTCCGAGTTGAAGGACATCAACAAGGTCGCAGGCGGTGGTACACCGCCGCCCGCGCCCGGATCGGCCACCAGCGTCCCCTCAAGCAGTTCGTAGCGGAGCGCATCATGGAACCCTTCGTTACGCTTGTAGATGCTGTTCCTTTCTGGGGCTGGTGGGTCTTGGCCATCGCACTGGTGGCTTTTGAGGTCGTGTTGCCCACACCACATCTGCTGTGGCCTGCCATCGCCGCCTTCGTCACCGGCGTGCTCGTCCTCATCCTGGGCGACCCGTTTCCCGCCTGGCAGGTGGCAGCCTTTGCGGTGCTCACCGTTGCTGCCGCCCTCATCGGCCCGCGCTATCTGCGCCAGACCTATGAGGAGACCGACCATCCCGAGCTCAACAAGCGCGGCGCCCGCGTCACAGGCGAAACCGCGACGGTGGTTGAAACCTTCTCCGGCGGGCAGGGCAAAGTGAAGCTGGGCGATACCCAGTGGCTGGCGAGCATGCAGGATGGATCAAGCCCTGGTGCCGGCACGCAGGTTGTCGTTGTTGAAGCGCAGGGCACGCAGCTGATCGTGCGCGCCGCCTAGCCACCCCATTCATTTGAAAATCCTGATCATGTAGTGATCCTCATGCCGCTGTGCTGCGTAGGTTGACAGTGTCAACTAGATACAGGAGCATGGACCAATGCCAGGGAATTCCAAACAGACAGGTAAATGGCAGGACCGCTACGGCCCGTGGGCGCTGGTCACCGGCGCCTCTGACGGCATCGGGCGGGAAATGGCGGTGGACCTGGCCCGACGCGGGCTCAATCTCGTCCTTGTCGCGCGTCGGGAGGCTGTGCTGGCCGACCTTGCAGCGTCGCTGTCGAAGCAATTTAGCATCGAAACCAGGGTCATCGCCGCCGACCTGTCCGATGCCGCCATGGTTGAGCACGTTCTTGCCGCGACGGATGATCTGGACATTGGGCTGCTCGCAGCTGCCGCCGGATATGGTCTTTCCGGTCCGGCCCTGTCGTCGTCCAGGGACGGGGAACTCAATATGATCGATGTGAACTGCCGCGCAGCAACGGCCATGACCTATGCACTGGTCCCGCGCCTCGTGGCGCGCGGCCAGGGCGGCATCGTCCTGATGGGCTCGCTTGTCGGGTTTCAGGGCACGCCGCGGGCGGCTAACTACGCCGCAACCAAAGCGTACATCCAGACGCTGGCGGAAGGATTGCGCCACGAACTCAAACCCTTGGGCGTCGACGTCATTTCGTCGGCGCCGGGCCCGGTCAGATCCGGCTTTGCGGACCGGGCCGACATGAAGATGGGCATGGCCCAGTCCCCACGCAGCGTCGCGCGCGGCACCATAAGGGCGCTTGGCCGCAAGGGCACTGTCCGGCCGGGCTTTCTGTCCCGGTTTCTCGCCGCATCGCTCGCCACTGTGCCCCGGGCGGGAAGAGTGCGTATCATGGCCCTGATTATGGGGGGCATGACGAGCCATCAGGATGACACGCACAGCACAAAGACAGAAAAAACGGCCTGACGATCTGAAGGAAGCCTGCGTGCTGGAGGCGCGCCGGATCATCGACAGCGATGGCATCGAAGCCTTGAGCATGCGCGAGGTCGCCCGCCGGCTCGGGGTGTCGCATCAAGCGCCGTACAAACACTTCCAGAGCCGCGATCACATTATCGCCGAGGTGGTGGCACGCGCTTACAAATCCTTTGCCACGGAACTGGACAGCCGCCCCAAGACCGGTGACCCGCTGGAGGACATGGCGTCGCTTGGCCCTGCCTATCTCGATTACGCACGCCGGCATCCGTTGGAATACAAGCTGATGTTCGAGACCCCGCTGCCGGACCCGTCCGGCCATCCCGACATGCTGCAGCAGGCGCGGCACAGCTTCGACATTCTGCGCCAGTCGCTGCAGCACCTGTTGCCGGACCGTACCGACGCGGAGCGCGAATATGATGCGCTGTTTGTCTGGGCCGCGATCCACGGCATGGCGAGCATGACCCAGTCCCACGTCCTGGGCACCCTTGGGCTCAGCACGAAGATGCGCAAGGCCATCGAGCCGGAGCTGCTGGGCCGCATCGACAAGGCGTTGGACGCCTGACGCCCACACCCTTGCTCCATATCGACGTCGCAACCCGGCAGCGCTTGCTGTCCGCCTGCCCGGCTGATCTAATGATCGCCATCAACAAGCGGCGCAAAGCCCTGACACACAGAAGGAAACGGCATGGCGGCAGTGGACATTCGGCCCCTTTCAGGGGTCGGTGCGGAAATTCACGGGGTGGATATCGCCTCCGGCGTGAGCAACACCCAGTTCGACGCCATCCACAAGGCCTTCTCTGATCATGGACTGATCTTCTTCCGCGACCAGAACATCTCTGAAAATGATCACATCGCGCTGGCGCGCAAGTTCGGCAATATCGACATCAACCGCTTCTTTGCCGCCCATCCGGATTATCCGGAAATCGCCATGGTCTCCAAGGATGTGGACCAGAAGGACAATATCGGCGGCGGGTGGCATACGGATCATTCCTATGATCGCGACCCGGCCATGGGGTCCATCCTCGTAGCCCGCGAACTGCCGGACTCAGGCGGCGACACAATGTTCTCTTCGATGTACGCCGCTTATGACAATCTGAGCGACGGCTTCAAGCAGATGCTCGGCGGCCTCAACGCCGTGCATTCCGCAACGCACATTTTCGGGTCCGGCCCGGCGGGCTATGCGGCGCAGACCGATGCCGGTGCATCGAGCGGCGCCGACGCCAAGGACGATGGCCGCATCGGCAACGCCGCCGTCGCCGACCTGATGCAGGACGTCATTCACCCGGTCATCATCACCCATCCCCTGTCCGGCAAGAAGGCGCTTTACGTAAACCCGGCCTTCACCGTGCGCTTTGAAGGCTGGACGGAAGAGGAAAGCCGCCCGCTGATGCAGCAGCTCTTTGCCGAGTGTGCCCGGCCCGAATACACGCACCGCTTTGAGTGGAAGCCCGGCTCCATCGCCTTCTGGGACAACCGCGCTACGTGGCATTGGGCCCTGAACGACTACCAGGGCCAGCGCCGCGTCATGCACCGCATCACCGTCGAAGGCTGCCCACTGAGCTAGGTGTTGCGCTCAAACACTGTGTTACTCCGCGACTTGATCGCGGAGTCCAGAGCCACACGGCACCACGCCCAAAAAATGTCATCCCGGCCTCGCGCCGGGATCGCGCGCGACAAGGCACGGACCATGCCGAGGGCGATCCCGGATCAGGTCCGGGATGACAGCACCAATTGCCCAACCACCCGCTTGCGCAAACCGCCCGTCAGCGTCACGCTCCGTGTCTCAATTCAGGGACAGGAGCGCGACACTATGGATCTCGGCAATTTCTCAGTGAGCCTCGCCGTCAAGGACCTCAAGGTCTCCCGCGCCTTCTACGAGAAGCTGGGCTTTTCAAAGATCGAGGGTGACGAAGCTCAGAACTTTCTGATCATGCAAAGCCCGACGGCAATCATCGGTCTGTTTCAGGGCATGTTCGACAGGAACATCCTCACCTTCAATCCCGGCATGGACCGCAACGGCATCACGCTGGTCGGCTTCAAGGATGTCCGCGCCATCCAGAAGGCCCTCAAGGAAGACGGCATCGTACTGGTCGAAGAACTGGCCCCCTCAGGCTCCGGCCCCGGCCACATCAGCTTCCTCGACCCCGACGGCAACCCGGTGCTGATAGATCAGCATGTTTAGAAAAAACTGTCCTCGTTAACCGCACTAATGATAGATTGTTCTATTATTTGGCGAGCGGGGGTTGTGAAACATTGGCTGACTACAATTTTAGGGACAATTTGCCTGAAAACTGCCCCCCAGCGACCGCTGTTGCGGAAGAATTCGACAGGATTTATCGCTTCCTGAAGAGTGATACTCCAGAGACATCCGACTTTGTGCCAATGTCTTCCGTCAGGGCTGCACCACATGGTGTCGATCCCTGTGCGTGGAGTTCGTGTTCGATGTGGGCTACCTGGGTTGCGGCTTTGAGTGCAGTACAACGCCTTCCAAGGCTGCGAAAAAGATTCACACACATTGGCGTTGTATCTATCCCAACCGAGACGGCACTAAGTGAGGTCGGAAAAAGGGGGCACGTGAATGTCTGGCTGCTTGAAGGGTTCGACCCGACGGCGTCAGTAGTTGAGGTGAAGGCAATGCCAAATGGCTAAACAACGCATGCGCAAGGCAACACTTCAAGACGTGCTCGTGTATTTGGACGAGCCGCAATTGGTCACATTGAAATCGCTAAAGCAGAAAGTCGTTGCATTGGCAGTCGATGCCGAAGGTATGGAGAATGCCTACTTTGCTACGACAGTTACACCAAAGGATTGGGACCGGTATCTAAGGGGTGCCGTCGATCTGCGATATCTTTTTGAGTACGCGAAGGGCCGTCGGCCGTATATTTTTGATTGGGTGTCTGGTTCTGAACACATTTACCTTGATCCGTTTACAGACGAAGTGCCTGAGGACTTTTTGCCCGCGCCAAGATTTTTTTCAAGAGATCACACAGAACCTGACGGCGTATCAGAGTCGTCTTTGAGCGAACAGTCGTTCGGGATTGACGGCGAGTGGGAGTTGCGGGATTTCTCGAAGTTCTACAGCCAGTATGAGGACGTATATTCCCTCAACTGGGCGGTGAGTGTTTTTGACGATCAAAGCACACCCGCACCGAGACGGCGTCAAATTGTAGATTCATTCGTCAAACATCCTTGGAGAGGTGGCTTCAGCTATGTTCACTTCTATGAGCAGCTTAGCAATCTTCAACAGGCAGCTGATCGTATTTCAGTCGACAGAATTCAATATAATTCTCCAGGGGTTGTTGTGATAAACGGTGACGAAGGAGTCTTGCACGACGCTAATCTGGCGATTTCACGCTTTGAAGAAAATTTCGATGAGATCAAAAATTCGTACGCCGAGCTGCACAAGTACCTATCGGAAGCAAAGTTGCTGAAAGCGGAAATACCTCACTATGAAAACAAGGGTGCCGTCGCTGATTACATAGCCGGCAGGACCGCCAATTTGGCGTCTCTATTAGGGCTGACAACGCTCTCCACCATTCGAAGCCTCTGCGGAAAGAACGAACTCCTCACTGCGAAGGTGGTACTTTCCTATCATCGGCGTGTGAAGAACGCGTTCTTCTTCTTTGCGGAAGGCCGCATTACTCTTGATGAAGATTTTAGTTGATCAAGAGGGAGCACTGTGACCCAGTCAGGAAGACGGCTTCCTACTGCTCTGCCACAACGTCCAAAAACACCGCTCCGAACTTCTCCAGCTTCCGCGCCCCGACGCCGCTGATCTCAGCCATTTCGCCGAGGCGTGACGGGCGCACCATGGCCATTTCCACCAGTGTTTTGTCGGGGAAGATGACGTAGGCGGGGACGTTCTGGGCTTTCGCCAGTTCGGTGCGTTTGGCCTTGAGGGCCAAGAGCAGTTCGCCGTCGCGTTCTGACAGATCGACGGGTGGTTGCGCTTTGCGCGGTGTCTTGCGGCTAGCGGACTTGGCGCGGCGGCGCTCGGACTTCGCGGGCGGGTGGCGCAGGGCAACGGTCTCGCCTTGTTTGAGAACCGCCCAGCCGTCTTCGGTTACCATCCATGAGCCATATTGTGGATCAACCGAGGTGAGCCCCAGCGCATACATCTGGCGGCAGATGTCGCGCCATTGATGCTTGTCGTAATGGACGCCAAGGCCGTAGGTCGGCAGCTGGTCATGGCGCAGGCTGCGCACACGCTCGGTGTCTTCGCCGCGCAGCACGGCAATCACATGCTCAAGGCCAAACCGCTCGCCGGTGCGGATCATGGCGGACAGAGCTTTCTGCGCATCTTCGGTGCCGTCATAGGTTTCCACCGGCGATTTGCAGAGATCGCAATGGCCGCAGGGGCCGTGGTCGCGCTCGCCGAAGAACGACAGCAATACCTGGCGGCGGCAGTTGGGCGCTTCCGCCAGCGCCAGCAGCGCGTTGAGCCGCTGATGGTCGGCGCGCTTGCGGTCGTCCGGTGCGTCACTGTCGTCAATCTGCAACCGGCGTAGCTTGATATCGTCGATGCCATAGAGCGTCAGCGTCGCGGCGGGCAGGCCGTCGCGGCCCGCGCGGCCCACTTCCTGATAATAGCTTTCCATGCTCTTGGGCATGTCCGCATGCACCACAAAGCGCACATCCGGCTTGTCGATGCCCATGCCGAAGGCGACGGTGGCGCAGATGACAATGCCGTCCTCGCGGGTAAACCGGTCCTGCCGGATCTGCCGCGTCTCGCCGTCGAGGCCTGCGTGATAGGCCAGCGCCTCCACGCCCTTGGATTGCAGATGCTCCGCAAAGCTCTCCGTCTTGGCGCGCGACGAGCAATAGACGATGCCTGCCTCGCCGGGATGCTGGGCGACAAAATCCGCTACCTGCGTCTTAGGTTGTGCCTTGGGCTCGAAGGCCAGAAACAGATTGGGCCTGTCAAAGCCGCCGAGAAACACCTGCGGGGTCTGCGTGAACAGTTTCGACGCAATCTCGCCGCGCGTTTCTTCGTCCGCGGTCGCCGTAAACGCCGTGATCTGCACATGGCCCAGCTGCGCGCTCAGTTGATCGCGCAGGGCGCCAATTTTGAGATAGTCCGGCCGGAAGTCATGGCCCCACTGGCTAACACAATGCGCCTCGTCGATGGCCAGCATGGAAACGCCCGCGCGCTGCAACAGCCCACCGGCAATGGACAGCCGCTCCGGCGCCATGAACAAGAGCTTGAGCGTGCCGTCATCAATCGCCTGATGAATGCGCTCGGCTTCGTACGGGTCTGTATTAGAGGTCAGCGCCCCGGCTTCAACCCCATTGGCCTGCAGCGCGGCCACCTGGTCGCGCATCAACGCGATGAGCGGCGACACGACGACTGTCAGCCCGTCGCGCATCAGCGCGGGCAGCTGATAGCACAGGGACTTGCCCGCGCCGGTCGGCATGATGGCGAGCACATCCTCGCCGCCGAGAATGGCGGCCACGATCTCTTCCTGGCCCGGCCGGAAATCATCAAAGCCGAACACGGTTTTGAGCAGGGCGCGGGCGTCGGTCATTGTTTGTTCTGAACTGTCCGGCAGCCTTGCCGCCGAGATTGCAGTGCTAGGCATCTTTGAACGTCATGATCAGGTCTTTCGCATCAATGGTGATGCCCGGTTCCACCATGAGGTCCGCGATCACCCCGTCGCGCTCGGCGGTGACGGTGGTCTGCATCTTCATGGCCTCAAGGGCAACAAGCGTATCCCCTGCTTTAACTGAGTCGCCCGGTTTTACCGATATCTGCACCACAAGACCCGGCATCGGCGCGCCAACATGGTTGGGGTTCGCCGCATCCGCCTTGGGCCGCTCGGCGGCGGGCGCGGCAAGGTGGGTATCCAGCACTTTTACCTGGCGCGGCGGCCCGTTGAGCTCGAAGAAGACCCGGCGATAGCCCTCCTGGTCCGCGTCTGACACGCCCAGGCAGCGAATGACCAGCGTCTTGCCCTTGTCGATATGAACGGAGATTTCTTCGCCCACGTCCATGCCGGTGAAGAAGACCGGTGTCGGCAGAACCTCCACATCGCCATTGTCGATCTGATGTTTCGCAAAGTCGGTGAAGACCTTGGGATACATGAGATAGGACGCCAGGTCCTCGTCATTGATGTCCCGGCCCACAGCCTCCGCCGCCGTGGCGCGCTCCGCTTCAAGGTCCGCCGCCGGCAGATGCGCGCCGGGGCGACCGGTCAGCGGCTTTTTGCCCTTGAGCACCCGGTTGGTGATGTCATCGGGGAAGCCGCCGGGCGGCGTGCCAAGTTCGCCGTTGAGGAGCTGGATAACACTTTCCGGGAAGGCAATGTCCTTGTCTGGGTCCAGCACGTCGTCAACGCTGAGCCCTGACGACATCATGTAGAGCGCCAGATCGCCCACCACCTTGGAGGAGGGCGTCACCTTGACGATATTGCCGAGCAGCTTGTTGACGGCGGCATAGGTGCCGGCCACTTCCGGCCAGCGATGGTCCAGCCCCATGGCTTTGGCCTGTTGGCGAAGGTTCGTGTACTGACCACCGGGAATTTCATGGCGGTAGACGTCTGACGTGCCCGCGCGGATATCGCTCTCGTAAGGCCCGTAATGCTTGCGCACCTGCTCCCAATAGGTCGTGACCGCAATGAGCGCGTCCGGGTCCAGCCCCGTGTCGCGCTCCTGATGGCGCAGGGCGGCGGCGATGGAGCCGAGATTGGGCTGCGAGGTGACGCCGGACATGGAGTCGATGGCCGCATCCACCGCATCCACCCCGGCTTCGGCTGCGGCCAAAACGCTGGCTGCCGCAGCACCCGACGTATCGTGCGTATGGAAGTGGATCGGCAGATCGGTCTCATTGCGCAAGGCCGTCACCAGCTCGCGCGCGGCGGCCGGTTTACACAGCCCCGCCATATCCTTGATGCCGATGATGTGCGCGCCCGCCGCCTCGAACTGTTTGGCGAGGCCGAGATAATAATCGAGAGTATATTTGCTTTCGGCCGGGCTGGTGAGGTCGCCCGAATAGCAGATCGCTGCCTCGCACAGCTTGCCGGTTTTTGCGACCTCTTCGATAGCGGGCACCATGTTCTCCGCCACATTGAGGCAGTCAAACACGCGGAAGAGGTCAATGCCCGCCTCGGCGGCCCGGTCGATGAAGTAGGTCACCACATTGTCGGGATAGTTGGTGTAGCCCACCGCGTTGGCGGAGCGCAGTAGCATCTGCGTCAGTACATTGGGCATCGCCTCGCGCAGCTGATGCAGCCGCGACCACGGGTCTTCATGCAAAAAGCGCATGGCCACATCAAACGTCGGCCCGCCCCAGCACTCGACGGAGAACAGCTCCGGCAGTTCGCGCGCCATGTAAGGCGCAATGGCAACAATGTCATTGGTGCGCATACGCGTCGCCAGCAGCGACTGGTGCGCGTCCCGCATGGTGGTGTCGGTCACCAGCAGGCGTGTCTGTTCGCGCATCCATTGAGCAAATTTTTCAGGACCCAGCTGGTCGAGCACCTGCTTGGTGCCATCCGGCGGCGTGTCCGGGTTGGTCTGCGGTGGGTGCACCATGGCGCGCGACACCGTGTCGGCCGCGTCCTTGGTTTCCGGGTTGCCGTTGACGGTGACCTCGCCGATGAACTTGAGCAGCCGCGTTGCCCGGTCCCGGCGCGGCTTGAAGTCGAACAGTTCCGGCGTCTCGTCGATGAAGCGGGTCGAGTAGTTGAGCGCCAGAAACTCCGGATGGTCGATCAGGTTTTCCAGGAACACGATGTTGGTCTGCACACCGCGAATGCGGAACTCGCCCAGCGCCCGTCGCATCCGCTTGATGCATTCATCCTGGGTCGGTGCCCAGGCGGTGACCTTCTCCAGCATGGAATCGTAGTAGCGATTGATCAGCGCGCCTGAATAGGCGGTGCCCCCATCGAGCCGGATGCCGAAGCCGTTGGCACCGCGATAGATCTGGCTGCGGCCAAGGTCGGGAATGAAGTTCTGCTCCGGGTCCTCGGTGGTGATCCGGCACTGCATGGCATGGCCATGAAGCTGCACCTCGTCCTGCGCCGGAATGTATCCGTCCCCGATCCGCGCCCCTTCAGCGACCGCAAGCTGCGCCTTCACCACATCCACGCCGGTGACTTCTTCGGTCACCGTATGTTCCACCTGAATGCGCGGATTGACCTCGATGAAGTAAAAGGCACCTGTCGCCATATCCATCAGGAATTCAGCCGTGCCCGCATTCTGGTACCCGGCGGCCCGCGCCAGCTTCAGCGCCGCCTCGCACACCTCGGCGCGTTGTGTCTCATCGAGATAGGGGGCAGGGGCTCGCTCGACGACTTTCTGGTTGCGCCGCTGCACGGAACAGTCGCGCTCGTAGAGGTGAATGACACTGCCGTGGGAATCTCCCAGCAGCTGAACTTCCACGTGCCTCGCGCGCTCGACGAGTTTTTCCAGATAGACTTCGTCATTGCCAAACGCCGCCTTGGCTTCACTGCGCCCGGCCTGCACCTGCGATTTCAGCTCATCAGCAGAATAGATACGCCGCATCCCGCGGCCCCCGCCGCCCCAACTGGCCTTGAGCATCAGGGGATAGCCGATCTTGTCTGCGATGGCGGCAACTTCGTCCAGGTCCTCCGGTAGCGCGCTTGACGCCGGAACGACCGGCACACCGGCTTCTTCTGCCAGTTCGCGGGCGGACACCTTGTTGCCCAGCCGTTTCATCACCTCGGCGGGCGGACCCACAAAGGTGAGGCCGGCCTCCACGCACGCTTCTACAAAGTCAGGACGCTCAGACAGAAAGCCGTAGCCAGGATGCACGGCGTCGGCGCCTGCGTCCTTGGCCACGCGGATCATTTCATCGATCGAGAGGTAAGCCTCAACCGGCCCGCGGCCTTCGCCGATCAGATAGCTCTCATCCGCCTTGAAGCGATGCAGCGCCAGCCGGTCCTGCTCGGAGTAGACCGCAACCGTTTCGATGTCGCGCTC
>JBHJJF010000114.1:0-2467 GCA_050042885.1 Candidatus Phaeomarinibacter sp.
GCTGGAGACATCGACCACTTTGTCATGCCATGCACGTTCCCGCGTCTGCCACAGTCTCTCGCCAAGAAGGCCGGCATTGACCCTGAAAAGGTGCGGGACAATCTCGCCCTGTCCTGCGGCGAAGCAGGGGCCGCCCATGGATTGGTCATGCTTGTGCATGCCCTTCAGGAAGCCAAGCCGGGTGAAAAGGTTCTCGTCCTTCAGTTCGGTCAGGGCTGTGACGCGCTGATCTTTGAAACAACCGACCTCATAGGTTCCATGTCAGAAAAACGCGGCGTCACTGGCTCGCTGGCACAGGGCCGAGCAGAAGACAACTACATGAAGCTGCTGGTATTCAATGATCTGGTTGAATGGGAGCAAGGCATGCGGGCCGAACAGGACAACAAGACCGCGCTCACTACGCTTTATCGAAATGAAGACATGATCATGGGGCTCGTCGGCGGCAAGTGCACCAAGACGGGTACTGTGCAGTTCCCACGCTCCCGCATTTCGGTCAATCCGAATGACCACACAGTGGACACGCAGGAGCCTTACAAGTTCGCGGAAAAAGAAGCGAAGATCTTGTCATGGTCAGCGGACTTCCTGTCTTTCTCCAAGGCACCGCCCAACCACTACGGCATGGTAACCTTCGAAGAAGGCGGTCGGATCATGATGTCGTTCACGGATGTTATTCCAGGCACCGTGGATTCCGGCATGGAAGTTGACCTTGCCTTCCGCATTCACTCCAAAGACTCGCGGCGTGGGTTCACCCGGTACTTCTGGAAAGCGGTGCCGCGTGTCTGCTCTCAAGCCGGTGCTGCAGCTCAGGCAGCGGAATAGTGGCTACCCTGATCCTCGCTCATGGGGCGTGGCATGGTGCGTGGTGCTGGGACAAACTCGTACCGGTGCTGGAAGCGAAAGGACACAAGGTCCTGACGCTCGACCTTCCAGGCCATGAGCTGCCAGAAGGCGCGCCGCCGACCACAACGCTGGAAGACTATGGCCGCGCGGTAGCCGCGCTTGCCAATGCGCAGAGTGAGCAGGTCTTCCTGGTCGGTCACTCGATGGGCGGCGGTGTCATCAGCCAGGCGCCAAGCTACTCCACCAACATAGCCGGGCTGATCTATCTGGCGGCGTTCGTGCTGCAGCATGGTGACAGTATCGCTGCCTTGGCTGGCGCCGCCGAAATCGACGAGCTAAGTGACCATGTAGACATGGCGCCTGACGGCGCGCGGACGATCATTCAGGACGGTGCAGGCAGCATTGTGTTTTATGAAGACTGCTCAGTTGACGACCAGGCGACAGCGAACGCCCGGCTGGTCCCTCAGCCCATTCAACCGCTGATGGATTCGCTTGAAGACATGGAGGGCAGGGCCATGGCGCTGCCTGCTATTGGCATTATCTGCACCCAGGACCGGGCGGTGCATCCCAGCCTACAACGCATGATGTGCGAAGCGCGCGATAACATGCCGACTTATGAAATGGACGCAAGCCATTCACCTTTTGTATCGAAGCCCGAGGACCTCGCAGACGTGATCAGCAATGCAGTCAGCGACATGGAAGGTAGATCATGACCATCGTTGGTGTCGTTGGCCGGGTCCTTCTGGGCATCTATTTCCTGCTGCCCGGCATTATGAAATTCGTGGACCCTGCGTCCGGCATCACCTTGATGACCGAGCGTGGGATGCCGTTGGTCGAGCCGCTGCATTGGGCGGCGGCTGTTCTGGAAGTCGTATTGGGCGTCATGTTGATCATCGGGTTTCGCCCGGTGATTGCCGCGCTCTCGCTTGCGGCACTGACGCTGGCGATCAATATCGGCGTTCACAATTTCTGGGCTGTTCCGGAAGACCTCGTGTTGGCTGAGGCGCAGCTTTTCGTCAAGAACACCGGCATTCTGGCCGGGCTTTTGGTTACAGCCGCTTGGGAGTATTCTAAGCGAACCTAGACATTTGAATTGCAACAGGGCCTTCAAGTAAAGGTCCATCAAGGAGGACACGCGACATGGCAAGCGGCATCAAGGACAAAGTCGCCATTCTGGGCATGGGGTGCTCGAAATTCGGCGAACGGTGGGACAGTGATCCCGAAGACCTGATGGTCGAGGCCTATCTGGAGGCCATGCAGGATGCCGGTGTCGAGCCGACGCAGCTGGACGCGGCCTGGTTCTCCACCCACATCGATGAAATCGGCACCGGCAAGGGCGGCACGCCGCTTTCTATTGCCCTCAAGCTGCCGAATATTGCGGTGACCCGTGTTGAGAATTTCTGCGCCTCGGGCTCGGAAGCCTTCCGTGGTGCGGTTTATGCGGTTGCCTCAGGCGCGTGTGACATCGCTCTGGCGCTTGGCGTCGAGAAGCTGAAGGACACGGGCTATGGCGGCCTGCCGACCGGCAATATGGGCACGCTCATTCCCCAGTGGTCGCCGACCGGCTCAGCGCCCGGCAACTTTGCGCAGCTGGCGTCGGCCTATCGCGCCAAGCACGACGTGTCCA
>JBHJJF010000115.1:0-8730 GCA_050042885.1 Candidatus Phaeomarinibacter sp.
GGTTGACAGTGCAGCCTTCCAGCGTCCAGTGACCCGAATTATGCACGCGCGGCGCAATCTCGTTGACAATCAGGTCTTGCGTGCCCGACGCCACAAACCGCTCGACGCCCATTACCCCGACATAGTCCAGTTCCCCGGCTATGCGTTCAGCAAGCGCTTTGGCCTTATGTTCCACGTCGGCGGAATAACCGGAGGGAACCGTGGAGAGGGACAGGATGTGGTTTTCGTGATCGTTGCGGGCCGGGTCATAAGCCGCTGTTATGCCATCGACGCCACGGGCGACGATGACTGAAATCTCGGCTTCAAAATCCACAAAGCCTTCGAGAATTGACGGCCGTTCGCCGACCGCCTGCCAGGCCGTCTTTCCCGCTGAGGTGTCGCCGATCCGGACCTGACCTTTGCCGTCATAGCCCAGACGTCGTGTTTTCAAAATGGCCGGGGTGCCGATGTCTTTGAGAGCGGCAGCGAGGCTGTCGGGGTCGGTAATATCTGCAAAGGGCGCCGTCGCGATGCCCAAATCCCGTATGAAGGTTTTTTCGGTCAGACGATCCTGCGCCACGGCCAGTGCACGTGCGCCGGGACGGACCGGGACGTGCTGCGCGAGAACAGCTGCCGTATCGGTCGGCACGTTCTCGAACTCATAGGTAACAACGTCGACAGATGCCGCGAACGCCTTCAGAGCATCCCTGTCGTCATAGTCAGCAACGGTTGCCGCATCAGAGACCTGTGCCGCAGTGCAACCCGCTTCCGGGCAATAGATGTGTGTCTTGAGGCCAAGGCGTGCGGCGGACATAGCCAGCATGCGGCCAAGCTGGCCGCCACCCAGTACGCCAATGGTGCTGCCTGGGGGCAGGGGAGCCTGTGCCTCAGGCATCTTCAACGGTCTCTTTGACGCTATTGCTTTGTTCAGCCCGGAATGCATCAAGGCGCGTTGCGAGAGCATCATCGGTGGTGGCGAGAATGGCAGCAGCCAGGAGACCGGCGTTCTTTGCGCCCGCCTTGCCGATGGCCAGCGTGCCGACAGGAATGCCGCCGGGCATCTGCACAATTGAGAGCAGTGAGTCCTGTCCTTTGAGCGCGGCGCTTTCAACAGGAACACCCAGCACCGGCAAGGGTGTCATAGAGGCCGCCATGCCTGGAAGGTGAGCCGCACCACCGGCTCCCGCAATAATTACCCGCAGCCCGCGGGACTTTGCGCTGTTGGCATAGTCATAGAGCCGTTGAGGCGTGCGATGTGCCGACACAACCTTTGTCTCATACGGGATGCCTAGCTCGCCAAGCGCCTCGGCAGCATGAGTCATGGTCGGCCAATCGGACCGGCTGCCCATGATAATACCGACGAGAGGGGATTTGCTGGAGGTGCTTTCGCTCATGGAGTGCCATCGCAGTTGGGTGCCGGGCCATGACGGCCCCGTCGCCCAAAATGAAACTGCCCGGGACGGGCCCGGGCGCGGAAAGCAGGGGAGTATAGGCACAGGCGACCGTAAGGCAAGCATCAGCTGGTTTAGCTGAACACGGGTAATTTTTGCGGTTTTGTGTCGCTTTGGACCAGGATTGACGCTGCAGGCCCTTGGGATAAATGATTTGTTAAGGCCGCTCACGTAGGTGGGAAGGGCAGCAATAGGCACTTTTTCAATGTTTTTGCTGTCTGATGACACTGTTGGGTAGGGAATTATCGTTGCCTAACAGTCCCAGAAGGGTGCCTGCGGCGGGCCAAGTAAGAGGCGGGATTGACCATGAAGGTTAGTGGAACACGGCGGCCTGGATCCGTGTCGTCCGTTCGCGGAGCTGGTCCGGCGGCGCGGGCGTCTGCTTCCGGCGCTGCAGCTGCAGCCAGCGCTCCGCGGCAGATATCTGATACCGCTTCGATCATGGGCATTCCCGAAGCGGAAGTGACGCCCAAAGTTCGGGACGCCCTCATGACACTGATGTCCGAGGTAGATGCGCTTCGGCGGGAACTCACCACCATGCGCGGCCGTTTGGATGCGGTGCAGCAGGAAGCCGATACGGATTCGCTTGTTCCTGTTCTCAACCGGCGTGCCTTTGTGCGTGAGTTGTCTCGGATGATTTCTTATTCAGAGCGCTATGGCACACCCGCCAGCCTCGTGTTCATCGATCTCAACAATTTCAAAGCGGTGAATGACACGTTCGGACATGCTGCCGGGGACGCGGTACTGGAGTATGTCGCGGGTTCGCTGATCGAACACGTGCGCGAATCAGATATTGTCGGCCGCATTGGCGGTGATGAGTTCGCTGTGATCCTGGCGCAGGCCAATGAGGCTGATGCGATGGAAAAGGCTGAAAGCCTCATGCATCTCATTGCGGACAAGCCGCTTGAGATCATGGGACAGAAAATCGCTGTTTCGGTCTCGCCTGGCGCTGTGGCGTTCAAGCCGGGCGAAGACGCTGCGGCAGCCCTCGCGCGGGCAGACGAGGCGATGTATGTCGCCAAGCGTCGGCGACAGGAGGGCGACAAGAGCAAGGGCTGATACCCTTTTGCTCCGCCTTCGTTTTTCAGACGGTTACGCAATGATGTCGGGGACCAACTGGTCTTCGATGAAGCCGATTTCATCGCGTATGGCGAGTTTCATCTTTTTGAGGCGCCGGATGCGCAGCGGGTCTGCGGCGCCGCTCAGTTCAAGGGCGTCAATGGCGGCATCCATGTCCCGGTGTTGCTGTCGCAGCTGCACGAGCTTTGCCTTGAGCGCGTCCTCGCTCATGGCATCCTCAATCGTATTGTCCTGAGTCATGCAGCCCCGTGCATCCGGTGGATTGACGCGTTTGCCCTTGGTCCGCGCTGGAGTGCCTTCTACCGTGCGCAAGATTTGGCTGCAAGACCGCAAACGCGGCGTGAGACGGGCGATTTGCGCCTGTTTTGAAGGGTTTAGACGCATATGTCGATTTTGCTTAACAGGCGTGTGAAATGGAGTCAGACTCATGGTCCGTCAACAGCGATATGGGAGGCCCGACGCATGTCACTTGCAGTGCACCTCAACGAACTTAGCGAGCGGCACCGACTATTAGAGACGGAAATTGAGCAGGAGCTCCTGAGCCCCGCCAGCGACGATCTGGTGATCTCAGAGCTCAAGAAGAAAAAACTTCGATTGAAAGAAGAAATCGAGCGGTTGTCCCTAGAAGTGGACACGGCGGCCTGACGTTTCAGGCCCTACTTACCATTCAGTTCAACGCGTTCGGCAAGCGCCAGGCAGAATGTCTGGCGCTTTTCGCATGTCTGGTCGCATGTCTGGGCCCTGGGAAGGCAGAAATGTACGCGGAAATGACCTGATCATACCTCTTGAATAAGTTTGATGTCGTACCAATATAGTATGATATCGAATTAATAGGAGGATCAAATGCCGAAATCCCGCCGCCAGTTTTTACGAATCGCAGGATCGACTGCGGTGATTGCCGCTGCCGCGGTTGGGGGCTTCGTCGCTACACGGACGCCAGAGGTTGCGCTTGCGCCATGGTCCAGTGCGGGCTCTTCGTATACCGACCCGAGGAAGCGAGCACTCTCTTATGCCGTGCTAGCCCCCAATCCGCACAATCAGCAGCCATGGCTGGTCACACTGGACGGCGCGGACAGTTTTACCCTCTCCTACGACCTGGATCAGATGCTGCCGCACACCGATCCGCTGAACCGGCAGATCGTTATTGGTCTGGGGTGCTTTCTTGAATTGATGACGATGGCTGCCGCGCATGATGGGTATCGCGCCGATGTTGTTCTGTTTCCCGAAGGGCAACCAGAACCAGTGTTGGACGGGCGACCGATCGCGCAGGTCACCCTCGTGAAAGATGCATCCGTGAGGACGTCTGTTTTGTTTGAACAAGTATTCACTCGCCGGTCCAACAAGGAACCGTTTGATGTGTCGCGACCGGTCGCTGCCGCAGACCTTGCCGCTATTACGAATGTTGTTGGCGATGGTGCGGTGACGGGAACGGTAAGCGACGAGGCGATGATCGAGACTCTGCGCGACGTGAGTTGGCGTGCGCATCTCGTCGAGATTGAAACGCCACGCACTTACATGGAGAGCGTCGATGTAATGCGTTTCGGCAAGGCCGAAATCAATGCCAAACCGGATGGAATCGACATGGGTGGCGCATTCCTTGAGGCACTTAATTTGGCAGGTGTTGTAACGCGCGAAACACTCTCGGACATGACGTCGAATGCTTATTCACAAGGCATCGACATGTACCGAGAAATCATCTTCTCGGCGATGGGCTATGTGTTTGTTGGAACTAAGGAAAACACGCGCCGTGACCAGGTTGCGGCAGGTAGGGACTGGGAGCGTATGAACCTGAAAGCCACGCAACTTGGGCTTGCAATTCATCCCCTCAGTCAGGCGCTGCAAGAGTACCCGGAAATGGATTCGCTGCTGGTTGAATTGCACGAAACACTTGGCCAGCAAGGTGCTCGCGTGCAAATGTTCGCGCGGGTTGGTTACGGCCCCGCATTGTCACCCAGCCCACGCTGGCCGATCGATGCGAAAATCAAATGACTTATTTTTATAGTTTTGAGTTTCATGGACAACGAAGAAAAACAAAAACCTGCGTCCACATTGAATGATCCGACACTCTTCACTTTCTTCAATGAGATCGCAATTATTGACCAATTGGCCCGCACGGCATTTGAGCGTGTGCTGCCTAAGGGAATGACCGTACCGCAGTTTTCGGTACTCAATCACTTTGTGCGTCTTGGAGGGCCTCGTACGCCGGCGCAGCTGGCCAATTCCTTTCAGGTCAGTCGCGCTACGATGACCAACACACTAAAGCGTCTGGACGAGGCCGGTCTGATCGTTGCGCATCGGGATCCTAATGATGGTCGGTCGAAGAAAATCGACATCACTCAAGAGGGACGGGTCATGCGAGAGCGGTCCATTGCAAACCTGCTTCCACTTCTCATGGAAATGGCGAAGCGGCTTGACGTTGCCTCTTTGGCACACGTCATCCCGACGTTGCAGACCGCGCGTGCTGAGCTGGACAACAGCCGTCATATTGCCGGGGAAGTAGCCGCTAGGCAGAAAGACCAATAGCGGCATCGTAGACAAGCTTCAGCCCTACCAGTGTGACGCCCGCGTAGCAGAGTTTGTAGAACGGCTCTTCGGGGATGAGATGGTGCAGGCGCACGCCGGCCATGATGCCGATAGGTGCCAGCGGTAGCAGCACCAGAGCGGTGAGCAGATTTGTTGTGTCGAACTGACCAAGAGCCAGATACGGCGGCACCTTGATGAGGTTTACCGCCCAAAAGAACACGACGCTGGTGCCGACATAGAGTGTTTTGTCCAAGCGTTGCGGCAGCATGTATACCTGAAACGGTGGGCCGCCTGCGTGTGCGACGAAGCTCGTGAAGCCCGCCACGGCACCCCAGAAGCCGCCTTTGCGGACTGAGCGTCCTGGGACGCCGTCTCGCCGCTGGCCGGTCCAAAAGTCGGCGGCGAACGCAAGTGCCACCAGGCCGACGATCAAAGCCACATGCTCCTCCCGGACGATGCTGGCGGTCATCCATCCGATACCAATGCCCAAAGCGGCTGCCGGAATGAGAATGCGCAGGTTCGGTAGATCAAAGTTTCTGCGGTACGCCCACAGGCCCACAATATCCATGACCTTCTGGATGGGATGCAGGATGGCAGCGGCCTGCAGGGGAGAGATAACAAGTGCCATCAACGGCACACCGAGAATGCAGAATCCGGCCGCAAATCCACCCTATGAGATGCCGACAAAGAGCACCGCAGGGATTGCCGCCACATAGAACCAGGGGTCTTCGATCATGCGGGAGGTAGTGTCCGAAATGCGAAGAGCGCTTGCATGCACCATCGCAGCAGTGGGAAATTGAAGAGGCCGCTATAAGGCAACTTGCTGCAAAGCGCAAAAAGGGCGCCGGCGAGTGTAAAACCCACCGGGAACAGATGTCAGGATCCAGATGAGCACCTATCACGGCACATACACCGCGTGGCACAAAGACCCGGAGACATTCTGGACCGCAGCTGCTGATGGCATCGACTGGGACAAGCGGTGGGACCAGGTTCTGGATGTGTCGGAGCGAGACAACGGCACCTGGTTCAAAGGGGCCATGTGCAATACCGCGTACAACTGCCTCGACAGGCACGTGGCAGCGGGGAATGGCGACCGCGCGGCGCTGATCTATGACAGCCCGGTCACTAAGTTCAAGAAGACATACACCTATTCGGAGCTGCTGAATGAAGTGGCGGCCTTGGCCGCAGTGCTGGTTGACCGGGGACTTACTGCAGGCGACAGAGCGATCATCTACATGCCGATGATCCCTGAAGCAGCCATTGCCATGTTAGCCTGCGCTCGTATCGGTGTTGTCCACTCGGTTGTCTTCGGTGGCTTTGCAGCACATGAGCTTGCGACGCGTATTGATGACGCGAAACCCAAGGCCATGCTGCTGGCAGCCTGCGGTATCGAACCGGGGCGTGTGGTTGCCTACAAGCCGCTGGTCGATGCAGCCATTGATCAGTCTCGGCACAAACCCGCTGCCTGCCTGGTATTGCAGCGGCCGATGGAACGCGCCGACATAACGGCAGGTCGTGACCATGACTGGGGCGAATGTGTGGCCGATGCAAAGGCGCAGAACAAGCGAGCTGATTGCGTGTCTGTTGCTGCAACTGACCCTCTGTACATCCTTTACACATCCGGCACGACTGGTCAGCCCAAGGGTGTGGTGCGGGACAATGGCGGCCATATGGTGGCCTTGAACTGGTCCATGAAAGCGATCTACGGCATGGACCCCGGCGATGTGTTCTGGGCAGCGTCCGACGTTGGGTGGGTCGTTGGCCACTCCTACATTGTCTACGGCCCGCTGCTCGCCGGGTGCACCAGCGTGCTTTATGAGGGTAAGCCGGTTGGCACGCCCGATGCTGGCGCCTTCTGGCGGGTGATCTCCGAGCACAACGTCAAGGCACTATTCACGGCGCCAACGGCTTTTCGGGCGATCAAGCAGCAGGACCCGGAGGGGGCGTTGATTGCGGATTATGACCTGTCCAATTTCGACATGCTGTTTCTCGCCGGTGAGCGCGCAGACCCGCCCACCGTCCAGTGGGCCGAAGAGAAATTGAAAGTCCCAGTGATCGATCACTGGTGGCAGACGGAAACAGGTTGGGCCATTGCGTCTAACCCGGCGGGACTTGGACTTCTTGCGGTGAAGCATGGATCCCCCACTGTGGCGATGCCGGGATACGACGTTAGGGTGCTTGATGATGCCGGCCATGAAGTGCCTGCCGGGACCACTGGGTCAATTGCCGTCAAATTGCCGCTTCCGCCAGGATGTCTGCCGACGCTTTGGGAAAACGACGAGCGGTTCAAGGAGGCCTACCTTTCCGAGTTTCCCGGCTACTACAAGACGGCAGATGCAGGGTTCACGGATGATGACGGGTACCTGCTCATCATGGCGCGCACGGACGACATCATAAATGTCGCCGGCCACAGGCTTTCAACAGGTGGCATGGAAGAGGTGTTGGCCGGGCACCCCGATGTAGCCGAGTGCGCCGTCATCGGTGTTGCCGATGAGTTGAAGGGGCAACTGCCCCTCGGCTTTGTTGTGCTCAAGGCGGGGTGCGCGCGCAGTGCCGATGACATTGAACAGGATTGCGTCGGGCTGGTACGTCAGGAGATCGGTCCGGTTGCCGCGTTCAAGCGCGTGATCGTCATCAAGCGGTTGCCCAAGCCACGGTCCGGCAAGATTCTGCGCGGGACCATGAGCAAGATTAGCGATGACGTGGCATGGAAGATGCCTGCAACGATTGATGATCCTGCAATTCTGGACGAGATTACAGCAGCTGTGACTGAGCGCGGCTACGCGAAGACCACAACAGCCGATAGGGCGTAAGCACGATGGATCTGGGCGACAAGGTTGCGATTGTGACGGGTGCCGCACGCGGGATCGGCTATGCCTGCGCGGAACGCTTCGCCCGGGAGGGCGCGCGGGTCATGTTGGCGGACATTGATGAGGCTGCTGGCACCGAGGCGGCGTCCGTCATTCGCGAGGCCGGTGGCAATGCGCAGTTTGTGGCGTGCGACGTGTCAGATCGTCTTGACGTGCATAACCTTGTGGCGGCGACGATCGAAGCGCATGACCGGGTTGATGTACTGATCAACAACGCAGCCATCGTGCACGCGGCTGACTTTCTTGACCTGACGGAGCACGATTTTGAGCGGGTGATGAAGGTCAACCTGACCGGTGCCTTCATCACAGGGCAAGCCGTCGCGCGGGAAATGAGACGCCAGTTTGATGAGGATCAGCGCCAGGGCGTGATCATCAACATGTCATCGGTCAATGCGCAGGTCGCGTTTCCCGACCAGGTTCCCTATGTGGTTTCCAAAGGCGGCCTCAACCAGCTTACCCGTGGTATGGCGGTGTCGCTGGCAAAGTATGGCATTCGGGTGAACGCAATCGGGCCCGGGTCCGTCTCGACGGGTATGCTGCGCGCTGTGAATGCGGACGACGCCGGGCGGGCACGGCTTGAATCGCGTACTCCCATGGGCCGTGTCGGATCACCGGACGAAGTGGCGGGCGTCGCCGTTTTTCTTGCATCTGATGATGCAAGCTACATTACGGGTGAGTGCATTTACGTGGACGGCGGGCGGCTTGCCCTAAACCAGACGGTTGACGGCCAATACAGAGCATGTACGTAAGTAGTACCGCAGGCAAGGGCAGCGGGGTGTCGAAATAATAATACTGAGCAACCGAACAGCCGCCCAGGCGTGAGAACC
>JBHJJF010000116.1:0-16606 GCA_050042885.1 Candidatus Phaeomarinibacter sp.
ACCAGACTGGCAGTATCCGCATTGCGGCACTTGTGCCTCGACCCAGGCTTCCTGAACCTTGCTCAGCTTGCCATCCTCATCTGCCAGCCCTTCAATGGTCGTGATCTCACGACCCTCCGCCACAGCGACCGGCGTCGAGCAGGAACGGATGGGCGTTCCGTTGAGGTGGACCGTACAGGCACCGCACATGGCAATGCCGCACCCGAATTTGGTGCCGTTCATTCCCAGTTCTTCACGCACTACCCAGAGAATGGGCATGTCCGGATCGACATCCAGTGACACCGGCTTGCCGTTAATCTTCATATTGATCATGGGTTTGGATCCTCCCAACACTGAACGCGCATCCTGCATCGCGTTCGCGCATAAGCCCGTCTATCAAAACAGAATTTAAATATGACCTTAAGTCATCTATTCAAGCATGCAACAGGATTTCGCCCGCAAAGTTGAAAGATTTTGCGACATGTGCAGGCACCCCCACCCTGCGGCCGTTAGAACTCTTCTCCAACAGCAGCCAGACTGGCATAGAGTGGGGTCGAAAACTCAGATGATCAGCCCTTCGAACAGGGCGCACACATGACGCGATCGGCGCCGCCGCCGATGCGTCGTGCAGCAGGGACAGGAACACGCCAACATGTTGAAATTACTCGGATTTCCAGCCTCCAACTACTACAACATTGTCAAAATGGCGTTGATGGAGAAAGGGGCCGAGTACGAAGATGTGCGCGTCTATTCCGGTACCAGCGAAGAGTATTTGGCCAAGAGCGCCATGGGGAAAGTCCCCTGCCTTGAGACACCGGCCGGGTTCCTCAGCGAAACAAGCGTCATTCTTGATTACATCGAAGACGCGGTTCCCGGACCCTCATTCTACCCGGCAGACCCCTATGAGCGCGCTCGCGTCAGGGAACTGGTGAAATTTTCTGAACTGTATCTGGAGCTGCCAGCCCGCCGGTGTTTCGGCGAAGCATTCTTCGGGACAGGTCCGGTGTCACAGGAAGTCAAAGATAGCGTGCGCCCCGTTCTCGAAAAAGGGTGTGCGGCTGTAAAGCGCCGCGGGCGCTTTTCACCGTATCTCGCCGGCGATGAAATCACCTACGCAGACATGGTGTTCCTGCACTCCTTCCCCATGGCCCTGGGCGTTGCCAAGATCGTGTTTGACTGGGACCTGTTCGAAGATCTGCCAGAAGCAGCCGCCCTCCTTGAGCTCCTCAACGACCGGCCTACCGTGAAGACCATCGTCGCGGATACCGCAGAGGGCATGAAAGAGTTCCGCAAGAACTACGGCATGAAAGACTAGTTGCCGCTTTGCGGCTCGACTGTTGGCATTGGCGCAGGGGACCACACGGTCTCCTGCACATAAAGGCCCGGCAGAAAGTCCGCCAGCGTTCCCATCTCTTCGATCGCATGGATCATCAGCGCGACCGCATCATCTTGACCGATGCCCAGTGTGCGAACCAGATAGGTGTTGCCCAGAACACCTTCTATTGAAAACACGCTGTCATTGCCGTCGCGCCGGGCAATGTGGCCCATCCAGAACCGGCTGCGCATTTCCGCACCAAATTCAGTGTCGCGGATGATGTGGCACATCCGGGTGAGGTAGATCGGCGTCTCAAGAAGTCCGGCCTTTGCACATACGGCCACGTCTCCTGGCTTGAGGTCGGCGTCGGTCAGGATTTCTTCCGGCGGCACAAACTGGATGCGCAGCTTCAACAGCTCTGACCCGATATACTCATGCACAAGATGGCTGGCGCCCACATACTCACCGGGGACCTTGTTCTCCCAATCCATCCATACATGGGCTGTCGGGTGCCAACGCTTGTAATGTTCTGTGGTCTGCATGTAATCAGCAAACCACCAGCGCACCATTTCCGCCTTCACGCCGGGCATGCGTGTGAGCGCTGAAACTTCATAAATGCCATTTGGCTGCCGCTGCACACCCGTCTCTTTGGACATATAGCTGTCATCGAGCAGTCCCTTGCCGCTCGGCCCACCGGAGAACGGCGGCCAGCCAAACACCGCCACGATCAAAGCTGCAAGCGCAACCGCGCCATAGGTCCACTTGTTCATATCTCGTCCCCACAAAATGAAGTGTTGATTTAATCTATGATCATGGAATAAGTCAATGACGACACATGACGGAGCCGGCGCAATGAAGCACCCCCACACTGACCGCAAGCCCGGGCGGCCCAGACGCGACGATGCATCCAACCTCAGAACTGCCATGCTTGAAGCAGCCATAGATCTCTTCGGTGAACGCGGGTTTGACGGCGTATCCCTGAGCCAGATCGCCGGCAAGGCAGGCGCTGACATTGGCCTCACCAGATACTATTTCGGCTCCAAGGGTGATTTGTGGGAGGCCGCCATGGCGCATCTGGCCGGACAGTTTGCACGCGCTGTTGAAGAGGCAACTGAAACAGCTGGTGGATCAAAGTCAGACCAACTCAAGTCGGTGGTCCGCGCATTTGTTTACGCGTCCGCACGCTGGCCGCAGATGAGTCGCATCATCGTGTTTGACGGTGACAAGTCAGACGAGCGCGGCACTTTCATTGCGACGCGGCTTGTGGGCCCGTTCTTCAAAACACTGTCGAGGCTGATTGCCGGTGCCAAAGCAGAAGGCACAATTCCAAACGTCTCGGACCGCACCATCTTTTTCATGATTACCCACGGTGGGTCTTTTCCCATGGCGTTGCCCGTCCTTACCAATGCGCTTCCAGGCGGCAATATCAAATCCGCCAAGGCTCTTAGCGCCCACGCAGACGCCATCATTGCGTTGATTTTCCAACCGCCCGGCGACTCATCCCGCAGCCTTTAGCTGTCAGCACATCGCCGTACGCTCATCACATCCTGAAAGAGCATCAAACTCAGCTTCTCGCACCACCGAGTGGCCAAGGAAGCGGTCTGCAAGCCAATCCAGATCCTGGCCAATGTCGCCCACGCTATCGCTCAGGGGTACAGGCTCGATCGCGCTGATCGCATCACGCCTTTGTTCGGCGACCGCAAACCGGAAAACATAATTTGGCGTGAGGCCCATGCGCAGATCAGACACAACAATCTGTTGGCCTTCCAGTTCGGCACGGTAATACCCACGGCTGAACCATTCGAGCTTCTGAAACGCGTCGTTATCGCCCAACCCCGCCACCAGCTCCGGGTGTCGCTGATGTGTGTATATGCGCGGCTCAGACCCATCATCAAGCAGCGAGAGGTAGACATTGTGGTACCGGTCATCCTCCATCCCGATGACCTTCCAGACCACCGTGTTGAGCGGCCCGGCTATGGCAAAAACCCGGCTGACCTCAATGCCCGCATCGGCGAATATGGCCTTAGCCCTGTTCTCAACATGAGCCTGCAACACCATGCTCAGACCCAGATAGGCAGTTGTGAACATCAATGCAGCAACAAGCGCATTTCGAAAACGGAGTGTCCAATACCTGCTTGCAAAGGCCCAGACAACGACCCCGACAATCGGCAGCGTGTAGAGGGGGTCTATGATGAAGACGGATCCGACTCCAACTGGGTCCGGATAGAATGGCCAGAAAATCCGCGTGCCATACACGGTTATCGCATCAATGAGAGCGTGGGTTGTGAAGCAAAGGAAAACGGTAAGCCAGACCATCCAGCGATGATCTCTCAAGGCTTTGACCGAACGCACGATCAGCTCACCGATGACGGGAGTCGCGATTGCATGGACAAAAAATGAATGCGTCCACCCGCGATGCAGCACAAACGCATCAACCGGATTGTCGAAGGGCAGGAAGACATCGAGATCAGGGACGGTTCCCAGCACCCCACCCAGAAGCGCCGCCTTGCGGGGACCAAGCGTCTTGCCGAGACAAACGGTCGAGACCGCGGCGCCAAGGGCGAATTGTGTAAGTGAATCCATTTGGTCGCGCGTTCCCTGGCAAGGCAAATCCGCCGTGTTGATCGAGCATCCGGCGCCGGCCGTCAAATCCATGCCATGTGGTGGATACGGATAGACATAGTGCGCCGGGACGCAATTCAATCATTCCGGGCTTTAGATTCTGCAAACCGGACTTCGCTCTTGCCGTCACCGAGGGATCAGGTCGGGCCTTGCCCACGTGGCCGGGGTCAGCGCAGTATGCCGCCGAAACATATTCACGCGCTCCGGCATCATCAATTCGGGGCGCATTGATGATGCCTGAAGTTATCCAGGATCATCCAGCCGGCATTTCACCTAATCAGCCAACCAAAACACGTTCCGGAGGAAACACGCATGCATTCTGACAATCCTGATCTTTTTAACTTAGCCATGTCCGAAAAGGCGCGGCCGTTGATGGACGCCGTCCAGGCGCATATTGAGCAAAACGTCGTGCCCATAATGGACGAGTTCAACGCCCTCGATGCAGACAAGGAAGACCGCTGGACCTGGCACCCGCGTCAGCTCGAACTTCTGGACGGCGCCAAGGCAAAGGCCAAAGAGTCCGGCCTGTGGAATTTCTTCCTGCCGGATTCTGAATATGGCGAAGGCCTTTCCAACCTCGACTACGCC
This sequence comes from Candidatus Phaeomarinibacter sp., assembly GCA_050042885.1. Classification (GTDB taxonomy): domain Bacteria; phylum Pseudomonadota; class Alphaproteobacteria; order CGMCC-115125; family CGMCC-115125; genus Pyruvatibacter. The sequence goes on from JBHJJF010000116.1 coordinate 4,505, forward strand.
TATATCGCAGCCGAACTGGGCAAGTACCCGCTGGCATCGGAGACCTTGAACTGTAGCGCACCGGATACCGGCAACATGGAAGTGCTTGAGCGCGTGGGAACAGCTGCTCAACAGGAAAAATGGCTGAAGCCGCTGCTCAATGGCGAAATCCGCTCAGCCTATGCCATGACAGAGCCCGGCCTGCCGTCATCCGACGCCAAGAATATCTCCACTAGCGCCGTCCTTGAGAATGGCGAGTGGGTCATCAACGGCGAGAAGTTCTACATCTCCGGCGCCGGCGACCCGCGCTGCAAGATCATGATTGTCATGGTCAAGACCAGCCCGGACGCCGCCCCGCACAAGCAGCAGTCGCAGATTCTGGTGCCCAAGGACACGCCGGGCGTCGAAATTCTCGAAGGCATGGAAGTGTTCGGCGAGGACCACGCACCGCGTGGTCACATGCACATCAAGTTCAACAATGTCCGCGTGCCAGAAGACAACATGCTGTTGGGGGAAGGCCGGGGGTTTGAGATTTCGCAGCTCCGCCTTGGCCCGGGTCGTATTCATCACTGCATGCGCACGATCGGCAAGGCCGAGAAGGCTTTGGAACTCATGGTCAAGCGCGGCGGCACGCGCAACGCCTTCGGCAAGCAGCTCATCAAGTTGGGCGGCAATCTGGAAAAGGTCTCGCGCGCACGCATCGAGATCAACGCCATGCGCCTCGCCGTGCTCCAGGCGGCCAAAGCCATGGACGTGCTCGGCAACAAGGAAGCGCGCGTCTACATCAGCGCCGTGAAAGCGATGGTCCCGGAGAAGGCATGTCAGATCATCGACGACGCGATCCAGATCCATGGCGCCACCGGCGTATCCCAATGGACACCGCTTGCCTCGCTCTACGCCGACATCCGCCACCTGCGCTTCGCAGACGGCCCGGATGAAGTGCACCACATGGTGGTGGGCCGCGCCGAAGTGCAGGGATACGGCCTCTGGTAGAAACTCAACTGGTCACGCAGGCGGGGCACTCGATCCCGCATGCGTGACCGCAAGAGTTGCGACAGGCGAACCTGGTTGGAAGAACGATGAAAATGACAGACCTCAGAATCTTCTCGTACCTACCCAATCCAAGACTCTACAAGGCAACCATTGCAGCACGGTTCTCGGGCGCAGAAATTGAAGTCGTCGGCAGCAAGCCCCGCGAACTCGTCAACTGGCTTTGGGATTATGATGCACGCCTGCTGGATGAAAACGAGAAAGCCGAACTGCGCGACATCGCGCGAGAAGCCAAAATGGGCTTTACCGGCGTAAACCTCTACAAGACCGATGCCTTTCTTGCCGCACACCCCTTTGGCAATGTCCCCGCAGCGTTTGGGGAAGATGGCGCTATCGGCCTGTTTGAATCCAATTCAATCATGCGAGCAGCCGCAAGGCTTGGGCCCAACGCAGGATCTCTCCTAGGAGACGGACCCCTCGGGCACTCCAGAGTGGACAGTGTTCTTGACAGGGCGCTGGTCTTTGCTCGCGACTCGCAACGCTACTTACTCGCCGACGATAAGATGACAGACGCCGACTACGAAGAGATGGAAACATCCCTCATCTCTTTTGCAGCAGGTCTCGAGCAGGCTTTGACCAGTTCCGAGTTCATCGCCGGGGATTCGCTGAGCCTCGCGGACATTGTCGTGGCGTGTGAGCTTTGCCAAATGACGAACGAGCGGGGCTTCACGGACAGACTTGAAGCAGCAGGACGGCAGCCGCTGACGCCAAAGCTGGGTGCCTTTTCGACCCTTGGGACGCATCTAAAAAGGCTCTCAAAAGACGAGAAAATCAATGCGGATCTGGACTCCTACTTCGCCCGGCTCCTGCCCATCTGGAACTAGTACCACTCGGTTGCTGAAAGAACTCCGCCTGGCCCCACAATGCTGAAATCCAGGCATTAAGAATTGACACAAGACATGCCACTTCTTACGTTTTATGCTTAGCGTGCAACTGAGGCTGTATGACATCGACCTGGATCGCTGAAGCAAGGCCGCCGCGGTCCCTGCAAGCACCGGCGCCTCAAAGAGTTTAGCGATGACAAATTGCGGTTCAGTGCTCGCCAACCCCCATCATCATTCTTGATGCCCGCGTTTGAGAGGTCGAGCACATGAAAAGACTGGTCCTGATTTCACTGGCAGTCGTCATCATTGCCGCCATCGGTGCCGTTTTCGCCATGACGCGTGACGGGCAAATAGTTTCCCCCGAGGGACGCGGGACTGTTGCCATTGACGGCAGCACTTTCGAAGCCTTTCCGCTCCCGGACTATGCAGCGCAGAAAGTATCCAGCGACTACAAGAGCTACTTCATCGAAGTTGAGCCGGGTATCAAGGTACATATGCTGGAAGTTGGATCCGGCTATCCAGTGTTCCTGATGCACGGCAATCCCACATCAGGTTTGCTCTACCGCAAGGTAGTAGAAGAACTCCCAACGGACCGTCTTCGGCTGATCATGCCAACGCTGGTGGGCCTGGGTTTCTCAAGCAAGATTCCGGCAAGCCAGCACACGCTCGACAATCACATGCGCTGGATCAATACAGCTCTTGCCCAGCTTGACGTGACCGGCCTCGTCTATGTGGGACAGGACTGGGGCGGTCCCGTAGGACTCGGTGCTCTGAGCAGGTCCCCTGGCCTGATCGAAGGGGCTGTGGTGCTCAACACCGGCTTCAACGCACCAAAAGAGGCAAGCAGCCTCTCCAGGGCCCATGACATCGCAAAGACACCCATAGTCGGTGAACTGTTGTTTGAGCGTGTCGTTTCCATCTTTGATCGCCTGCCCGATACTCAGGGCGACCCTGAGTCAATTCCCAAGGATGTGGCTGACCTCTACGGTCGACCCGTATTGGAAAGCGGAAACGCCAAGGCGCCGTTGGCAATGATGCGGATGGTCCCCAACAGCCCCGACGAGCCAAGCTCGGAGCAGATGAGAGAAATCGAGCGCTATGTGGCGGGTCTAAACATTCCGGTTGAGATCGTCTGGGGCACGAACGACCCCATCCTTGGTAGAGGCCTGCCCCAGATGAAAAAGAATTTTCCCGGTGCGCCGGCAACAGAAACCCAGGCCGGGCATTTCCTGCAGGAAGAAGTGCCTGCTGAAATCGCTGCGGCTCTCCTGCGGATCGTCGATCAGGTTCAGTAGGAAGAAAGACATGGCCAACAGGATCGGACGGGCGCCCTGCGCGCAGATGACCAATGATGTTTGGCAGGTTTTTGGGAGTACTCGCAAGGAAAGGGATGCCGCCGCCGCACAAGATGCTTTGGGCGAAGCGTTCACACTCCTTGCCTTCGATAGCTGGGCACGGTCCGGCTTGTCCCTGGCACGAAGTAGCGCCACAGGACAGATCGGCGGAGAAATGTGAACAACGCGACAGGTTCCAGCAACCAGCGGCTTCAACGCGCCAAGGATTTTACCGGAGACAGGCTCACGACGTTCCGCGAGGTGTTTCTGCGGCACGGCCTTCCGGGCCTCGTCCTAGCTCTTATGTGCCTGGGCGTTCCCGGCTTGCAGATCGTATTTGCCGAGGGTCTCGAGAAAAGTTTAGCAAGCCCGCAGCTATACGCGATCTCGCTTGTTCTACTGTTTCTTGCCCTGAATGGGCACGCCTGGCTGATTGACCGGCACTGGAGCCCGGCAAAGCTGGGATGGATCGCCTATCTTGGCGCCCTGTCGTTCTGGGAAGAGTGGTTGTTCCGTCTGGCAGTTCCGCAAATCGTGGAAGGCTTTGGTGCATCGGTCTGGGTGGCGGCCACACTAAGCGCACTGGTATTTGGGGCGGCGCATTACTTTACGCTGCGTTGGAAGTGGCAGTGGTGCGTTGGCGCATCTGTCGGCGGCCTCGCGCTAAGCCGGCAAATGGAACTACATGACGATCTGTTGCTCATCACCGCAATCCATTGGATTGTCACCTATCTCAATACACCCCGTCCGCCGGGCCATGCGAATAAGAGAGCCACGTAGGTCTGATGGACGGCAGGAAAACTGGAGCGGGCGATGAGATTCGAACTCACGACCCCAACCTTGGCAAGGTTTGGATTGCGGTGTTGGAATGATCGAACATCCCGCACCGGATTGAAGAAGATTTGTACAAACCACAGATCGCCGGGGTTGTTCGTCATATCTCAACCCCTGCGAAAAGCCGCCTTATCAGACAAGTAACCGTCTTGTAACCGAGCAAATTGTGTCGCAGAGATTGGCGTTAGCGCCACCATTTGGAAACAGACATTGCAGGTTGTCTGTCGGGAAGACAAAGGCCCTCGACCGGCCCTTGAGGCGAGTGGCTGCCTGTTTCGCACAGATCGATGTCCGACAGTCGCGAGGCAATTGCCCGCCCTCTTGAGTGAGCAACCTGCTAAATCCTGTACGCCTCGGCATTGCTGGTTAGGGTATCGACCAGAGTCTTGGCGGTCCGAGGCATTGTCCAACTCTTGCGTGCACATACGCCGACCGTCATAGGCGGTATAAGTGACTCATCGCGCAAAAACTCAAACTGCTTTCGTCGGCTCAGTTCCTCTTCGTTCTCTGAGAGAACAGTAGTCCAGAAGTTAGAGCGCGAGACCAAGCGCAAAATGAAATCATAGTCATCAACAAGAATGCGCGGCCCATCGAATGGGATTCCTTTTTTTTGCGCAATCTTGGTCATGTTGCGATGAAGACTCGCGGGCGGCGTTTCGCACGCGATGGGATGTCGCAAAATCTCCTCGGACGGTTTTTTGGCAGAGAGTACCGGATGGTCTTTTCGAACCACCATCGAAACCGGCATAGAGAGCAGGGGCTCAAATTTGAGGCTAGGGTGTAGGACCGGATCAGCCCCGGTCTCATCGTCATAGCCCGTCGTGATGATCGCAAAGTCAAGTTGCCCCGCTCGAATAGCGTTGCAAATGAGGTGCGCGTCGCGCGTGTCGACCTTCAGATGTATGCCTGGATATTCTGCCGAGAAGGCAATCAGGCTCTTGCGGAAAAAGCTGCTCTGAATGCAGGGACGAACACCAATCCGCAGCGAACCTTCTTCGCCGAGCCTGTGGCGGGTGATCTCAGCTTCAATGTCTTGGGCATGATTGACCAGGTCAGCACCCTGTATCGCGAAAAACTCACCCAACCGCGTCAACTTAACACCGCGCGACATACGCTGGAAAATCTCGACCCCCAAGCGGTCCTCTATTGCCCGAAGCCGCTTGGTGAGCGCGGGCTGCGTCAGTCCCATTTCAGACGCCGCGAGCTGGATGCTCCCTGCCTTGGAGATTTGAGAGACCGTCTGGACGTCCTTCAATTCAATCAACTTAGGTATTCCCAGAATTTATAAATATATGACCAATTAGAATTTTACATTATACCAAATTGCCGCTCAATACCCGTTCCAATCACAGGCGTCCTCTGGCGCACCGGAGGAGATGGTATGGGCCATATTGGCGAAGACGTGATCCTTGAAGACCCTGCGTATGTTCACGAAACAGCACTCCTCTATGGCAAAGTCGCGATCAAACCCGGGGCCAGCATTTTCGCTCATGTTGTGATGCGGGCAGAAGCCCATGAGATCGTTGTCGGTCAGCGTTCGAACATTCAAGACTTCGCAATGATCAGTGTCGGTGACTTCACGCCGACGTTGATTGGCGAGGATTGCTCAATCACAACCCGTGTAGCCTTGCGCGGCTGCACGATTGGCAATCGCTGCCTCATCGGTATTGGCGCGACCATTTTAGACGGGGCAAAAATCGGCCAGAACTCGATCGTCGCCGGCCACGCCATGGTCGACAAAAACTCCATATTCGAACCCAACTCGATAATTGCTTGCGTGCCGGCCAAGAAGATTGGCGAGCGCGACAACTCAGGCGTGACGCGGCTCAACTCCAGCATCTACCAAATTGCCTCGGAGAATTATGCGGCAGGCGCCGAACGCTTCACCGATGCCCAACTCCAATCGATCTTTGACCTGGCTCAAGCCAATCTCAGCAACCAAAAGACCCAGGTGCAAGCATGAAGCCAGCGCCCGCTCTCATCGACCAGAACGGCTCGGTCATTGTCATCACACTCAATCGGCCCGAAGCGCGCAACGCCATCAACCAGGACATGGCCCACGCTGTCGCGGCCGCTGTTGACCGCCTGGACCAAGACCCGGAGCTTACCGTCGGTATTCTTGCTGGAAACGAACAGTCATTCTCCTCTGGCATGGACCTAAAGGCCTTCTTGCGAGGCGAGACCCCAATGATAGAAGGGCGTGGTCTTGCGGGCATCACCGAGACCCCACCGAAGAAACCACTCATTGCGGCGGTCGATGGCTTCGCCTTGGCAGGCGGCTGCGAGCTGGCTCTTGCTTGCGACATGATCGTCGCTTCCAAGGGCGCAACATTTGGTTTGCCAGAAGTGAAACGTGGCTTGATTGCCGGCGGCGGCGGGGTCGTGAACTTGCCGCGCCGTATTCCACGCGGCCTAGCCATGGAGATCGTCTTAACAGGGGAACCAGTTACGGCGACACGTGCCTATGATCTTGGACTAGTTAACCGGCTGACAGTTGGCCCTGCGCTCGACGAGGCAATGAAGCTCGCCGATGTAATCGCAAAGAATGCGCCGCTCGCCGTACAGGTCTCCAAACAAGTCGTGCTGCAATCACAGGACTGGAGCTTGGACGAACTCTATCCGCGCCAGAATCAACTCATTGGTCCTGTCATCATGTCGAAAGACGCTCAAGAGGGTGCGGCTGCCTATGCAGAAAAACGTAAGCCCGCATGGCGCGGCGAATAGAGCAGATATCAGAGACCAGCGCCGCGCATTGACGAAGACGCTGCTTGCCTGAAAGGGGAGAGATCAATGACCATTCAGACCGACGATTTACACGATGCAGCGCTGCAGCAACTGACCGCTGAAGGCCAGTTGCTGGAGGTTCACCCGATCGAACGGCCATGGGGGCAGCAACTCGCGTTTAAGAACACGCCGCCAAGCCTTGGCGGTTTTTTCATGTTCATGCTGCAGCATTCGGAGAAGCCCTTCCTAGTCTTTCGTGACGAACGCTACACATTCGGTGAGACATGGGCACATGCCAACGCGGTTGCCGCGGCCCTGCAAAAGCAAGGCATTCACAAGGGCGACCGTGTCGTCATAGCAATGCGCAATTATCCTGAGTGGATTTTCAGCTTCATCGGGACCGTTCTTGCAGGCGGGGTCGCCGTACCCCTGAATGCATGGTGGCAAGGCCAGGAAATCCTAGACGCGATTGAAGATGCAGGGGCAGCACTCGCCTTAGTCGACGCCGAACGCCACCAGCGGCTCAACAGTGTCAATGCAACCGTCAATCAGATCGTTGTACGCGGCGAACCAGAGGGCCCTAACGCGACAACATATGCGAGTTTGTTGAAAGATGGCGCAACCCCCCAGCATGTCGATGTCGAGCCCGAAGATGACGCGACAATTTTCTATACCTCCGGCTCAACAAGTTACCCTAAAGGCGCTGTATCTACTCACGGTGCGTTGACGACCGCCATGTTCAACTTCGCCGCATATGGACTTGCGCAACAAGCCGTGGAGACAACTGTCACAGGAAAAGAGCCATCTACGGAACAAGCCGCGACCCTTCTATCCGTCCCGCTCTTTCACGTAACCGGCTGCCATAGCATTTTTATGATTTCGGTATTGGTCGGGCGCAAGATCGTCTTGCTTGACAAGTGGGACGCGGAAGAAGCGTTGAAGCTGATCGAAAAAGAACGCGTCACAACGTTCATGGGCGTACCGACCATGAGCCGCGAGCTCACCGAACATCCAAATCGTGGGCAATACGATCTTTCATCTCTGACCGAGATTAATGCTGGTGGCGCAGCACGGCCTGCGACTCACGTTGCGCGTCTCTTTGATCAGTTTCCCAACATCCGTCCTGGCATGGCCTACGGACTGACCGAAACAAATGGCACAGGCGCCATCAACAACCGGGACGGCTACAAAGCACGGCCAGCGTCAACGGGGCGCTCACCCAAGCCGTTGGCAGAACTTGCTATCTTCGATGAAACCGGCTCGCCGCTTCCAGACGGAGAGGTTGGTGAAATCGCCGTGCGGGCGGTGTCCATCGCACGCGGTTATTGGAACCGGCCCGAAGATACTGCCAGGGCTTTCACGGAAGATGGCTGGTTCAAAACTGGTGATCTTGGGTTTCTCGAGGAGAGCTACCTTACGATTGTTGATCGCAAGAAGGACATGATCTTGCGTGGCGGGGAGAATGTCGCCTGCCAGGAAGTTGAAGCAGCGATGCAGGCTGATGTGGAAGTTTTAGAGGCGTGCGTGTTCGGTGTACCAGACGACCGGCTTGGCGAGGCTGTTAGTGCAGTGATTTATGTTCGCATACCAAACAGCTTTGACGCCGACGAGCACAGAGCGTTTCTTTCCCGTCGCCTGGCGGCCTTCAAACAACCAAGCAGCATACATGTTGTTGGAGATCCATTGCCTCGGCTCGGTTCGGGCAAGATTGACAAACTCAAGGTGAAAGAACGGTTTCAAGACGAAGCCTAAGGCTGTTGGCCTATTGAATCTTTCGAAAGACTTCTCATGCTGAAACATCTTCCAATCTCAGCTTTGTTGCTTCTCGTAGGATGCTGGAATCCTCCCGACTATGACGAGCTTGTCCGCGAGCTTACCCCGCAGGAAGTGGCGGAGGCGCAAGCCTATCTCAATGAGTACGACGTGCCGCTTCCCGAGGGTTGGGCCTTTGAGCGCTTCGATATGTCTGATGGCGCCCACGTGCGCGTGGGGCGGGCTGTTACCGAAGGCCCGAGCGCGCCATTGCTCTTTGTTCCAAGCTATACCTCCAGCCAAGAACTTGTCTCCGAGTTCATGAGCGACTGGTATGAAATGGGCTTTGAAGTCACAGCCATGGATTTGCCGGGCCAGGGTGGTTCAATCCGGCGAGAGGATGATGTGCAAAAGACATACACCGGCGACTGGTCATATTACGGTCAGTCGGTGTCTGAAGTCGCTGCTCACATCAACAAGACGCGTAAAAGTACAGGTCCATTTATCGTAGTTGGAGAAAGCATGGGTGGGCATGCTGTCATACGCGCGGCCCACGATCAGGGACTGAGTTTTATCGACGGCCTCTTCCCTTTGGTCCCGGCAATCCTGCCCCACACCCACAACCGTCCGCCGCTATGGTTCATGCGGTGGGAGACGAGCCGCCAGGGCAGCAACGGAAATGGCTCAGAATACGTGATGGGCGAAGGGCCCTGGTATCCCGGAGAACGCGATAGCGAACCGGAAGATCTTTGCGGGCGTGAAGAAAGCCGCATGTTCAAGAATGAAGCCTTGTACCGCACACGCCCTGATTTAAGGGTCGGTGGCTCAACAAACGAATATCTACATGGCCTGTTTGTTTCCGCTGACGAGATAGCCGAGAGCACAACGCTGCCCGAACTCGACTTTCCGGTCACCCTCATTACGGCAGGTGACGAGATCTATGTCCAAACCGAGATTGCACAGAACATTTGCACTGAGGTGATGACAACATGCGAGCTCGTCCACATCGAAAAAGCAACACATTGCGTGCATGTCGATCCTCAGCCTGTTCACGAGGAAATCCGTGACGCCTTGCTGTCGCTGATCGAGCGCACTGAACTAAGAAGCATCGACGAGCCAAGACGCCCGATGTAGCCCACGAGCAATCGAGCCAACTTCGGCGGTTTTTGCGCATGATCCCCAAACGATCGCAGGGCACGGACATGCCCGCAAAAACACAGCGCCTCTGATGTCGGAAAATTGGAGCGGGCGATGAGATTCGAACTCACGACCCCAACCTTGGCAAGGTTGTGCTCTACCCCTGAGCTACGCCCGCTCTGACGTGTGCCGGGCAGAAAGCTGCAAATCGGCCCGGATGGATTGAAAATCCACCCCAAGGGAGCGGTGTTATTGCGCATGACGTGCATGATTGCAAGAGGGGGGTTAAGGCGCCGGAACCTGCCGGTTTTGAGCCCCGCTTGCTGACCTTGTACCCAAGCCGCTAAACCATCACCTGTTATCCACCATCCCCCACCGAAGACTGTGTGGCACAAGGCTGTCGACACCATGCTAAGGTGGGCAAACGCCTGTTTCGACCCATATTGAGGCCGACGGGCGGGGTTTAGACATCGCTAGAACGCTGGTCTCTGTGTCCCCTGCGGATGGGCGGACGGAGCAAACCGGCAGGAGTTATTTGATGAGTGATATTCACAGCGCCTCCGGCACCCCCGAAAGCGTCGCGCAACCAGGCGCCAGCGACCTGATCAAGGACGCAACGACACAAACATTTGCCGTGGACGTGCTCGACGCCAGCCAGCAGGCGCCGGTCATTGTGGATTTCTGGGCGCCCTGGTGCGGGCCCTGCAAGCAACTGACGCCGATGCTGGAAAAGGTCGTGCAGCAGGCGCAAGGCGCCGTGCGGCTCGTCAAGATGAACATTGATGAGCACCCCGAGGTAGCCCAGCAACTTCGCGTACAATCCATTCCCGCCGTCTTCGCATTCAAGAACGGCCAGCCGGTCGATGGCTTCATGGGCGCGTTGCCGGAAAGTCAGATCAAGCGCTTCGTGGAAACGCTCCTGGGCGGCGAGCTGGCGCCGACCCAGGCGGAGCAGATGCTTGAAGCAGGTGCGGCGGCCATTGAAGCAGGCGACATCGGTGCGGCCGCTCAGGCCTTTGCCGCCGTTCTGCAGGAAGATCGCGAAAACCCCAAGGCCATTGCCGGCCTCGCGCGCTGCTACATCGAGTCGAACGATCTGGAACGCGCCACAGAAGTTCTTGGTCTTGCAGAAGGCAAGCTGGCAGACGAGCCGGACATCAAAGGCGCCATCGCGGCGCTGGAAATTGCCAAGTCCGGCCCTCAGGAAGCAGATGGCGATCTCGCGCCCCTGCTGGCCAAGGTTGATGCAAACCCGGCGGACCATGAAGCACGTATTGAGCTCGCCATCGCGCTCAATGCCGGAGGCGACCGCGAGGCTGCGACTGACCATCTGGTGGAAAGCATCCGGCGGGACCGTGCCTGGAACGATGAAGCCGCCCGTTCCCAACTTCTCCAGTTCTTTGAGGCCTGGGGCCAGATGGACGAGGCGACCCAGGCCGGACGCCGCAAGCTCTCTTCAGTTCTTTTCTCTTGAAGCGCCCACACTAAGGCGCAAGCTGGAAAGGTCGCATGACCGAACGCTACACATCGACAAACGATCTGCCGGGCACCCTGCCGATCTTCCCCCTGTCCGGCGCCTTGCTGCTGCCGCGCGGCGTGTTGCCGCTCAACATTTTTGAGCCGCGCTATGTATCCATGGTGGATGCGGCTCTGCGGTCCGGCGACAGGCTCATCGGCATGATCCAGCCGCATACCGTCGGCGCCGCAGATGCAAGCGCCAGCCCTGCCATTCATGATGTCGTCTGTGCCGGGCGCATTACCGGGTTCAACGAAACGGACGACGGGCGCATCCTGATGACCCTGACCGGCATCTGTCGTTTCAGGGTCACGCAGGAACTGGACGCCATGACACCGTTCCGGCAGGTGAAAGCTGACTACAGCCCCTTCGCCAACGACCTTGAAGCCGGAAGTGGTGAGTTGGATGTCAGCCGCACAGAACTTCTCGACGTTGTCCGCCGCTACCTCGACGCCAACAGCCTGCAGGCAGACTGGGATGCCATTGAACAGTCGTCCAACGAGGCGCTGGTCAATTCCCTGTCGATGATTTCGCCGTTCGGCCCGCAGGAAAAGCAAGCCATGCTGGAAGCAGACAGCCTTGAGCAACGAAACCAGATTTTGATTGCGCTGGCGGAGATGGCACTGGCACAAACACAAGCCGACGACGACGCAACGCTTCAGTAGGACCGAACCACCATGACTGATGACACGACACCAGCCTCGGACAGCACGCTCCATGCAGCTGCAGGTGAAGTGGACCCCAAGCTGCTGGAGATTCTGGTCTGCCCGGTAACCCGCGAAACACTGTCCTATGACAAGTCCATTCAGGAGCTGTTGAGCAAGGCTGCGCGCCTCTCCTATCCCATTCGCGACGTCATCCCCATCATGCTGCCGGAATAGGCTCGTGACCTGACCGACATCGAAGCCGGCAGCGCCTAAGCCCGACATGATGGCAGCGCAACAAACCGACC
>JBHJJF010000117.1:0-3383 GCA_050042885.1 Candidatus Phaeomarinibacter sp.
TTCATTGCCGAATGCCTTGGTTCCGTCCGTAATCGCCAAGAGCGCGATGAACGGACCGCCGAGGACAATAGCCAGGAAGATGATCACAAAAAGGCGGTTCAACATTTTCTTTCTCCAGAAGGCAACGCTGTGTTGTTGATCCGGAGAATATGTTTTGTGCCTTGAACCCATGCTGAGTGGCGTATTCAGCTTCCGTTCAGGTTTATGAACTTCATTCAAGTCGTTGATAATAAAAAGAAAGACTTTATAGATTTTCTGTCATGGCTGTCCTGAGCGCGTCAAGAAGCTTCTCGTCCCGGCCATAAATGTCTTTCCTGAAGTGAGTCGAACCGTCTTTGTTCATCCATGCGGTCAGATAGGTGAGGTGTACTTCGATCGGCACGCTGGGTTTGACGACGGTCCGCTTTTCTGAATCCCGGATTTTCTCCCAATGCCCTTCATCCGCATTCTTGTGGGCCAGCAGGACATCAGCGAGTGCAAAGGGCTCTGATACCCGGATGCAGCCATGGCTGAAGGCCCGCTCAGCGCGGGCGAACAGGGATTTAGATGGCGTGTCGTGAATGTAGATGTTGAACTCGTTCGGAAACATGAACTTGATCCGGCCAAGCGCATTGCTGTTTCCAGGATCCTGACGCAGCCGGAACGGAAAATTGCCGCGCGCATAGCTGTTCCAGGCAACCTGGGTCGGGGCGATTTCTGTCCCGTCCCGGAACACACGGATATTTTTGCTCGAAAGGGCAGATGGGTTTTGCTTTAGCTTCGGCAGATACTCCGACGTGGCGATGGAATAGGGGACGTTCCAAAAAGGATTGATCTCCACGTAGTCGAGCGTATCGGAAAACACCGGTGTGGCGTGGTAAGGCTTACCAACCACCACCGGCGCGGTGTGGATGGTCTTGCCTTCCTTCACCACTTTCAGTTCCTGGTCGGCCAGGTTAACGAACACATAAAAGCTGCCGAGATCGTCCCGCATCCAGCGCCGGCGCTCCATGTTGAGCTCCATCTGGACCAGTTTTTCTTCCAAGGGAATATTCAAGCGGGCGAGGGTTTCCTTGCCGATGACGCCATCGTTGGCCAGGCCGTGGTGATCCTGGAAGGTTGTGACGGCTTCAATGAGAACACCGTCATAGACATTGCCGCTGTGTTCGGCTGCTCCGGGAATGTCCTCTTCAATCAGCCGCTGCCGGAGCGCGGCAACACGTGGATCGCTCATGCCTGGCTTGAGCACATCGCCATCCGGAACCGTGGTGAAGTGGCCGTTGCCTGCTTTCTCGCGATATTGAGCAAGCCGCCGTTTCAAGCGCGCATAGTTGTCCGAGCGGGGCGCAAGACCTTCCAGGAACGCACTAAAGTCAATCGCCGCAACAGCTTGCTCAAGCAGCATGGTTGGGTCCGGACGGTCCGGAAAGAGGTTCAGCGCCTTGTTGACCTTGTTGGGTTGAACGCGGCCGGAGGAGAGGTGCGTAGCATAGCGCAGATATTGCTTGGTCAGTTCCAGCTCGAACTGAGCCCAGTCGTCTGCAGTCTGCGCCGAGGAGGCCATATCCACCAGACCAAGCGGGCCATAATTTTCCGGATTGAGCGCGTGCTCATTGGCTGCCGCCATAGCCGCGACGGCCAAATGGGCGTTTTCGCTCATGCCGTCGGCAGAAAACCAGATCGGGGCGAAAGCCCGTTGCCCGTAAAACAGGACAGCCTTTTCCGTGACGTCCGGTGACATCGCCGCTTGCAACGCCTTGGCGATCGGCGTTTCCGGTTCCAGGAAGACGGGCGCCGGGACTTCCACGTTTTCCGCAGCTCGCTGGGGCTTTGAGGTTGGGGCTGGAGCCGATTGGGCAAACCCTGCCAAGGGCTGTACCGCGATCACCGCTGTTACCAACGTGGTTAGTGCCGCGTGTCGTATGTACCGGCGCGCATGATCTGTCCTGTGCATCGGAAAGCCCTCCTTGATTCCCGCAACGTCAGATTAAAGGTTCCCGGCCGGTGCGCCAACGCCAGAACCTTAAGGATGGGCTGTTTGCATGAAAAAGTGATCTTGACCGCTCTGATGAAACCGGTCCATAACGCTTGCCATGATGACGGCCACACGGAACATCATTATCACCACCATTATTTGCAGCTAGCGACACCGCTGGCTGTGGCCGTTCCCTCTTGGCAAATTTCCTTGTAGACGGACCGCCCGGCCAGCCGGCCAGGAGACCGTTTGACATGAGCGCCGCTGACCCAGCGAAATCCGGCACCTTCAAGGGCTTGAAGCTCACCAACACATTGACCCGCCAGAAGGAAGATTTCTGCGCGATCGATGATAGCAACGTGCGGCTCTATGTCTGCGGACCGACCGTCTACGACTTTGCCCATATCGGCAACGCGCGTCCGGCGATTGTCTTTGACGTATTTTACCGGCTGCTGCGCCATCTCTACGGCGCTGAGCACGTGACCTACGCCCGCAACATCACGGACGTTGACGACAAGATCAACGCACGTGCGCTGCGCGATTATCCGGATATGCCGCTTAATGAGGCGATTGCCAAGGTCACCAAGAAGACGGCGGATCAATACCAAAAGGATGTGGCATCCCTTGGCTGCATGGAGCCGACGGTCCAGCCGCGGGCAACCGAACACATCGATGGCATGGTCAAGATGATCGAACTGCTAATCGACAAGGGCCATGCCTACGTTGCTGAGACCACGGATGGCGGCGAAGTGCTGTTCGACACTGTCTCAATGCCGGATTACGGCGGTCTGTCCAAACGCAAGCTGGATGAGCAGATCGCGGGTGCCCGGATCGCGGTGGACAGCCATAAGAAGAACCCGGGAGACTTTGTGCTCTGGAAACTGTCCTCACCGGAAGAGCCGGGCTGGGACAGCCCCTGGGGGCGCGGGCGTCCGGGCTGGCACATCGAGTGCTCCGTCATGAGCGAGCACCATCTCGGCAAGGTCTTTGATATTCATGGCGGTGGGCTGGACCTCATTTTCCCGCATCATGAAAACGAGATCGCCCAGTCGTGCTGCGCCAACGACACGAAGACCATGTCGAATTATTGGGTTCACTATGGCTTTGTGCAGGTCGAGGGCCGGAAGATGTCCAAGTCGGAGGGCAACTTCTTCACCATCCACGAGCTTCTGGAGACGGAGAATTTCGGCGGCCGAAAATGGCCGGGCGAAGTGCTGCGCCTTGCCATGCTGATGACTCATTATAAGGAGCCCATCGACTTTTCCGTCCGCAAGCTGGAAGAAGCGGAGAACCTTTTGCAGTCTTGGGTCGACGTTTTGGAAGTAGCTGAGGAACACAACTGGACTGCAGTAACGAACCGAATGGTTGAGCCGATCCTGTGGGATGGTTTCTTAGATAGGCTCAATGATGCCCTTAACACAGTCGCGGC
>JBHJJF010000118.1:0-3386 GCA_050042885.1 Candidatus Phaeomarinibacter sp.
GTCCGTAAGTCGTACCGCTGCCTAGGCCTGCGGTGTGTCGTCTTCTTCTTCCTGAGCAACCGAACTGCCGCCGAGGCTTGAGAACACGGAATCGACATCCGGGCGCTCGCCGTCACGCGCGTCTTCGCTTGCGGGCACCGCGTTGGGGTCAAGAACCTGTCCGAAGTCGCCTTCGCCTTCTGTTGCAATGCCAGCTGCGGCATCTGCGAGAGCCTGTGTTGCAGGTGCAAGCTTGCCCATGTCTTCCACCGACTTGCCTGCCTTCTTGGCTTCGCGCTCAAGACGCCGACCTGCCTTTTGCACGGCCGCATCGAGTTCAATCTGGGTGGACAGGCCAAGCGTTACCGGGTCAACCGGGTTGATGTTGGACATGTTCCAGTGGGAGCGATCACGGATCGACTGAATGGTCGGCGTGGTCGTGCCGACCAGCTTACCAATCTGTCCGTCGGTTAGTTCCGGGTGATAGCGCACGAGCCAGGCAATGGCGTCCGGGCGTTCCTGACGGCGTGACAGCGGCGTGTAGCGCGGACCCTTGCGACCCTTTTTGGGCTCGGGGAGATCATGCTTGGATTTGGAAATCTGCAGTACGTAAGACGCATCTTCTTCGCCACGCTTGATTTCTTCGCGCGTGATCTCGCCTGCCGTGACCGGGTCCTGACCCTTGATGCCCATGGCAACGTCGCCATCGGCGATGCCTTTCACTTCAAGCGAATGCAGGCCGCAAAAGGCTGCGATCTGGTCAAAGGTGAGGGCTGTAGTGTCCACGAGCCAGACGGCGGGGGCTTTGGGCATAAGTGGCGTGGTCATGTCGTTGTATCCTTCGCTTGCGCGCGGATGAGCGGGGTCATGTGCGAAACAGCAATAGGCCGTAACGCGCCGTATCCTTTTGATACGGCCCCTGTTCATCCAATTGGTTGAAGGGATTAGCGCTCTTATAGGCCCAGATCGGCACAGATGAAAGACTGTTTTCAGGCTGCCATTCAGGTGGTCAGCAGAATTTTGCCCACATGGCCGGAAGACTCCATGCGTTCATGGGCTTTTTCGGCCTCGGCCAATGGAAATGTGCCGGCGACAACAGCCTTGACGCGGCCCGCCGCAATAAGCGGCCAGACGTGCAGGCGCACTTCGGAGGCCAGGCGTGCTTTTTCCGCGATGTCGCGCGCCCTCAGGGTGGAGCCGCGCAAGGTCAGCCGCTTTAGCAGCAGCGGCAAGAGACCCACCTCGACCTTTGAGCTCGACATATACGCGATGTTCACGATGCGGCCCTGCTTGGCGGCAGCCGCGATGTTGCGGCCCACATAGTCACCGCCGACCATATCAAGAATGACGTCGGCTCCCTTGCCGTCGGTCACTTCCTGAACCACAGCTACAAAGTCTTCGTCCTTGTAGTTGATGGCTCTCGTGGCACCCAAGTCTTCGCAGGCTTTGCACTTTTCAGCGCTGCCGGCTGTTGCGATGACTTTGACGCCGAGCGTTGACGCAATCTGGATGGCGGTGGTGCCAATACCGGACGATCCGCCATGGATGAGTAGCGTCTCACCCGGTCGCAACTGTCCGTCCTCAAAGACATTGGTCCATACGGTCATGATTGTTTCAGGCAGGGCGGCTGCATCCACCAGCGATACGCCCTCCGGCTTGGGCAGCACGCTGCCTTCATGGATCACTGCGTACTCCGCGTACCCGCCGCCGGCCAGCAGCGCGCAGACCTCATCACCCTCTTTCCAAAGAGTGACGCCTGGACCGACGGCGGCGATGGTGCCGGATACTTCCAGCCCCGGAAGATCGGATGAACCGGTTGGGTCCGGGTAGAAGCCCATACGCTGAACACAGTCGCCCCTGTTGACGCCTGCGGCGGAAACCTTGATCAGAACCTCGCCATGGGCTGCTTCCGGTGTCGGGCGTTCGGTGATTTTGAGCACGTCAGGCCCGCCGAATTCGGTGATTTCGATGGCCTGCATGGTGGCGGGGGTTCCGGTCATTGGCTGAAGCCTTGTCTTGTTGGGGGGACGGGCACAAAATCGCTGAGTTGGAAACTGGCAACTCCGGTCCCGAGGATCAAGGCTGTCGGGATCAGGGCTGTCCGGATCAAAGCCCTAAGTGTCAGCCACGAGGAAACAAGCATGCAGGATGAAGAGCTTCCGCCGCCTCCCATTTTGAGCCTGACCAAGGCGGAGATTGAAGATCTCTCCGTCGGTGAACTTGAGGCCCGTGTTGAGGCACTTGAGGCGGAGATTGTGCGTGTGAAGGACGTGATTGCGTCCAAGCAGGACAGCAAGTCAGCCGCTGAGGCTGTGTTCGGGAACAGCTGACGGGTCAATAAGCGCCGGTGGCCCGTTTTGGCACCTGCACGGCACCGGGGCAGCGAAACAGCGTTAACGGCTGTTAACCATTTATTAGCACCTGATTCGTACGGTGAGGATGCGTAATCCGGTTTGCCCGGGTTTTGGGATGGCTGCCGCCATACCCATTTGACGCCTCCCTGTTGAACTTCAAGAGCCGCGCTCAAACGCGGCTCTTTTTTTGTCCAGAATCCAGTGGTTTTGCGGAATCCTGCCCGCTGGCGTAGGATTTTCCCATTGCTGGCCCTGTTGGGGCGGGCTGGCACCGATCTTGTAAATCCCTGACTGAATGGCACGCAGCACACGCTGAACTGTGCCGAAACGGGTCTAGAACGGAACAGTGGGGCTTTTGATGGGCACGGTAGACGGTACTCTTAACGACGTGAGCCTGGTGGGCAGCGTGCGCAACTTCGCTGAGACAGCGCAGTTTGAGCAGATGTTCAAAGACGGCATGAGCATGGTCGAGGAAGTGGCAGCCTATCTTGACGGGGAAGGGCGTGAGCACGCCAAGACTCTGTCACGCAAGGGGGCGCTGGCTTATGCGGCTGAAAGCATGCGCCTGACGACGCGGCTGATGCAGGTGGCATCCTGGCTGCTGGTGCAGCGAGCTGTGGCACGCGATGAGATGACGGTGACGGAAGCGCGGACGCAGCGGTAGCGCCTCGGCGCCAAGGAGCTTTGCTATGCAACGCCTATTGAAGGCGCTGATGAGCTGCCGCACTCGCTCGCAGACATGATTTCCCGGTCCCGCCGCATCTATGCGCGGGTCGATCGGCTGGATAAGATGATGCATGGGGATGCATCGGAAACCGAACCCAAAACGGCGGTGTCTCGGCAGCTTTCCAAGATTGAAAGCGTATTCCGCCAGATGCGCGAAGAAGACCGGCTGCATTAGGCGCCTCACGCGCGCGGCGCTCCGGCGGGGCGGGCTGACCGCCCGACGCCCAGTCGGGCGCTTGGAAAGTGATAATCCACCAACTAGATAGAAAAAGGGCCGGTGCCGTGATGCACCGGCCCTTTTGTATCTGGGTTCAGGACTGAACGGCT
>JBHJJF010000119.1:0-5846 GCA_050042885.1 Candidatus Phaeomarinibacter sp.
GCTGGCATCGTTGTGGCGCTGTTTGCCCAGCGCCGCGCGCTGATCTTAAATCTGCGCTGCGTCGCCGGGAATCTGTCCACATAACACGACCGGCTGCGCCGGTTTGAAGCCCGGCAGCGGCGCTGCCGTCTGGCGCTTGTCTTCGGTGATGGTGTCACCAACCGATGTATCCGCCACCTGTTTGATCGAGGCTGTGAGGTAACCAATCTCGCCAGGTCCGAGGCTTGCAACCTTTTCCTGCTTGGGGCGGAACACGCCTACTTCATCAACGCCGTAGACAGCGTCCGCCGCCATCATGCGGATGCGTTGGCCCTTCTTGAGCTCGCCATCAATGACACGCACCAGCACTACCACGCCGAGATAGGCGTCATACCAGCTGTCCACCAGCATGGCCTTCAGCGGCGCCGACGGATCACCTTCCGGAGAGGGCAGGCGGGTGACGATGCCTTCCAGAACGTCTTCAATGCCCAAGCCTGGCTTGGCTGAAATCTCGATGGCATCTGACGCATCCAGCCCGATCACATCTTCGATCTGCTGTTTGACGCGATCGGGTTCAGCAGCGGGCAGGTCGATCTTGTTGAGGACCGGCACGATCTCGTGGTCGACCTCAATGGCCTGATAGACATTGGCAAGTGTCTGCGCTTCCACGCCCTGGCTTGCATCGACAACGAGCAGCGAGCCTTCGCAGGCCGCAAGCGACCGGTTCACTTCATAGGCAAAATCCACATGGCCTGGCGTGTCGATCAGGTTGAGCACATAGGTCTCGCCGTCGGCCGCCGTGTAGTCGAGGCGGACGGTTTGCGCCTTTACGGTGATGCCGCGTTCGCGCTCGATATCCATCGAGTCGAGCACCTGCTCCTTCATCTCACGCTCGGCAAGGCCGCCTGTTTTCTGGATCAGGCGGTCCGCGAGGGTGGATTTGCCGTGGTCGATATGGGCCACGATGGAGAAGTTGCGAATTTTGGAAAGATCAGTCATTGAGGCGGCATATAGCACCCGCAAACCCTTGCGCCTAGCGGAATTGCCGCCCCATCGGGGTCCTACATTCACATGCTGGGTCTGGGCCGTGTTTCTTCTTCTGCCTCGGCCTGTTCGCGCTCGCGGCGCTGGCGCAATTCATCCTGAAAGGCGCCGGCCAGAATGCCCGATGGAAGGCTGACAAGACCGATGGCACCCAGGATGAGGAGACCCGCTGCAAATCGCCCGCCAAGGGTTGCCGGCACCACATCGCCATAGCCCACCGTGGACAGGGTGACGACGCTCCACCACATGGCTTTGGGAATGGAGCCGAACGCCTCCGGCATGGTGTCACGCTCAAACAGATACATGACAACTGCGGCGGAATAGATCACCAGCGACGCGATGACCGCGGCCACCAGAAGTTGCCGCCATGTGGAGCGCAACACACGAATGACGACGCGGGCCGGCTCAAAATACTTCGCCAGTTTGAACAGCCGGGCCAGGCGGAAGGCTCGCAGCCAGGCGAGATCCGCCCCGATGAAACCGGTAACAAAGAGCATCATCAGCTCAGGCCCGAAGGCCAGAAAATCCATTGAAAGCCAGAAACGACCTGCATAGCGGGTCCGGTTTCCCAGGCCGGTGACGCCCCGCGTCTCGCCGGCGCACCACAGCCGCAAACAGAACTCCATGGCAAACAGGATCAAAATGGCATCGTTCGCCAAATCCAGGATGCGGGCTGTCTGGGGCGACAGCCCTTCGATGGTCTCGACAGTGAACAGAACCACGCTGAGAATGATCAGTGTCAGGACAACCCAGTTGACGGGAGACAGGCCGCGTCCGTCCCAGGAGTCCAGCAGGAGCTGGCGGTCAAACCAGGCGCGGGCGTTCGCAGCTCCCTGTTCATAAGGAGGGTCGTCATCGTCATGCCGGGCAGTCATGGGCGTCTTCCCGCATCAGGTGCTGCCGGCGAATCACCGGCAGCCAATGCGACACATTACCCTCGCAACGTGCCCCCCGTCGCCTTGTGCACGGAAGCGACGACTTTCTCGGACACGGCATCAATATCCTTGTCCGTCATTGTCTTGCCTGTGGGCTGCAGGGTGACTTCAATGGCGACGGATTTGCTGTCCACCTCAATGCCCGGCCCTTCATAGATATCGAAGATCCGTGCATCGGTGATGAGCTTCTTGTCGGCTGCCTTCGCGGCCTTCAGCAAAGCCTCGCCCGCTACATCCTTGGTGACCACGAATGCGAAGTCGCGGCGCACGGGCATAAGGTCCGCAGCATCAAGCGGAGGCTTGGAGCGGGTCGCCTTCTTACGCGGCGCCGGGATGGCATCCAGATAGACCTCGAAAGCAGCAACGCGGCCTGAGAGCCCCATGGCATCCACAACGCGGGGGTGTAATTCCCCGAACTGCGCCAGTACAACTTTGGGCCCAAGCGTCAGCAGGCCGGAACGGCCCGGGTGGTACCAGTCTGCGGCCCCGGCGGAGACCTGAGCATTGGCCGCGGGGCCGCCTGCTGCCGCGAGCGCTGCCAGGGCATCCTCCTTCGCGGTGAAGACGTCAGGTTCCAACGCGCCCTGCCAGTCACGCGTCGTGTTGCCCGCACGCAGACCAGCCGCCGACGTGCTCTGGCCGTCGGGCGTTTCGTCTGCGTAGTGGGCACCAACCTCGAACAGCGCCACGTCGCGCATGCCCCGGTCGATATTACGCTGAGCGGCGGCAGCAAGTGTTGCCAGAATGCTGGGCCGCATGTCTGAGAGCTCTGACGAAATCGGATTGGCCAGCTCAAGTGCCTTCTGGCCGCCGCCGAACAGCTCTGCCTGTTGCTTGGAGCAGAAAGCCCATGTCACCGCCTCCGACAGTCCGCGCGCGGCAAGACCCCGACGGGCCTGACGGACCCGGCCCTGCATCGGCGTGAGGATCGGCTTGGCAACCGCATGAAGGCGCGGCAGCGGTGTCGGCTTCACTTCATTGATACCGTGTACGCGCACGGCTTCCTCCACCAAATCAGCGGAGCCGTGTACATCCGGACGCCACGACGGGGGCGTCACCTGAGCGAGATTGGACGAGCGATCGCTCTCAAAGCCAAGCGCATCCAGAATGGAGAAGATGCGATCGTCTGCGAGATCAAGTCCGGTGAGCTTGCGCACCCGCGCCGTGTCGAACGCAATCTGGCGCTGCCATTCAGGAAGACTGCCGGCGCTTTCCACGGAGCTGGCCTCGCCGCCGCACATATCAAGAATGAGCCGCGTCGCCATTTCCATGCCGTCATGGGCAAACTCGGGGTCCACCCCTCGCTCGAACCGGAACCGGGCGTCAGACGTGATGCCGGTCTTGCGGCCTGCGGTGGCAATGATGATGGGGTCGAACAGCGCACACTCGACGAAGACATTGACCGTGTCTTCAGTGCAGCCGGTTGCTTCACCGCCCATGACGCCGCCGAGGCCGAGCATGCCCGAGTCATCCGCGATGACGCACATGCTTTCGTCGGTTTCATAGTCCTTCCCGTCCAGCGCGAGGAACTTTTCACCGCTCCGGCCCATGCGGGCATGAACGGTGCCTGTGAGTTTGTCAGCGTCGAAGACGTGCAGCGGACGTGCCCGGTCGAACGACATGTAGTTGGTGATGTCCACCAGGGCGTTGATCGGACGAAGCCCGATGGCGCGCAGCTTCTTCTGCAGCCAGTCGGGCGATGGGCCGTTCTTCACGCCCTGGATCATCCGTCCAAGGAACAAATGACATGCCGGGTCGCCGTCGAACTTGAGATCGACCTTTGTCGGGCTCTCAAACGAGCCGGGCACGGCCTCGATTATTTCCGCCTTGAGCGTTCCAACGCCCATGGCGGCGAGGTCGCGCGCAATGCCGCGCACGCCGGTGCAGTCCGGGCGGTTCGGGGTGATGGCAATCTCAATCACCGGGTCGTTGACGCCCAGTGCTTCCGCCGCCGCCATGCCGACCTCGAAGTCGCCTTCAAGATCGATAATGCCGTTGTGTTCGTCCGACAGTTCAAGCTCACGCTCCGAACACATCATGCCGTTGGACTGTACGCCGCGAATTTCCGTCGGTTTCAACGTCATGTCGATGCCGGGGACGTAGGCGCCTTCAGGGGCGAAGATGCCGGTCAGCCCTTCGCGCGCATTGGGCGCGCCGCAGACAACCTGCATCTCGCCCTTGGCCGTGGCGACCTTGCAGAGCTTCAGCTTGTCCGCATTGGGATGCTGATCTGTGCTTATGATCTTGGCGACGGTGAACGCGCCCAGCGCCTTGGCCGGGTCGTGGATTTCTTCCACTTCGAGACCCAGCATGGTGAGGGCGTCTGACAGGTCGTCGAGCGTGGCTGTTGTCTCAAGATGATCCTTGAGCCAGGAGAGGGAGAACTTCATCGGCTCAACCCTCCGTACAAAGAGGGCACATCCAGCGCCGAGAACCCGTAATGCTTGAGCCAGCGTAGGTCGCCGTCAAAGAACGCCCGCAGATCAGGCGCGCCGTATTTCAGCATGGCGAGACGGTCAATCCCGATGCCGAACGCAAAGCCCTGATAGACCTCCGGGTCGAGCCCGGATGCTGAGAGAACATTCGGATTGACCATGCCGCAGCCCAGGATTTCCATCCAGTCGTCGCCCTGGCCGATCTTGATGTCCTTGCCGGAGCGGTCGCAGCGAATGTCCACTTCCATGGAGGGTTCCGTGAACGGGAAGTAGCTCGGTCGAAAGCGCATCTCGACACTGTCGACTTCGAAATAGGCGCGGGCGAATTCTTCCAGCGTCCAGCGCAGATGACCCATATGGGTCGTCTCATCAATGACCATGCCCTCGACCTGATGGAACATCGGCGTGTGGGTCTGGTCCGAGTCGCAACGGAAAGTCCGCCCCGGGGCAATGAAACGATGTGGCGGCTTTTCAGTGCGCATGGTGCGCACCTGCACTGGGCTCGTATGGGTGCGCAGCAGCAGCCGTGAGCCGTCGTCCTGCTCATGGAAGTAGAAGGTGTCGTGCATCTGCCGGGCGGGGTGCTCCGGCGGAATGTTGAGTGCCGTGAAGTTGTATTCGTCCGTTTCGATGTCCGGACCTTCCTTCACGTCGAACCCCATGTCCGCGAAGATTGCGACGATCTCGTCCATCACCTGGGAGTTGGGGTGAATGCGGCCCGCTTCAGCGCTCGCTTGCGCAACGGGAAGGGTGACGTCAACACGATCCTGCTCAAGCTGAACCGCAAGGGCGGCGTCATGCAGGCTGGCTTGGCGCTCAGCAATGGCATCGGCAATGCGCGTCTTGAGGCCGTTGAGCAGCGGCCCTGCTTCCTTGCGCTCTTCCGGGCTCATCTTGCCCAGACCCTTCATCAGGTCTGACACGCGGCCCTTTTTGCCAAGGGCGGCCACGCGCACCTGCTCGAGGGCATCAAGGCTTTCCGCATCCGCAATGGCGGAGGTGAACTGGTCTTCGAGGGTTTTCGCTTCAGTCTGAAGGTCGCTCATCTGGTCTCACTTTTGGCCCCACTGGCCGGCCCAATCAATTGAGGCCTTGTTGCATAAAAAAATCGCCGTTGCCACGCGCAAGGCAGCTGGCGCGGTTCTGGTGAGAACCGGCAGCGCCCGCGCGGGCAAAAACGGCGATGTTCGTCTTCGTGCGTGAGCCTGTTAGGGCTACTTCAGCGCGGCGGCCGCCTGATCGACCAGAGCCTTGAAGGCCTCAGGTTCGCGGATCGCCAGATCGGAAAGCACTTTCCGGTCCACATCGATGCCAGCGACACTGAGACCGTTGATAAATCGGCCATAGGGCTTGCCATGCGCTCGCGTGGCGGCATTGATGCGCTGAATCCAAAGCGAGCGGAACGTCCGCTTGCGGACCTTGCGGTCGCGGTACTGGTACTGGCCAGCCTTGT
>JBHJJF010000120.1:0-34074 GCA_050042885.1 Candidatus Phaeomarinibacter sp.
GCCGCGTAGTCACGCACGTCCTGACTGATTTTCATCGAGCAGAATTTGGGCCCGCACATGGAGCAGAAATGCGCCACCTTGTGTGCCTCTTTTGGAAGTGTCTGGTCGTGGAAGTCGCGCGCCCGCTCCGGGTCGAGCGCCAGGTTGAACTGGTCGAGCCAGCGGAACTCGAAGCGCGCCCGTGAAAGGGCGTCGTCGCGCAGCTGTGCGCCCGGGTGCCCCTTGGCAAGGTCGGCAGCATGGGCAGCGATCTTGTAGGTGATCACCCCTTCCTTCACGTCGTCGCGGTCCGGCAGGCCCAGATGTTCCTTCGGCGTCACGTAGCAGAGCCTGGCGCAGCCGAACCAGCCGATCATCGCCGCGCCGATGCCGGATGTGATGTGGTCATAGCCCGGCGCGATGTCCGTGGTGAGCGGCCCCAGCGTATAGAACGGCGCCTCGCCGCACTCCTTGAGCTGCTTGTCCATGTTGACCTTGATCTTGTGCATGGGCACATGGCCCGGCCCTTCGATCATCACCTGGCAGCCCTTGGCCCAAGCCACCTGCGTCAGTTCACCCAGCGTTTCCAGCTCAGCGAACTGCGCCTCGTCATTGGCGTCCGCAATGGCCCCTGGCCGCAGCCCGTCTCCCAGCGAGAACGACACGTCGTACTTCGCCATGATGTCGCAGATGTCGTCGAAGTGCTCATAGAGGAAGCTTTCCTTGTGGTGATGCAGGCACCACTTGGCCATGATCGACCCGCCGCGCGACACAATGCCGGTCACACGCTTAGCGGTGAGGTGGATATACGCCAGCCGCACGCCCGCATGGATGGTGAAGTAATCCACCCCCTGCTCCGCCTGCTCGATGAGCGTGTCGCGGAACACCTCCCATGTCAGGTCCTCGGCCACGCCGTTGACCTTCTCGAGCGCCTGATAGATCGGCACCGTCGCAATCGGCACCGGCGAGTTGCGCACGATCCATTCGCGCGTGTTGTGAATGTTGCGCCCCGTCGAGAGGTCCATGACCGGGGCCGCGCCCCAGCGGATCGACCACACCATCTTGTCGACTTCTTCCGCCACCGATGACGTCACCGCCGAATTGCCGATATTGGCGTTGATCTTCACCGCGAAGTTGCGGCCGATGATCATCGGTTCCAGTTCGGGGTGATTGATATTGGCCGGAATGATCGCCCGGCCCCGCGCAATCTCATCCCGCACGAATTCCGCGGTGATGAATTCCGGAATGTCCGCCCCAAAGCTTTCCCCCAGCGCGACGTCCTGTGCCGCATCTTCAAGCGCCTTCTTGCGCCCGATGTTCTCGCGCAGCGCCACATATTCCATTTCCTTGGTGACGATGCCCGCCTTCGCGCATTCATACTGCGTCAGCGGCCGCGACCGGTCGCCTGCCAGCGGCCGGTTCACAATCGGGAAGGCCCGCGCCAGCGCACCGTCGGATACATTGCCGTTGTCCTCCGGCTTCACCTCGCGGCCTTCATATTCTTCAACACCGCCCAGCGCCTTCGACCAGGCCGTACGCGTGCGCGGCAGGCCGGCTTCAATGTCGATGGTTACATCCGGGTCGGAGTAGACGCCCGATGTGTCATAGACCCGCACCGGCGGCTCCATGGCGGAGGCTTCAAGCTCGATTTCGCGCAACGGCACGCGTACATCCAGGTGCCCCTCCGGAGACACATAAATCTTCGTCGACGCGGGCAGCGGCCCCGTCGTCACATCATCCGTTGTCGGAGCATTGGGAGTAGAATGAATGTTCATGGGTCCAGATCCTCTACGCGCTAAGGGGATGTCTGGCGGCAATACTGCCGACCAGCCCGATAAGCGATGACACAAAAGCCGCGCCGATCAGCGCGGTCAGAAAACCGATTTCGATATTGGTGGTGGCCGCTGCCGCGTCGGTATCGTCAAGCAGCTTGCCGAAGAACGAGCCATAGAGCATGCCCGCCGTCGCCGCCCAGGCCGCAGAAAAGGCACACCGGCGCGCAACTGTCTGCTGGGACAGCAACAGCGCCGTCACCACGAGCGGGATGCCGATAAAGAAGTCGTCCAGCACAAATAGTGGATGCCTGTCCTGCCCCCAGGAGCGGATCGTCTCACCGATCATCAGCGACAAGCCCAGCCCAATCGCCCAGATACGCCAGAATAGCACTGCGCAGCCTCCTCAAAATCGAAGGGCCGATACGCAGCGCGACGCCCAACAAGGGCCGTCATGTCCTGGAGATACGCCACGTCCCAGTCCCTTCGCCGGCATGACCCGGATCAGGTTCAAAGGGTTCGGCCCCCTTTGCAGGAGAAATGTGCCATCTCAGCCCCTACACGCTGTAGGGACACCCCTTGGAACTAAGCGCAGTGTGACTCCAAATGGGCGCGAGGGAAAGCTTTGACTGCTCCCTCGGACCCATTTGGCAAGTGTCAGTTCCTGTCGCTGATCTTGCAGCGATTGTTGTTCTGCGAGGTACCGCCGGAGCGATAGACAACCCGGGTGATGCTGTCGGGATCGTAGATGAAGGTGGTGCCATCTTTGCGACAGCTTCTATCCCGGCCACCGACAACCATGACCTTGCCCCACACTTCCTTGCCCGGCGGGATCGGGCCACCGCAGTTTTTGATGTCGCCCTGGTAGACGCCAAACGACTCGTCAGTCAGGTCCATCTGCTGCTTGGCGCCTGTCTTTTCGGTCCCCCAACTGTAGACGCCGCAAGGCCACCCATTGTTGTTGTAGCGGATCATCAGATACGCATTGTAAGCCCCATTATTCTTGTAGTTCATCTTGCTGATTCGGTACTCGTCGGCTTGGGCCGCCCCTGCCATCAAGACGAACCCGATGAGCCCGGCAGCCGCCGAACTCAGCCGCACGGCGTTGGTCGTGAAGAAACGCATTTCCCTCTCCCGGAAGTGGCAAATTCAAAAACAAAAGGCACCCGCTGTGACCCTACAAACAATGAGCGAGCACATCCGCGCCTATTTGCAGTGTTTGTTGCATCAGCGTCTCAAACAGCGCCTTCCACGCAGCCAGGACGTATGGCTTCCTCGCGCAAGCGTTATTTGACCCGTCGCTGTATCCCGCCACAATCTTGGGAAAGCTTGGGTCAAACGCGGGAAATCCAAATGGAATCCGTCTACTGGGTCCTCAACTGGGCCTGCCACCGTAAATGCACGCACTGCTACGAAGACCGCTTCCGCCCGTATGTGCGCGATGCGCTGGAAGAGGTCGTGCGTCAGTCGGAGGCCGCCTTCCCGAAAATCATCGCCAATCTGCCCGAGAGGATGACCTATCTGGACCTGGCGTCCCCCGACGATAGCCCGGCGGGATACACGGAGAAACGCGGCCGCATCATCATGGCCGGCGGCGAAGTGCTGGTGGACCCGGTACGTGAGCGGGTGCTCTACCCGGTGCTGGAGGCCTTGAATGCCAAATACCGCAACGCGGGCGGCGTCGACATTTCCATCCAGACCACCGGCGACCTCGTCACCGAAAAAATCCTCGAAGAGCTACGCGAGCGCGGC
Source organism: Candidatus Phaeomarinibacter sp. (assembly GCA_050042885.1). GTDB lineage: Bacteria > Pseudomonadota > Alphaproteobacteria > CGMCC-115125 > CGMCC-115125 > Pyruvatibacter. The sequence continues at coordinate 3,504 of JBHJJF010000120.1, forward strand.
ATCCGCATGATCGCCATCTCCGGCATGGATGATTTCCATGTCGGCATGGAAGGCGACAAGCGCAAGCCGCTGATCGAGAAGCTGCACGAGATGTTCGCCAGAACGGGCTACGCGGAACACTCCACCCGGCGCGGCTTCGGCGAATGGCAGAAGAACGACGGCCCCACCTATCTCTTCTTCGGCGCCACGGAAGATGAGTGGATCGGCAAGATCTGGCCGCGCGGCCGCGCCTGGGAGAACGGCCTTTCCCGCGCCACCATCAAGGACAATTTCTGCAACGCCTGGTCCGGTGGGCTCAACTTCCTGAACCACAAATATTCCGGCTCGGAAGTTTCCATCGACCCGACCGGCGATGTCTTCCCCTGCTGCCTCAAGACCAAGGCCCCCATCGGCAATGTAACGGAAGAAAAACTGACAGACATCCTCGACAGCCTCGTCGGCAACCCCGCCTTCGAGGCCCTCAACATGGGCCACCCGGAGCGCATGGGCCTCAGCCATGGCTGGGACATCGACACGTTCTATGAGAAGTCGAAGACCAAAGACCCGAAAGGCAACGCCTACCGCAACCTCTGCATCGGTTGCGACAAGTTCCACGAGGAAGTGCTGGCGCCCGTGATAGAGGATATCCGACAGGAACGGCTGCGGGCCATCGGCGTGACGGCAGGGCCATTAGTCGCGGCGGAATGACTGGTTCAGGTTTCAGACCTGAGCTCTTCGAGACTTGAGATGACTGCAAGCGCCACAGGCTCCAATGCCGGTAGACCCAAATCCTTTGTCTCGTTGGGATACTCAAAGCGGAGCGCCTCATCAAGAAGTGCTCCTCGTTCACCAAGTAATTTGACGCTTCTTATCATCAGCAACAACTTGTCTTCCGCCGACTTCCGGTCGTCAGCGGCCAGATCGTTAATTCTACTTACAACAGTTTCATGCAAGAACATGAATGCTGAAACATCGTGGGCGAACTGGTCCAGCAGCCCAATCTGACTAGCCCAAACCTTTACACTGGGAATATCGCGCACTTGCATTAGCCGTTGGAAACCGGCGTCCCTTGGACGGACGCCTTCCTCCCGAACTCGTCTATACAACTCGGATGCGTGATTGATTTTCAACGTGGCGTCGGCGGCGCATAGCTGAATATCGACTTGGATGGCAGTGACCATTGTTCGGCGAGTGCGCTGTTCCTCCCGCCGGTGTTCAACTGCTTGCTGATTTCGATGAAATAGAAGACTTGCCCAAACGCCAGCAACAGCTAACACACCAGCGAGCAGCGTTTGAAATCTTTCAATGTAATCGAGCAAGAAATCATACTCCTGAAAGAGCTCAACGATCAGAAGTAAGTAGACAGAACCTGCAATCGCCAAAAGCAATCGGGGGAACCAGTCTCTGACCCAGTCTTCCCTCATCAATCCGCAAACGGATCATGCACCAGAATGGTGTCTTCACGCTCCGGGCTCGTTGACAGCAGCGCCACCGGTGCCTCGATCAACTCCTCCACCAGCCGTACATATTTGACGGCCTGTGCCGGAAGGTCGGCCCAGCTGCGCGCGCCTTCCGTGCTGTCGTGCCAGCCTTCGAGCGTCACATACTCGCACTCGACGCGGGCCTGACTTGGCGCGTCTGCCGGCAAATGGTCCAGCGCCTTGCCGTCGAGCTTGTAGCCGGTGCAGACCTTGATCTCGTCAAAGCCGTCCAGCACGTCGAGCTTTGTCAGCGCGATGCCTTCGATGCCGCCGGTCTTGATGGCCTGGCGCACCAGCACCGCGTCAAACCAGCCGCAGCGGCGCTTGCGGCCTGTGACCGTGCCGAACTCATGGCCCCGCTCACCGAGCTTCTGGCCAACGTCATTGTCCTGTTCGGTCGGGAACGGACCTTCACCCACGCGTGTTGTGTATGCCTTGGTTATGCCCAGCACATAGCCGATGGCGCCGGGACCAACGCCCGTGCCGCCCGCTGCCTGACCGGCAATGGTGTTGGAGGACGTCACGAATGGATAAGTGCCGTGGTCGATGTCCAGCAGCGTGCCCTGCGCGCCTTCAAACAGGATGCGCTTGCCCGCCTTCTTGGCTTCATCCAGCACCAGCCACACAGGCTTGGCGAAGGGCAGAATCCGCGGCGCGATTTCCTTGCGCGCCTCGACAATCGGCGCGGCCTTGAGTTCGTCCAGATTGTTGCCCCGGCGCAGCGCATTGTGATGCACCAGCAGATTGTCCACCTTGGCTTCCAGCGTCGAGAAATCCGCAAGGTCAATCACCCGCAGGCCCCGGCGCGCCACTTTATCCTCGTAAGCCGGGCCGATGCCCCGCTTGGTGGTGCCTATCTTGGTACCTGAGTTGGAGCTCTCCCGCATCACATCCAGTTCCTGATGCACAGAGAGAATGAGCGTCGCGTTTTCGGCAATCATCAGATTGTCCGGCGTCACGGCCACACCCTGACCGGCAATCTGGTCTACTTCCTTGGCAAACGCCCAGGGGTCCAGCACCACGCCATTGCCCAGGATGGACAGCTTGTTGGGCCGCACGATGCCTGAGGGCAGCAGCGACAGCTTGAAGACCTTGCCGTCAATCACCAGCGTATGGCCGGCATTGTGCCCGCCCTGAAAGCGCACGACCACATCGGCGCGTTCTGACAGCCAGTCCACAATCTTGCCCTTGCCTTCGTCACCCCACTGGGAGCCGACGACCGCTACATTTGCCATCGCGAGAGATTCCTTGTTTGTCCGGAAAAACGGCGGGACTATACCGACATCGGGGTCAAACTCCAATGCGCAGTGGGCACAGCTGACGCCCGCCAGAAAACGGGGCGGACGCTACTGCATCCGCCCCGTTTTCATGTCGTTTCACGTTTGAAAGACCTAGAATTGAAGCGCCTTGGCCTGCTTAACATTCGGCAGCGCCATGACCTTTTCCAGCACGTCAGCACCCGCCGCCTGGTCCACATCGATCAGCGCAATGGCATCGCCACCTTCAGCGACGCGGCCAAGGTTGAACGAGGCAATGTTGATGCCCGCGTCCCCCAGCACCGTGCCGAGGCCACCAATAAAGCCCGGCTTGTCGTCATTGGTGACATACAGCATGTCGTGTGCAAGGGAGGCTTCCATGCCGATGCCCTTCACCTGAATGATGCGCGGTGTGCCATCTCCAAAGACCGTACCGCCGACGCTGCGCGACTGACGTTCCGTCTTCACGGTGAGCATGACATAGCCTTCATAGGCGCCATGCTGGCTCTTCTTGGTTTCGTTCACCGCAATGCCGCGGTCTTTCACGATGGCGGGAGCCGACACCATATTGACGTCCGTCAGCATCGGCTTCAGCAGACCCATCAGCATGGCGTTGACCAGCGGCTTGGTGTTGAGGTCAGCCGCATCACCCACAAACTCGATGGTGACTTCTTCAATGCCCGTTTCCGTGAGTTGACCCGCGAAAAGACCCAGCTGTTCAGACAGCGTGATCCACGGCCCCAGCTTCTGCGCGTCTTCCGCAGAGACCGACGGCACGTTGATGGCATTGGTGATGGCCCCATCCAGCAGATAGTCCGCCATCTGTTCAGCCACCTGCAGCGCCACATTTTCCTGCGCTTCAGAAGTCGATGCCCCCAGATGCGGTGTCGCGATCAAATTGTCCGTGCCGAAAAGCGCGTTTTCCTTGGCAGGCTCTTCCTCAAAAACGTCGAGCGCCGCCCCGGCCACCTTGCCGCTTTCAAGCGCTGTCTTGAGGTCCGCTTCAACAATGAGACCGCCGCGCGCGCAGTTCACGATGCGCACGCCGTCTTTCATTTTGGCAAAGGCATCAGCATTGATGATGCCGCGCGTTGAATCGGTCATCGGCGTGTGCAGCGTGATCACGTCAGCACGCTTCAGCAGCTCATCCAGCTCGACCTTTTCAATGCCCATGTCCTTGGCGCGTTCCGGCGTCAGGAACGGGTCAAAGCCTACGACTTTCATCTTCAGACCCAGGGCCCGGTCGCAGACGATCGAGCCAATGTTGCCGCAGCCGATAACACCCAGCGTCTTGGCGGTGAGCTCAACGCCCATGAACTTGGACTTTTCCCACTTGCCGGCATGAGTGGATTCGTTTGCCTGCGGAATCTGCCGTGCCAGCGCCATCATCATGGAAATGGCGTGCTCGGCGGTCGTGATGGAGTTGCCGAACGGCGTGTTCATCACGATCACGCCCTTGGACGTGGCCTGCGGGATGTCCACATTGTCGACGCCGATGCCGGCACGTCCCACAACCTTGAGGTTGTCTGCCTTCTCCAGCACATCCGCCGTCACCTTGGTGGCGGAGCGGATGGCAAGGCCGTCATACTGGCCGATGATCTCCAGCAGTTCTTCTTTGGGAAGACCCGGCTTGAAGTCCACATCGAGACCACGGTTCTTGAAAATCTCCACAGCAGCGGGAGAGAGTTTGTCGGAAATCAGCACCTTGGGCATAGGTCGCTCCTGAAAGGTGAATTTTAGGGAGTGGGGTGAAGGACGCGCGGCAGGTCTGAGCCCGCCGCGCGCCAAATCAGGTGGCCGTCAGGCCGCGTCCGCCTTGGTCGCTTCCGCATAGGCCCAGTCGAGCCATGGCAGCAGCGCCTGCATGTCGGATTGTTCGATGGTGGCACCGGCCCAGATACGAAGACCCGCAGGGGCATCGCGATAGGCACCGATGTCGTACGCCACGCCTTCCGCATCCAGCAGGCTTGCCAGCTTCTTGGAAGCCGCAGCCTGCTGCTCGGCAGTGAGCGACGGATCAACAATCGTCAGACATACCGATGTGTTGGAGCGGTTCGCCACATCCTTGCACAGGAAGTCGACCCAAGGCGTGTCATCCACCCACTTGGTCAGCGCTTCGAGGTTCGAGTCTGCCCGCGCCATCAGGCCCTTGAGGCCGCCGATGGACTGCGCCCATTCCAGCGCGTCGATGTAATCTTCGACGCACAGCATGGACGGCGTGTTGATCGTTTCACCCTTGAAGATACCTTCGATGAGCTTGCCGCCCTTGGTCAGACGGAAAATCTTCGGCAGCGGCCAGGCTGGGGTGTAGCTCTCGAGCCGTTCGACAGCCCGCGGGCTGAGAATGAGCATGCCGTGGGCAGCTTCACCGCCCAGCACCTTCTGCCAGGAGTACGTGGTGACATCGAGCTTCGCCCAGTCGAGATCCTGCGCAAAGGCAGCGGACGTGGCGTCACAGATCGTCAGACCTTCCCGGTCTGCTGCAATCCAGTCCGCATTCGGCACACGCACGCCGGACGTTGTGCCGTTCCAGGTGAAGACGACATCATGCGCCGGGTTGACCGTGGACAGATCCGGCAGGTCGCCGTAATCGGCTTCGATCTTGCGGGCAGTGTCGAGCTTCAGTTGCTTGATGACATCCGTCACCCAGCCGGAGCCGAAGCTTTCCCATGCCATCATGTCCACCGGGCGCTCGCCCAGCAAAGACCACATGGCCATTTCCACAGCGCCTGTGTCAGACGCTGGAACGATGCCGATCTTGTAATCGTCGGGGATACCCAAAACGGACCGCGTCAGGTCAATCGCCTGTGCCAGCTTCGCCTTGCCCGGTTTCGAGCGGTGCGAGCGGCCAAGACACGCGTCTTCCAGTTTGGATAGGGACCATCCCGGCCGCTTTGCGCAAGGCCCGGATGAAAAATTAGGATTCGCCGGACGGATGCCCGGAGTCGTAACGTCTGCCATGGTTTGTCTCCCTCCTCGCAGAGGGTCGCGCTTCGTTGGGGAAGCGTGGCCCGCGCCGTAGATAGGGGAGCGGCGACCAAAGGTCAAATGACTGTTTCGCGGCACTGCCATGCAGACTACACTTGAATTAATGACCTTTGGTCATATTTTGGCTGTAGCGACGCGGCACACATCTGGAAGGACTATCTCATGGGCTGGAATGCGAAGAACGTCCCCGACCAATCGGGCAAGCACATCATCGTCACTGGCTCCAACAGCGGCATCGGCTTTGAGGCCGCCAAGGTACTGGCTTCCAAAGGCGCGCATGTCACCCTCGCCTGCCGCAACGCGGACAAGGCCAAAGAGGCCCAGGTTAAAATCAAGAAGGCCCACAAGGATGCAACGGTTGAGACCGGGTCGCTGGATCTGGCGAGCCTCAAATCCATCGCCGCCTTTGCTGCGGCCTACCGCAAGAAGCACGGCAAGCTCGATATCCTCATCAACAATGCCGGTGTCATGGTTCCGCCCTATGGCAAGACCGAAGACGGCTTTGAACTTCAAATCGGCTGCAACCATCTGGGCCACTTCGCTCTGACCGCTCAGCTCATTGATCTCGTCAATGCTGCACCGGAAGGGCGCGTCGTCTCTGTCGCAAGCCAGGCGCACCGGGCAGGCAAGATCAACTTCGACGACCTTCACTGGGAAAAGGGATATCAGCAGTGGCCCGCCTATGGACAAAGCAAACTGGCCAATCTGCTGTTCACTTACGAGCTTGATCGCAACTTGGCTGATGCCGGACACTCGACCCGCGCCGTCGCCGCCCATCCAGGCTATTCGGCCACCAACCTCCAGCGCACCATGACAGCAGGCGCCATCGGCAACGCCCTCTTCGCGCAAAGCCAGAAAGCAGGAGCCCTGCCGACACTGCGGGCAGCCACAGACCCGGATGCCGAGTCCGGCTCCTACTGGGGTCCCAACGGCATCATGGAAATGCGCGGCAGCCCTGTGAAGGTCAAGTCCAACCGCCGCTCGCAAGACAAACGCGTTGCACGACGGCTCTGGGATGTTTCAGAAGAGCTGACCGGCCAGACATTCTCGTTTTAGCTAATGAGCCTCATTGATCAGGCGTGGCCTGCGCGGCATTGTATGGCCAACAAGACGCGGGCGCGCCGATCATGAAGCGCGCCCATTGGGAGACTGACCATGGGCCGCAACATCCTTCTCATCACCACCGACCAGATGCGCTACGACGCTCTGGGCTGTACCGGCGGCACGGTCGCCCGCACGCCGCGCATTGATGCGCTGGCCGCGAATGGCATCAACTACTCCCGTGCTCACAACCAGTGCGTCACCTGTATGCCGGCGCGCGCCAGCATCATCACCGGGCAATACCCAGCCACCCACGGCGTATGGACCAATGGCGTGCCGCTGCCCGAGGACGCGCCATCCGTGGCGCGAGAACTCGGCTACGCTGGCTACAAGACAGCGCTCATCGGCAAGGCGCATTTTGAACCGTGGCTGTCGCCGCCCGGCTTCTATGAAAACGACATGGCCAAGAAGGGCGAAACGGGGCCCCATCGCGGCTTTGACCGCCTGGAACTTGCCAATCACTTCATGACCGGTAACTTCCACTACGACCATATGATGATGGGCAAGTACAAGGACCAGACAGGTGGCTTCTACCCCATGGTCACACCGGAAGGCCGCCAGAACCATATCGGCGGCAGCGACACGGGCGCCATCCAGTGCTGGACCAATGACATGCCCAAGGAGCTCTACCACACAGACTGGGTAGCCGACCGTGTGATTGCGTTCCTCAACAGTCTGGATGCGGATCAGGACTGGTTCATCTGGATGAGTTTCCCCGACCCGCACCACCCCTGGGACCCACCAGCGTCTGAAATTGATCGCGTAAACTGGCGCGATCTGGACCTGCCCGAGCTCTACGCCGCCACTGCAGAGGAACGCGAAAAACTGCTGGAGCAAAAACCCCGGCACTGGAAAGGCGCATGGGACGGCTCGCTGCGGACCAACTTTGAGTTCCCGCCTAATTTTCGTCCGGCCGACCTGACCGATGACCAGGTGCGCGAAATCAACGCCATGAACCACATCGAAAACGAGATGATCGATGACGCATGCGGGCGGGTCTTTGACCGGATCACTGAGCGCGGCTGGGACGGCCGAACAGACATCTTTTTCACCACGGATCACGGCGAACTGCAGGGCGACTTCGGCCTCATGTTCAAGGGCGCTTTCCACGTGGCCGCGCTGATGCGCCTGCCCTTCCTTTGGCGCCCGGCCCCCGACGCCGCCGTGTCGGCAGATGTCCTCGCTGACCCCGTCGCCCATATCGATCTGGCACCGACGTTCTGCAGCATTGCAGGGCTCGACGTGCCGGACTGGATGGAAGGCACGCCCCTGCCAGTGTCTGCGGCAGAAGCAGAAGCGCAGCAACGCGAAAGCGTGTTGACCGGCTGGGACAGTGAGCACCAGAATTCCGATGATCCCGACAAGCGCAAGCTCTCACTGTCCCTGCGCACCATCACAACCAAAGACCATGTGGTGACCGCCTACCTGCCCGGCTCCATCTACGACGGCACCGAAGGTGAGCTCTACGAGCTGGCGACGGACCCACTGCAAAAGATCAACCGCTGGGATGATCCGGCAATGGCCTCTGTGCGCAGCGATTTGCTGGCATCCCTGAAAGACCAATGGCCGGCGGAGCCAGCAGAACGCAGTCCACAGATCGCACCGGCCTGATCCGAATCTCTTGTGAACACTGGTTTGCATGAATCGCCGTTGACTTGATGCTGTCCGCACGGCCTCATGCCGCCCATGCCTGACACCACGCAAGACACACAAATCATACCCTCCCAGCGTCATCTGTTCGACATCCCGGAAGATGTCGCCTACCTCAACTGCGCCTACATGGCCCCAAACCTGAAGGCCGTCACCACCGCTGGCATCGCCGGTGCACAGCTCAAGGCAGCGCCCTGGACGGTCACGGCACCGGATTTTTTCGAGCCTGCGGAGCACGCACGCACTCTCTTTGCGCGGATGATTGGTGCAACAGCTGATGACATCGCCATTGTTCCCTCAGCGTCCTATGCCATTGCCAGCGCCGCCAATAATCTGCCACTGAGCACGGGCGACGAGATCGTCACGCTTGCCGGGCAGTTCCCCTCCAACGTCTATGTCTGGCGGGAAGCAGCAGCACAAGCTGATGCAAGAGTCGTCACAGTGCAGAAACGTCAGGATGGCTGGACCGGGTCGCTGCTTGATGCAATCACGTCCCGGACCGCCATTGTCGCAATTCCTCACTGCCATTGGACCGACGGCGCGCTGGTCGACCTTGACGCGGTAAGAGCCCGTACCCGCGAAGTTGGCGCGGCCTTGGTCATCGATGCCTGCCAGTCCATGGGCGCTCTCCCCTTTGACGTCACCCGCTATGACCCGGATTTCATCGCGGCCCCTTGTTACAAATGGCTGCTCGGACCCTATGCCATGGGCTTCCTCTATGTCGCGCCGCGTCACCATGACGGAACACCACTCGAACAGACATGGACAGCGCGCGAAAAGTCTGAAGATTTTGCACGGCTGGTAAACTACGCGACCGGTTTCCAGCCTGGCGCCCGCCGGTATGACATGGGCGAGCGTGCCCAGTTCCATCTGATGCCCATGGCGACCGCCGCCCTGGAGCAAATTCTGGACTGGGGTGTCAACAACATTGCAGCCACGCTGGCTGAGAAGACCCGTACCCTGATCAGGGAAGCCGCAACGCTCGGCTTTGTCGCCGAACCCGAAAGCCGCCGTGCGGGGCACTATCTCGGTCTGACGCGAGAGGCCCCACTGCCGGAGCACCTGCTTGCCAGCCTTGCCGCCGCCAACGTATTCGTCAGCGTGCGTGGGGCTGCCATTCGCGTCACACCGCACGTCTACACGTCAGACACGGATTTGGAGCGCTTCATGACAGCACTTGAATCCGGGCTCGGGGCGTCACGGTGAGCGCGAAACGCAGCAACACAGCATGGGCACTGCTCGCCCTGCTCACCGCATGTTGGGCCTCTGCCTTTACCTTCACCGCAATGGCACTTGAAGGCATCTCGCCGGAATGGCTCGTCGCCATCAGGCAACTCATCGCCGCCCTCATGCTGCTGCCGCTCGCTCTCGTCCTGGGTCAACTCAAACCCATCCCGCCCACGGCATGGGCCTGGCTGGCATCTCTCGCCATCGTCGGCAACGTCGCGCCCTTTTATGTAATCAGCTGGGGCCAGCAGCACATCGACTCAGGCCTCGCCGCCATCCTGATCACAACCATGCCGCTTATGACTCTTGCTTTGGCCCATGTCTTCGTGCCCGGCGAACGCATGACACCGCGCCGGGTCGCAGGATTTGCCGTTGGTCTCCTCGGCGTTGCCCTCATTGTCGGTCCGGAAGTATTGATGGACATCGGCGTCAGCGAGTTACAAGTGCTGGCTCAACTCGCAGTTCTGGTCGGTGCCATTTTGTTTGCGGCCAACGCGATCATTGCCCGCAACATGCCTGCGATGGATCTGTGGGTGAGGTCGGCTCTCACCAGCAGTCTGGCCTTCGTGATCATCCTGCCCATCGTTCTGGCCACGACACCCCTGCCTGCGCAAATGCCCAGCTGGTCGACCTTGATCGGCATCATCGGAACCGGTGTCTTCGCCAGCGGACTGGCAACAGTCGTGTACTATCGGCTGATCGATGAAGCAGGCCCGACCTTCATGTCGCTCACCAACTATCTGGTCCCACCGGTGGCGCTGATAGCGGGTATCGTGGTCTTGAGCGAGCGCCCCTCACCATGGGCTTTAGTGGGCCTGGGGTTCATTCTTGCCGGTATCGGCATCGCCGAACTCAGATTGAAATCTCGCCCTTGAGGTAGTCTGTACACGGCCCTTCAACGATTACCCGGTCACCTTCCAGCCGCGTCCAGATGGTGCCACCACGTGGCGACATCTGTCGCGCCACCATCTGCTCCTTCTTGAGTTTGCGCGTCCAGATAGGTGTGACATCGCAAAAAGCGGAACCGGTCACATGGTCCTCATTGATGCCGTGGGCAGGAGCAAAGACTCGGTTCACAAAGTCGAACCCGGACCCGTCATCACCAGGAGCCGTGGCAATCACCACCTGGTCACGCGGCGCGGTAAATCGGGCAAGTGGCTCAAATGCCGGCTTCAGCCGGGCAACTTCGGCGGCACTGTCAAATACCGCAATCAGATTGGCCCCACTAAGAACCATCCGCGGCCGGACGCCGAGCATGGCCCCCAGCTCACGCGGCTCCGCCATGGGCTTTGACGGGCGCGCCGGGAAGTCCATCACAAGCCGGCCTGCATCGCCCCGCGACACCGTAAGCGTGCCGGACAGGGTCTCAAAGGATACACCCTGAGCATCAGGCGTCATGTGGTTCAAAATTACATGGGCCGTTGCAAGCGTCGCATGCCCGCACAGCTGTACTTCGACGGTCGGCGTAAACCAGCGCAGCCTGTAGCCGTCATCCTCCGGCACAAAGAAGGCGGTCTCGGCCAGATTGTTTTCAGCAGAAATCGCAAGCATCTGCGCGTCCGTCAGCCATGCATCAAGAGGCACAACCGCAGCCGGGTTTCCCTCAAAAGGTTTTGAAGCAAAGGCATCTATCTGAAAAAGCGTCAACGGCATGAGATGTTCCCGGGCTGGCAACCGGAATTAAGAAGGATCGCGCAACACCCAGCCATGGTCGAGCGGCCCCGCACCTGCGCCGATCTTCGGCGCATGCGTCATAGCCATATGCACATAGTCTCGTGCATCTTCCACCGCATCCACAACATCCCTGCCCTGCGCCAGCAAGGTTGCGATTGCGCTTGCCAGCGTGCAGCCGGTCCCGTGCGTCGCCGCGGTGTTGATACGAGGGCTCGTAAAGGTGCGAATTTCAGTGGGCGTTGCCAGCACATCAACCACCACATCACCGCCCAGATCACCGCCGGTCACCAGAACACAATCCGGCCCCGACGCCAGCAGCGCCCTGGCAGCTTCACGCATGTCGCCCGCTGTCTTCACCGGCTGATCGGCAAGCACGGCAGCTTCATGGATATTCGGTGTTGCGATGAAAGCCAGCGGCAGCAACCGCCCGATCAACGCCGCTTCGGCCTCCTGCTGCAGCAGCCGGTCCCCCGATGTGGCAACCATGACCGGGTCAACGACAAGCGGTGGCACCTCTTCGTGGGCTTCGATGGCATCCGCTACGGCTTCAATGATCTCGGCCGAGTGCAGCATTCCAGTCTTGAACGCGTCCACACCACTGTCAGAAATGACAACATCCATCTGCTGACGCACCAGCTCAGGTCGCAATCCCTCGACGGCATGCACGCCTGTCGTGTCCTGAACGGTAATAGCCGTGACAGCCGTCGTTGCATACCCACCCAGCGCAGTCACGGTCTTGATATCCGCCTGGATACCCGCCCCGCCGCCTGAGTCAGAACCTGCAACAATCAACACGCGGGCCAACTCGGATGGCGTCAGGTCGGTCACGCCGACCGGCTCTCAATAACAGTGCAGATGTCATTCACGACACGCTCAACCAGCGCATTGTCATCACCTTCCGCCATGACGCGGATCAGCGGTTCAGTGCCGGACTTGCGGATAACAAGACGGCCCTGATTGCCAAGCGCCTGGGTGCCGGTCTCGATGGCATCCTTGACCTGGTCATCCTCCAGCGGGGCGCCGTCGCGGAACCGCACATTGCGCAACAACTGCGGCAAGGGATCAAACAGGTGGCAAATCTCGCTCAGCGGTTTTTGCGTCTCAGCCAACACCGCCATGACCTGCAACGCCGCGATGAGCCCGTCACCGGTGGTTGCAAAGTCAGACAGCACAACATGACCAGACTGCTCGCCGCCAAGGTTGAAGCCATTCGCCCGCATATGTTCAACCACATAGCGATCGCCTACCTGGGTCCGGGCCAACGTCATGCCCTTGCCTTCGAGATAGCGCTCAAGCCCAAGATTGCTCATGACCGTAGCAACAATGCCGCCGCCCTGAAGCATCTGCTTGTCAGACCAGGACTGCGCAATGGCTGCCATCACCTGATCGCCATCCACCGTCTCACCGTGCTCATCCACAATGATGACGCGGTCCGCGTCCCCATCAAGCGCAATGCCGATATCCGCACGCAGCTCACGCACCTTGCCAGCCATCATCTCAACGGATGTTGAGCCGCAGCCTTCATTGATGTTGGTGCCGTTGGGCTCAACGCCCACGGTAAACACTTCAGCGCCCAGCTCCCACAGGTCAGCAGGTGCAACCTTGTAAGCAGCCCCGTTTGCACAGTCGACGACGACCCGAATGCCGTCCAGGCTCAGGTGCCGGGGAAATGTCCGCTTGGCAAATTCGATGTACCGCGCCTGCGCGTCATCAATACGTTTTGCGCGCCCAATGCCCGATGGGGCTGCGAGACCGTCCGACAGCCCATTGTCCATATGGTGTTCGATGGCGTGCTCGACTTCGTCCGAAAGCTTGTACCCATCAGGACCAAACAGCTTGATGCCGTTGTCACCGAAACTGTTATGCGACGCCGAGATCATGACACCGAGATCCGCCCGCAGCGAGCGTGTCAGCATGGCAACAGCGGGCGTCGGCAGCGGACCGAACTGGAACACGTCCATGCCGACGGACGTAAATCCCGCCACCAAGGCGTTTTCTATCATGTACCCTGACAGACGCGTGTCCTTGCCGATCACCACCCGGTGGCGGTGCTCTCCACGCGTAAACACACGTCCGGCCGCCATGCCCACCTTGAGCGCAGTCGAGGCTGTCATGGGTTCAAGATTGGCGCGGCCGCGAATGCCGTCAGTGCCAAAATATTTGCGTGACATAAAATGTTTCCAGCACGGGCCCTTCGGGCCGCATAGATCAGTAAGTGCCGCGCACTATAGACAAAGCGCTTGAGCACAAGGTTAACGATTGTTTTCAGCGTGTTACTGGGTCTGAGGCGTCAAGGCGCCGTCCAGCGCCCCAGTCACAGCCAGCGCATCCCGCAGGGCACCCGGTGCGTGGGTGCGGATATAGCGGGCCCCCGCCTTGGCAGCAAATATCTCAGCCGCCAGCGTCGCAGGCCCGATATCAGCCACATCGCGGCCCGTCATTTTTCGCAGAAAACTCTTTCGGGAGACCGACACGAGCACCGGCAGGTCATACCTTGCCTCAAGCCGGCCAATCTCACGCAGGACTGTCAAAGACACCTCCGGGTCGGTCCCCAGGAAGAACCCCATGCCGGGATCAAGAACACATCGCTCCCGCGCAATTCCCGCAGCCTGCAAGGCAGCCAGCCGCTCATCAAAGAATGTGAAAATGCGGTCCCATATGTCCGCAGCGGCAACATCCTGCCGCTGCGCCCGTCCGCGCCCCTGAACGCCATGCATGATTATGAGTTTGGCGGAGGCGCTTGCCAGCGCCGGATAAATCTCCGAATGCGGAAAGCCCTGAATGTCGTTGAGATAGGGCACACCGTGCCCCAGAGCCCATAGCTGCACGTCCGGCTCAAAACTGTCCACCGATACAGGGATGCCGGCATCAACAAGCTGCGGCAACACCCGCCCCAGACGCGAAATCTCTTCCGCCGCACCAACATCCGCCGAGTCTGGGTGGCTGGACGCAGGACCCAGGTCAATCATGTCCGCACCCTGCGCCATCAGCGCCCGCGCATGAGCGAGTGCCGCGTCCGGATCAAGATATCTCCCGCCATCGGAAAACGAGTCGGCCGTGATGTTGAGAATACCAAGCAGAGTCGGCGAAGCGGGCATCGGGCAGTGTCCAAAAAAGCGAAAGGCCCGGGAGTGTAGACACCCGGGCCTTCCTTACAAAGTTGAAGCTGAGTTATGTGCCTTGCGGTTCAGCACCCGGCGGCACATTGCCGGTGTCGCCTGATGGACGGCGTCCGGCTGACGGAACCGATGACGGTGTGCCCTGCTCAGGCGTGATGTCGTCATCCGTATTGCGTTCAGGCTTCGTGCCTTTGAGCAACGCCTTGATCTCATCTCCGGACAAGGTTTCGTACTCCAGAAGGCCCTGACCGATGATTTCCAGCTCGTCGCGCTTCTCATTGAGAATACGTGTCGCATCCTCATGACCAGCCTTCACAAGCCGCGCGACTTCCGCGTCAATCTGGCGGGCCGTTTCCTCAGACATGTTCTGGTTGCGCGCAACCGAATGGCCGAGGAACACCTCTTCCTGGTTCTCACCAAAGGCAAGCGGTCCAAGCGTGTCCGACATGCCCCAGCGGGTGACCATGTTCTTCGCAAGCTTGGTAGCCTGCTCGATATCTGATCCGGCACCTGCCGTCACCGCATCATGGCCAAACACAATCTCTTCAGCGACGCGGCCTCCCATCAGGATCGCCATGCGCGACGTCATTTCCTGACGGTTCATGGAGAGCTTGTCGTCTTCGGGCAGCTGCATGACCATACCCAGCGCCCGGCCACGCGGAATAATGGTCGCCTTGTGGATCGGGTCCGTTGAAGGAACATTCAGCGCGACAAGCGCATGACCGCCCTCGTGATAGGCCGTCAGCTTCTTCTCGTCGTCAGACATCACCATCGTGCGCCGTTCGGCCCCCATCATCACCTTGTCCTTGGCGTCCTCAAACTCAGACATGGTAACGAGACGTTTCGCCCGGCGGGCTGCCAGCAAGGCAGCCGCATTGACGAGGTTGGCCAGGTCCGCACCGGAGAAGCCCGGGGTGCCGCGCGCAATCGTGCGCGGATTAACGTCCGGCGCCAGCGGCACCTTGCGCATATGCACTTTAAGAATCTTCTCGCGGCCCACAATGTCCGGGTTCGGAACAACAACCTGGCGGTCGAAGCGGCCGGGGCGCAGCAGCGCCGGATCCAGCACATCAGGACGGTTGGTGGCAGCAATCAGGATGATGCCTTCATTGGCCTCAAAGCCGTCCATCTCCACCAGCAACTGTTTGAGCGCCTGCTCACGTTCGTCTTTGCCGCCGCCAAGGCCTGCACCACGGTGCCGGCCCACAGCATCAATTTCATCGATGAAGATGATGCATGGCGCGTTCTTCTTGGCCTGCTCGAACATGTCGCGCACACGGCTCGCACCGACGCCGACGAACATTTCCACAAAGTCAGAACCCGAGATTGTGAAGAACGGCACGTTGGCTTCGCCCGCCACGGCGCGCGCAATCAGTGTCTTACCGGTGCCCGGAGGGCCCACCAGCAGCGCGCCCTTGGGAATACGCCCACCAAGCCGCTGGAACTTCTGCGGGTCCTGAAGAAATTCGACGATTTCCTGCAAGTCATCCTTGGCTTCGTCGACGCCCGCGACGTCATCGAAGGTCACACGGCCATGGCGCTCGGTCAGCAGCTTCGCCTTCGACTTGCCAAAGCCCATGGCCTTGCCGCCGCCGCCCTGCATCTGGCGCATGAAGAAAATCCACACGCCGATCAGCAGCAGCATCGGGAACCAGGAGACCAGCACGCTCAGGAGCGTCGGTGAGTCGGATGAACTCGGACGCGCCGAAATCTGCACACCGCGCTCATAGAGCCGGGCGGTGACGTCAGAGTCGGGTGGCGCATAGGTCGTGAAGGCATTGCCGTCAGAGAATGTGCCGGTAATCTTCTCGCCCTGAATGGTCACACTCGAGACAGTGCCTGACTCAGCCTGCGATAGAAGCTCTGAAAAAGTGATGTCGCTTGATGCACCTTGCTGGGCCGGAGCCTGAAACAGGTTGAAGAGCGCCACCAACAACAGGGCAATGATGGCCCAGAGCGCGAAATTGCGAAAATTGTTCACAGGATTTGGGTCCTTGTCAGCGTGTCAGGTCTGAAAGTGGCCTGAACACGGCAGTTTCCTTGCTGAAAGCCAGCATATTCAAAGATAGGCAGCCAATAAAGGATTACCAGTTCTTAGAGCGGTTCCAAACTGCTTAACAAGAAATAAATTTCAATGCCTTAGCCCTGTTTTTGATGGGGATTCAGACGAAAGCGTGATGGGAGCATCTATAAGCCCTGCGCGCATTGGCCCCACAAAAGCCACCTGATGCGTCAGCGGTTGCTCATCCGCTCCAAATCCAAGTCCCGGCACCTCAAGAAGTCTCTCGTGTGAAAACACGCCGGGCATGCATGCCAACGCCACGGCCGGGACCGCCAACCGGTCCGGACCAAGCGCCTCCACAACCTGCCGTGCATTGTCCTGGCCCAACGCACCGATGTACCTGTCAGCAGCGCTTTCGCGCTCATTGAACAAACCGGAAATCTCAAAGCGATTGTCCCAGAGAACTGAAGACCGCTCCCTCAGCACAACGGAACGCGCTACGGCACGAGCTTCCCGTATCGCCAAGACATAGTCGCGCCGGGGCAAAAACGTCACACCGCCAAGCGTCGCGCCGCCAAAATCAGGCCGACGCAGCTGCTCCAACAGATTTTCCGTTTGATGCAGGCGCGGTGGATAGACGCCACCGCCCACAGCCATCACCAGCTTGGATACAGCCCGAAGCCCGATTTCGGTCGGGACATCCACTAACCGGGCCCGATCAATTTGCGCCCAGCCGCCCACATGAAATGATGTGCAGGCAGCAACATGCGCCCGCGTCCATCCTGCCAGCGCATCTTTGGCTGTTGCCAGCCGGGCAGCTGTTTCCGCGAGTCTTTCAACAGTAAGGCCTTCGGCTTCAAGCAGCGGACGCAACGTCCGCATTCGAACACGGGCATAGCGCGTATCTTTGTTGGAGGGGTCAGTGATGAAGCCTTGGCCTGCCTGTTCCAGATGGTCCAGAAGCCCCGCCCTTGGCGTCGACAGCAGTGGCCGCAGGATTCGAAGTCCGTCGCGCGTCACATCGGCGGTTATGCCTGCAAGGCCATCAACGCCGCTCCCGCGGGCCAGCCGCAGCATCAAGGTTTCAGCCTGATCATCCTGCGTATGCCCCACAAGCAACGCACTAACCCCGTGCGCAGCGCACCACTCGCCCATCAACTTATAGCGGATGTCACGGGCGGCTGCCTGGAGGCTTGCCTCCGGCACAGGCCCATCATGGGTCAAAATCGTATGCGGCACCCCAAGAGACGCCGCCCAAAGACCGACTTGCGCGGCTTCGTCCCGCGCCTCCGGCCGTAGTCCATGGTCAACCGTCAAAGCATACAATTGCCGGCCGGACCGGTGCGCTTCTTCGGCAGCGAGGAGCAACAACGCCATCGAGTCCGGTCCCCCGGACACTGCAACTGCTAGCACGTGTTGCTGAGACAGCTCGAAGGGTTTCAGCAGCTGATCGAAATCAATGTCTGTGTGAGACGTGTCCGCCATGGCGGCTAGACGCACCCGGCGCGGGAACGTTCCTGCTCGGCGCGGGCTTTGACGCTTTGCGGCGCGCCCGGGAAAGTGCGCGGCACTTCAGCCAGGGTAAGACACGCATCCTGCGTCTGGCCCAAGGCCGCAAGTGTGATCCCAAGCTTCAGAAGACTGTCAGGTGCCTTCGGGCTCGACGCGTATGTCTGGTAGCCCGTCAAAAACGCCCGAGCCGCATCCTGATACTGCTCGCGAACATAATAGGTTTCACCCAGCCAGTACTGCGCATTGCCGGCAAGGCTCGTATCGCCATAGCTTTCCAGAAACTGTGAGAAGGCGCTTTCAGCTGCTGAATAGTCTCCCTGACGCAGGAAACTCATCGCGTATTTGTACGCCGCATCCGGCCCGCCTTCAGGCAGTCCAGCGGTTGCAGCTGAGGACAGCTGGCGGGGGGCCGTCAATTGGGGCGCACTGGCTGACACACCACCAAGGCTGCCCACCGTGGCCTGTTGTGCCGCAGACAGGGGTCTTTCATCCGGCACGGGCGCACTACTCGCCAAAGGCGCAGGCGCGCCCGTATTCGCTGTCGGTGCCTGGCCGCCACCGGTCCCTTCAAGATCCCTCAGACGGTAATCCGTGTCAGCCGCAAAATTGTCGATCTTCTGGTTGGCTTGCCGCAACTCGAACTGCAACCGTTCAACCTGACCCGTCATGTCACGTAATGACGCCTCAATCTGATCGAGACGCAGGGAGATGCGCGCTGCGTCTGTCGGAGCGAGATCTGCCGCAGGGCCGCCCAGCTGCGCGGGAGTGCCGGCGCCACCCTGATAAACATTTCGCTGAACATCCTGAAGGTCCCGCTCAAGACGCAACAGCCGGTCATAAAGCGCCCGCGTGTCGGTCACCGATTGCTGAGCGTGCGCAGGCTCGGGGGCTCCGACGGTCAGCACGGCGGCACCGACAAACAAGGACGGCAGAACAGCAAAGGCAAATTTGAGCTTAGGCATGGCCAGTTCCAATTGAGCCCCAGTATGTCACGACACGTGTCTGGGAACATCTCATGAGGGGCAAATCACTCTACAAGCTTGGCAAAATTGAGGCTCCAGGCCAAAGCCTTAAACGCCGCATCGTCGCCCGGGGCATTCCCAGCTACAGAAACTCAGCAACCCGGGATTATGAATCAGGCGGGGCGCACATCCCTTTGGATGCACGCCCCCCAGCAAAATCATAAACGGGTATGCTCCTTAGGAGCCCGCCCCCTGCGTAACCACCGTCACACCACGGCGGTTCTGCGCCCAGCAGCTCTCATCAGAGCAAAGCGCAACAGGCCGTTCCTTGCCGTAGGAAATTGTCTGCACACGAGACGGCTGAACACCAAGGCTGACCAGATAATCCTTCGCAGAGTTTGCACGGCGTGCACCCAATGCAAGGTTGTATTCACGCGTCCCGCGTTCGTCAGCATGACCTTCAAGCGTCACACGACCAGCCGGGTACTGGTTGCGCCATGCAGCCTGACGCTGCAGCGTCGCACGGGCATCTGCCCGCAGCGATGATTGATCCGTATCGAAGAACACCCGATCACCCACATTGACCACAAGGTCCTGCTGGGTGCCCGGAGTCGGACCAGATGGTGCCGTCGGCTGTGTCGTGGTCTGCACGACCGGTTGATCAGGGTCAGAGCTGCAGGCAACCAGTGCCAGCGCGGCAAATCCCACCAGCGCCATTTTTACGGCGCGCCCTGCAAACCCATAATCTATTGTCCGTGAACGTATCAACGTTGCGGTCATTTCAAAAATCTCCTGCCTTCACGGACCTGATGCGGCCCCCAAAAAATCTGTTGCACCATATAGAACCGCAAACCCAAGAAAACGCCTCAAACACCGGCGCTCCATTCTGCATGCGTCCCAATACTAACAGCCCGCGAAACCAACCCATTGGCTGAGATATGTGCGTCGCAGGCACCTTGACGTTTTCTTGGATCCCCAATTCCGACGTTATCCGCTTAGGCCCTAGCGGATCAAGGGAGACCAGGCCGGGTCTGACCCGAATCCCGGTGTAACCACCTGCCGCTCATTGTACCCGGTCAGGTCAACGGACCACAGGCTGGGGCCGCCCCGGACCCCCGGTGTTTCACGGAAAAACATGAGAACCCTGCCGTTTGGCGCCCATGTTGGGCCTTCATTATGGTAGCCCTCCGTCAAAATCCGCTCGCCGGTTCCGTCAGGACGCATGACGCCAATCAGGAATCGGCCTTTGTATTGTTTGGTAAACGCGATCATGTCACCGCGCGGGGACCAGACCGGTGTGGAATAGCGCCCTTCGCCAAAGCTGATCCGCCGCACATTCGAGCCATTTGAGTTCATGACATAAATCTGCTGCGTACCGCCCCGGTCACTTTCAAAGGCTATCTCACGGCCCGCCGGACCATAAGTGGGTGATGTATCAATTGATGGTGAGCTGGTGAGACGGCGCGTACCGCGGGTCCGCAAGTCCAACTCATAGATATTGGCGTTGCCGCCGCGCTGCAGGCTCATGATGACCTTGTCACCATCCGGCGAGAACCGGGGGGCAAAGGTCATGCCCGGAAACTCGCCCACAACTTCCTGCTGCTGTGTCTCGATATTGAAGAGATACACCCGCGGGCTGCCACCGGCATAAGACAGGTAGGTTATTTCCTGGTTGGTCGGGCTGAATCGCGGCGTCAGCACAAGGGCACCGCCATTCGTCAAAAAGCGCGGGTTGTGCCCATCCTGATCCATCAGCGCCAGCCGCTTGACCCGTTGGCCTTTGTTGCCGGTCTCCGACACAAACACCACGCGGGTATCAAAATAGCCCGTCTCGCCCGTCAGCCGCTCATAGATGGCATCTGAAATGATGTGAGACACCCGCCGCCAGTTGTCCGGCTTGGTGAAATACTGCAGCCCGATGAGTTGCTCCTCGCCGAACACGTCCCAGAGGCGGAACTCCACCCGCAAGCGCCCATCCGCCTCCTGTGTGACCGATCCGGTCAGCAGCGCTTGGGCATCAATGATGCGCCAGTCGCCAAAGCGCGGCGCGCTGTTGGGGTCAGTGATCTTCTGAATGAAGGCCGCTTCGCTCAGCGGACGGAACAATCCGGACCGCTCCAGATTGCTGCGAATGACACCGGCCATCTGGTCGCCGGTCTGTGTGGCTGCGTCATCGCTGCCCACAAAGTCTGTCACCGCAAGCGGCAGCGGCTCGATGGTCCCCTGCGTGATGTCGATGCGCAGTTGCGCAAGAGCCGCCCCCGGCATCACCAGCACCGCCACTGCCATGAGTGGTGCCATGAGCAGAGCAAGCCGTGTCAGATGTCCCGCCAGAATTTGCCTGTACCCACGCATTCCCAAAGCCTCTCCTAGCCTGCCAACCCGTTAACGACCAAACATCTGGCTGGGATCAAAGTTCAACTCGATCTCTCGCCAGGATGCGTACTTCTCCACCGGCAACCGATAGGGTGCACACCGACGCACTGCCCGCAAGGCCGCTTCCTGTGCCGCCTGCTGATAAGGCGACAACACAAAATTGCTGCCCTTGACCTGTGGCGCGCGTGACAATGACCCGTCCCGGTTCAGCCAGATCATCATGGTGACCCGCAAATCCGCCGCATTTGTGGCACCAACCGGCGGTGACCAGCAGGCGCTGATCTGCTGCCGCATGAAATCCAGTTCAGAAATTGTAAGCGACGTTTGAGCACCAATGCGTGACTGTTGGGGCACAGTTTGCGTTGGCGCGGGCTGTGCCGGGGCGGGCTGGCGCTCGTCTGGCAGCTTGTCCAGCAAGGCAGCAATCCGGCCCGCAGCAAACGACGGCTCCTGCTGCACCGGTCGTTTCGGAGGCGTCGGGCGCAGTTTTGGTGCCGGTGGCTGCGGTGGGGCCACATTCACCGTTTCCTGAGGTTCAGGCTCGGGCTCAGGGTCCGGCGTTGGGGCCGGTTCCGGCTCGGGCGCAGGTGGCGGCGGCGGGGGCTCTGCCGGTGGGGGCGGCGGTGCCGGCGGTGTTGGCTCCGCTACAGGTTGGGGTTCCGGCTCAGGCGCTTCCTGCGGTTCGGGCTCGGGCTCAGGGTCCGGCGGCGCAGGCTCTGCTTCTGGCTCGGGCGCACGGGTGATACGCGTGAACTCGTCGATCTCGAAAATCTCGACAGGGATCGGCGTTGCAATCTCGACCGGCTCAAGTTTCGGCGCGGGCAGACCCACCACTGCAATCGTAATGATTGCAACGTGCAACAGGACGGAGAGGGGAACACCGCCGCGCATGCTTGATCGTTATCCTTCGTCGGCGGTGTCAGGGCCGCCCTGCTCGGTCACCATGCCGATCCGCCGGACCCCGGCCGATGACAAGGTTCCCATGACATTCATGATCGTGCCGTAGTCAACCGAGCGGTCACCGCGCACATAGGCGCGCTCATCATATCCACCTTCGGCAATCGCCAGCAGACGGGCAGACAATTCAGGCAGTTCGACAATTGTCTCCTGCAGATAGACCTCGCCGTCTGCATTGACGGTCACCGTCAAAGGTTCATCATCTTCCTGAAGCGGCTGCGAACTTGTTTCCGGCAAATCGATGGGCACGCCCACCGTCAACAACGGTGCCGCCACCATGAAGACAATCAGCAGTACCAGCATCACATCCACAAAGGGTGTGACGTTGATTTCGCTCATCGGCGCGCGGGGACGGCGGCTACGGCGACGCCCGCCCCCATTCGACCCGCCATTCGGCATGAGTCCACCCGCCATGATCAGTGACCCTCGCGGGTTTCGTCGATCTGCCGCGACAGGATCGCAGAAAACTCATCCGCAAATCCGTCAAGCCGCGTCGCATAGCGGTTCAGGCCGGTAGAAAAAGCATTATACGCAATCACCGCCGGAATGGCGGCCAACAGGCCAAGCCCTGTCGCGAACAGCGCCTCGGCAATGCCCGGCGCCACAACCGCCAGATTGGTGTCACGCGACACGGCAATCGCCTGGAACGAGTTCATGATGCCCCAGACCGTCCCGAACAGCCCGATGAACGGTGCTGTCGCGCCCACGGTTGCGAGAAACAAAAGGCCGCGCTCAAGCCGCGCCGTTTCACGGGCGATCGAGACCGTCATCACACGGTCGATCCGCTCCTGCAGACCATGAATGGCCTTGGTGCCGATTTCTGCCGACCGGCGCCACTCTCGCATCGCCGCGACAAAGAGCGTCGACATGGGGTGATCAGGCCGGTGGCCCATATTCTGATAAATGTCTTCAAGCGACTGGCCGGACCAGAACACCTGCTCGAACTTTTCCGCCTTCTTGTTGACGGAGCGAAGCCGACCCCACTTTTCAAAGATGATCGCCCAGCTCCAGATCGACGCTGCGAACAGACCGACCATGACCGCTTTCACCACAATGTCGGCGCGCAGGAACAGGCTGAAAAGAGAAAAGTCGGTTTCGGCAACCTGCGCTGCCGCGTTGATGATATCCGGCTCCATCGTCGAAACTTCCTACGTCTTGTCTAAGCGCTTCGGCGAAAGCGGCACATCAACCCAATCTTCGAGACAACGGCAATGCCGTCCATCCCGCCTTGTCCTGTGTTTTTGTGTCGAAACTGCGGCGCGAAA
Organism: Candidatus Phaeomarinibacter sp.; assembly: GCA_050042885.1. Classification (GTDB taxonomy): domain Bacteria; phylum Pseudomonadota; class Alphaproteobacteria; order CGMCC-115125; family CGMCC-115125; genus Pyruvatibacter. Next base: position 27,053 of record JBHJJF010000120.1, read on the forward strand.
GGGCCGCGAAGAGAGCCGAAATCTGAGGTGAAGTCCAAAAGGTTCAAGCAACATAAGGGGCAAGCGCCTCGCGCACAAATGCCGGAATTCTGCGGGCCCGGCCCGTACCGTCCAGCACCGCGATCTCAACATCGGCCTCAAACAGCTGGATCTCACCCCGCCAGACCGTTTGGGCGGCCCGAATGCGCGCCCCGCGCACCTCAGTGAACCGGGTTCGCACCTCCAGCGCATCATCCAGACGCGCCGGCGCAATGAAGCGGATGGTCATCTGCCGAACCGCAAAGGCCGTGGAATCTTCCGCATCCATCATGGTGCGATGGTCCAGCCCCGCGCAGCGCAGCACATCCGTCCGGCCGCGCTCCACAAAGCGAAGATAATTGGCGTGATAGACAATGCCAGAGGCATCTGTGTCTTCGTAGTAGACCCGCACAGGCATGACGTGATGCCCGTCAGCGGTCAGAGTACCCGCCGGTCCGAGTTGGTCACTCACGCCCCACCCCCACAAAACACCGCCACCCTCCGGCTTGACCGGGGGGTCTAGCAACAGACACCACCGCCAGTGACATGGGTTGTCCGGTCAAGCCGGACAATGGCGAGAGGGGACTAGGATTCGTCATCAAACAATCGTGTCTGAACACCCTCGAAGGTCGCAGGGATAGTGAGGCCAAGATGCTCAAAGGCAGCGCCGGTCAGCAAGCGCCCCCGCGGCGTCCGCTGCACAAAGCCCTGCTGGATCAGATAGGGTTCGATCAGTTCCTCAATTGCGTCACGCGCCTCTGACAAGGCGGCGGCAATGGTCTCGACACCCACCGGTCCGCCCCCAAACTTGAGCGCCACGGTGCGCAGATAACGATGATCGAGGCTGTCCAGCCCGCGATTATCCACCTCCAGCCGGTTGAGCGCCTTGTCGGCCACACCGGCATCGATCTCAGGCACGCCGCCGACAGACGCAAAATCCCGGACCCGGCGCAACAGCCGCCCGGCCACGCGCGGCGTCCCCCGCGACCGGCGGGCAATCTCCATCGCACCTTCAGACGTCAGCGGCGCATCCAGAATGGTCGCCGCCCGGCTGACGATCTTCTCAAGCTCTTCGTTGGTGTAAAACTCAAGCCGCACCGGAATACCGAACCGGTCCCGTAAAGGCGTGGTCAGTAACCCGGCCCGTGTCGTCGCGCCGACCAGCGTGAAGGGCGCCAGGTCAATCTTCACAGACCGCGCCGCCGGCCCTTCGCCAATGATGAGATCCAGTTCAAAGTCTTCCATCGCCGGATAGAGAATTTCTTCCACCGCCGGGGACAATCGATGGATTTCATCAATGAACAGCACATCACGCGGTTCAAGATTGGTCAGCAACGCCGCAAGGTCTCCAGCCTTGGCAATCACCGGGCCCGATGTGGACCGAAAATTCACCCCAAGCTCGCGCGACACGATCTGCGCCATGGTCGTCTTGCCAAGCCCTGGCGGCCCTGACAACAGCACATGGTCCATCGCCTCATTGCGCGACCGTGCCGCCTGAATGAACACACTCAGATTTTCCTTGGCGCGCGCCTGCCCGACAACGGCATCAAGCGCCGTAGGCCGGATGCCCTGCTCGGAGCCATCTTCAGCGCTGAAATCAGCATGGACGACGCGATCCGTCATGACGCCAGTTCCTTGAGCCCGACCCGAATAAGCTGTTCTGCTCCCGGCACATCATCGCCCGCTTTGGTAATGGCCCGCGACACGGCCTGCGCAGCCTGCGCCTGAGCATAGCCCAGATTGACCAGCGCAGAGATGGCGTCGGCTTCCGCGCTGTGGGCAGGTACATCAGCAACATTCTTGCCCGGCGCTGGCTCCTTGCCGGCCACGGCAAGAGACGCAGGCACCTTGTCTTTCAACTCCGCAATAATGCGCTCCCCCACCTTGGGGCCAACGCCCTGTGCGGTTGCAATCGATTTGGCGTCCTTGAAGGCAATAGCCCGGGCCAGAGACTGCGGGTCCAGCACCGACAGAATGGCAAGCGCCGCCTTCGCACCCACCCGTTGCACACTGAGCAACAGCCGAAGCCATTCACGTTCCGCTTCTGTTGAAAAGCCGAATAGCCGCAACTGGTCTTCACGCACATAGGTTTCGATATGCAGGACGGCAGCATCGCCAGGCCCACCGATCTGCCGCAACGTCGTCGCCGAACAGGATGCGTGATAGCAGACGCCGTTCACATCAATCAGCGCCCAGTCGAGGCCCGTTTCGTCCACAAAGCCCTTGAGCTTGCCGATCATGCCTTGCCCCCCACGGCAGCAGCAACACGGGCTGCACCGGCAGAGCCATGCGCATGTGTGATCGCCACCGCCAGTGCATCAACAGAATGCTCCGAATGCGGATCACATGTCGGCAGCAGCATCGTCACCATCGCCATCATCTGGCGCTTGTCGGCATGGCCTGCACCCACAACAGATTTCTTGATATGATTTGGGGCGTATTCGGCGACACCAAGCCCTGCCTGTGCCGCCGCAAGAATAGCGACGCCGCGCGCCTGACCCAGCTTCAGGGTCGCCTGCCCGTCCTTGCTCACAAACACGCTTTCAATCGCAGCCTCATCGGGGCCATGCGCCTCAATGATGGCGCGAATGCCGTCGTGCAACATCGCCAGCCGGTCTGACAACGCATCCTTTGCTTTGGATTTCACGGTCCCATTGGCCACATGCACCAGCCGCGAGCCGGCGACATCCACAATACCCCAGCCGGTTGCCGTGAGGCCCGGATCAAGCCCCAGCAACCGCCGGGCTCCCGATTTTCGCCGAGGATGGGAAGTGAGTGTCATTCTGCGTGCCCCGCCATCGCAAGCCGGGCAAAGCCCTCAAAGTGGGCCGCGTTAGCTCGTCAGGCTCTCAAGAACCGAATCGGATAATTCGAAGTTCGCATAGGTTTGCTGAACATCATCATTGTCGTCCAGCGCATCCAGCAGTTTCAGCAGGGTCGCTGCCGCGTCGCCATCCACTTCGATCGAGTTCTGTGGCTTCCAAACAAGCGCGGATTTGCGCGGCTCGCCCAGCTTTTCTTCCATCGCGGTCGACACCTCATTGAGGCTGTCTGCCGCCGTAATGATTTCATGTCCGTCCTCATCAGACGTCACGTCCTCAGCTCCGGCCTCAATAGCAGCATCGAACATGGCATCCGCATCGGTCACATCAGCCGGGTATTCAATACGCCCCACCTGATTAAACATGAAGGAGACCGAGCCCGTTTCGCCCAGATTGCCGCCATTCTTGGAGAAGGCCGCCCGAATTTCACTGGCAGAGCGGTTGCGGTTGTCCGTTAGAGCTTCAACAATCACGCCGATACCACCAGGCCCGAAGCCCTCGTAACGGACATTCTCAAAATTGTCCTCGTCGCCTGCCTGGCTTTTCTTGATGGCACGGTCGATGTTGTCCTTGGGCATGTTTTCCGCCCGCGCCGCCTGAATGGCACCGCGCAGCCGCGGGTTCATTGCCGGGTCCGGCATGCCGAGCTTGGCGGCAACCGTAATTTCGCGCGCCAGCTTGGCAAAGATCTTGGACCGTTTTGCGTCCTGTGCACCCTTGCGGTGCATGATGTTCTTGAATTGTGAATGGCCAGCCATAGGCTCACGCGCTCCGGTTTGTCGTCTGAGTTCTTCGATTTGAACGCTTTATAGAGAATTGAAGCCGGTCAAGGCTACCCGCCAGACGGCCACCCTATCCCCTAGCCGGCCATGGACTGCTTCAACCGGCCACCGACACGGATCGGCTCCACCCGCTCCGCAAGCCCGGTGGCATCGTTCGTCTCCACAAAAACACCGCAGACCGTGGCGTCCCCATCCGCCGGCGCGAAACGCCCACCGGGAATCTTTCGGGTAAACCGGTTGAGCGGCTCTTCCTTGTCCATGCCGATCACACTGTCATAGTCGCCGCACATGCCCGCATCCGTCTGATAGGCCGTGCCGCCAGGCAATACCTGCGCGTCGGCCGTAGGCACATGGCTGTGCGTTCCCACCACCAATGAGGCTTTGCCGTCGCAGAAATGCCCCATGGCCATTTTCTCCGACGTGGCTTCCGCATGCATGTCGACAATGACGGCGTCCGCCACATCGCCCATGGGAGCCGCGCTTAGTTCCTTTTCAACCGTCGCAAACGGATCATCCAGCGGTTCCATGAAGACACGGCCGAGCACATTCACCAGCAGCACCCGCCGACCGCCTCGTGCCTCAAAGAGCCCAGCACCCCGCCCAGGCGTTCCGGCTGGATAGTTGGCAGGCCGCAGCAGGCGCTCTTCGCGCTCGATGAACACAAGCGCCTCGCGCTGGTCCCAGGAGTGATTGCCGCCGGAGATCACATCTGCACCAGCATCCAGCAGTTCGGTGGTGATCTTCTCGGTGATGCCGAAGCCACCAGCAGAGTTTTCCCCGTTCACCACCACAAAATCGAGGTCGAGGTCAGACCGCAGCCCCGGCAGGGCCGCAACCACTGCATCCCGGCCCGACCGGCCCACCACATCACCCAAAAACAAAAGCCGCATAAGGCTATTCCTGCTACGGACCAATCAGGCAGTACGAACAACGCGCCGCTCGGTCACAATAAAATCCATCACCGCATCATGCGGCTCGCGATCCAGATGACCGCCAAAAGTCGAGTCGTACGTTATGCCAACGGCACGCGGCTGCCAGCCTGCCCGCAAGCGCTCAAGCGTCCGGTCATAAAACCCGCCGCCATAGCCAAGCCGCACTCCTGACCGGTCAAACCACAGTCCGGGCACCAGCAGCAAGGTCGGCGTCACCAAAGGTGCGGCCAGACTGGGAGCAGGAATACCATACCCCCCAGCCACCAGCGGTTCCCCGGGTCGCCAGCTTCTGAACGCAAGCGGCTGATCTTTGCCCACAACCACCGGGAGCGCCAGCCGGTGCCCAAGCGCCTGCAACGCCAGCATGGCATGTCGTGGATCGGCTTCGCCGCGCACCGGCCAGTATCCCGCCACCGTTTCCTGCGTCCGAAGCGGCAAACCCTCCACGGTCTGCCTGGCGATCAGCTCAGCCTCCCGGCCCGCCAGCCGTCGCGCCGCATCCTGACGGACCAGTCCCGCCACCTCGCGTAGCTGCGGCTTTGAAAGCCCGTCAAATGGAGTGGAGGTCATGGAGTGGGGTCAGTCTGAATTTGAAAATAGAGTGGAGCCGCCTTGGCCGCTGGAGCAGAAATCCCCGGGAACCTACAGATGTAGGTGGGCGCCGTGATGCGAGGGCCCTCGAGCCCAAGCAGGGACAGCTCCCTAGGAGACCGTAAGGCCCCGAGCAATGTGGCTCCTGGCGCACCAGGCAGCCCCACTCTTGTAAGGGTAACAGCTAGGACGCCTCAAGCCGCCCGGCAATGTCTTCCAACCGCTTGGCGGCGGCTTCCAGAACCTCAGCGACCTGATTCTCAGCATCCTGGCTTTTGCTAGCAGCTCCCGCACGGGCGTCCTTGAGCGCAGCGACTTCATCCTTAAGCGATTTCACTTCACCCAGGGCCTCGGACAATTCGTCGGCAACCAGAAGCCCCGCCATCAACATCAACCTCTGGTCACCAACCTGCCCTACACCCTGGGACAGATTGGTCACATGCTTGTCGAGATAGGCAGCAAGGCCCTCGAGGTGCTCTTCCTCACCTTCATCACAAGCAAGAGTATAGCTGCGGCCATTAATTTTGACGGTTACCTGTGGCATATCCGGGCCCTAATCCTGGGGCTCAAGCACGGCTTTGATGCCGGCAATCGCCTCATCAAGTCGACCCGACACGTCGCCCGCCGTTTCATCCAGCTGGCGCGCCTTGGCCTTCATCTGATCCAGTTCATCCGCCAGCCTCGACCGGTCTTCACGCAACGCGACCAGTTCCCGTTCGGCGGAAGACGCAGACTGCGCCTTGATGCCACGCCGGTTGATTCCCGCTTCCAGCTGGTCCAGTGCGGAAGAAAACCGCTCCATGGCTGCATCAAGCTTACTCATACTGAAAGAAGGGTCCTGTCCAAATAATCAGGTTTCATTGGGGTGTTTCGCCAAAAATTGCCGCGACCATTATGCAACAGGTCGGTGACATAACGTATTCATCGCCCCATGCACCGGTCAACGGCGCAAAAATCGGTGAAACACACCTGCAATGAGGTGCCACGGGCATGTTGACGTTGCAAGGGCACCGCGTCATTCTCCCGGCCCAATTCGCCCCCCAAATGAGGGGCACAGCAATATCGGCACACGCCGGCAAGAATCGGATCACAATGCGTTCCTCAGGCGGCATAAGACCGCGATGGGGAATTTTTGAGGCAACCGCAGCTTTGCTTTTCAACAGGGGCAGGCGCGGACCAAGGGCAACCAGCAAATGACATCAGCAAACAGTGCCGTCGCATCTGCAACTGCGGACATTCCGGTATCCAGTTCCAACTCGCCTGAGCACGATATAATGGCGAATGCCATCCGGGCTTTGTCCATGGATGCGGTGGAGCAGGCAAAGTCCGGGCACCCCGGCATGCCCATGGGGATGGCGGACGTCGCCACCGTGCTGTTCACAAAGTTCATGAAGTTCTGTGCCCAGGATCCCAACTGGCCGGACCGCGACCGCTTTGTCCTCTCCGCCGGTCACGGCTCCATGCTTCAGTATTCGCTGTTGCATCTCCTCGGCTTCGAGGACATGACCATCGACCAGATCAAGAATTTCCGTCAGATGGGCTCGCTCACTCCCGGCCACCCGGAAGTTGATCACACCCCCGGCGTTGAAATGACGACTGGTCCGCTCGGACAGGGCATCTCCACATCTGTCGGCATGGCGCTGGCGGAACGCATGCTCAACGCCCGCTTCGGAGATGATCTGGTTGACCACCACACCTATGTCATCGCCTCTGACGGTGACCTGATGGAAGGGATCAGCCACGAAGCCATTTCGCTGGCTGGTCACCTCAAGCTGTCCCGCCTCATCGTCCTGTTTGACGACAATGGCATCACCATCGACGGCTCCCTCGATCTGTCGGAATCCGGCGATCAGATTGCCCGCTTCGACGCAGCTGGG
>JBHJJF010000121.1:0-4100 GCA_050042885.1 Candidatus Phaeomarinibacter sp.
ACCACGTCCAGATGCATGGGGGTCACGTTAGCAGTTTCAGGTTACCCGGTCTTTGCAACCAGCCATGAAGGACGCCAAATTCAAGTGTGCTCCGATTGAACCGGCCGCCTGTGCGGCCTAGTCTCCTCCGTGAAACTCTAATCCGCGCCTTCCCCATACAAGCCAATCGATGGAACGTCAGATGTCCGATCTCATCGTCCACCAGATCCCCTGCCTCAGCGACAATTACGGCTATCTCCTCCACTCACAGAAAACCGGCGAGACGGCAACCATCGACACACCGGAAGTGGAACCCATCCTCAAGGCTCTAGACGAAAAAGGCTGGCGGCTGACGCACATCCTCAACACCCACCACCACTTTGATCACGCCGGCGGCAACCGCGATATCAAGACCCGCACCGGTTGTACGGTCATTGGTCCCAAGGACGAAGCCGACAAGCTCCCCGGCATCGACCGGGCCGTTTGTGATGGCGACACGGTCGCTTTTGGTGGCGGCGAAGCACAGGTATTGGGTGTGCCTGGCCACACCGCAGGCCACATTGCCTTCAGCTTTCCCGATGAAAAAATCGCCTTTGTCGGAGACACCCTGTTTGCCCTGGGCTGCGGCCGTCTGTTTGAAGGCACACCCGCCCAGATGTGGACAAGCCTGCAAAAGCTGATCGCCCTGCCGGACGACACCACAGTGTATTGCGCCCATGAATACACCCAGGCCAATGCCAAGTTCGCGCTGTCGGTCGAGCCGGACAATGCGGACCTCGTTGCCCGCTCCCGCCAGATTGACGAGCTGCGCCGTGAAGGCAAACCAACGGTGCCGACAACGATCGGCCTTGAAAAGGCGACCAACCCCTTCCTGCGCCCGGCCAGTGATGACCTTCAGCGCACCATCGGTCTTGAAGGGGCAGACCTTGTCGATGTGTTCGCGAAGACGCGCGCACTCAAAGACAACTTCTAGGTCTGCGCGCCTCAATGGACGCTAAGAGCATCATCGCCGCCCTTGACCTGCAGCCACATCCCGAAGGTGGCTACTTCAAGGAGACATTCCGCGACACCGCAGGCGGCGAGCGCGGCCACTCGACCGCCATCTATTACCTACTTGAAGCCGGCGACCACTCGCACTGGCACCGCGTTCTGGATGCGGTCGAAGTCTGGCACTGGTATGCAGGCGGCCCGCTGGCACTCACCCTGTCGCCCGATGGTCACGACGCCCAAGCCTTCCGCCTGGGTCCGGAACTTGCTGCCGGACAGCGCCCGCAGGTCGTCGTGCCCGCCGGCCACTGGCAGACAGCAGAAAGCCTTGGCGAGTGGACCCTGTGCGGCTGCACGGTTGCCCCCGGCTTTGAATTCGCAACCTTCGAGATGGCGCCGGACGACTGGCGACCCACGCCGCGCCCCGCAACAGGGTGACCGTGCGGGTTAACTCTACTGACTCACACCTTTCAATTTGATGCGCTATAGTCCCGATGGGGAATTCGGGGGCGCTTACTTATGTTTCAGAGACATTTGCTGCGCGCTGCACTAGTTGCGGCACCGTTGATGGCTGGCGTGGCGCCGGTGCTGGCGGCTGACGCGGCATCGCAGCCGCCCACCGGCATCAATTGTCCGCACAACCCCAATGCCATGGGCTCAGCGCGCACCATTGAGGTGGATACATCGGGCGGACCAGACTTGGGCACCATGCAATATGCCCGCACGGTCCCTGTTGGCCCAAAGGAGCTTGTGCTCACCTTTGACGATGGTCCGAACCCGGATCACACACCCAAAATTCTCGATGCTCTGGACAGGCATTGCATAAAAGCAACCTTCTTCATGGTGGGCCGTTACGCCAAGCTGCGGCCGGATCTGGTGCAGGAAGTCTGGCGGCGCGGACACACCGTGGCGAGCCACACATGGTCGCACCCGATCCTGTCGAAGATGTCCTACACCGGCAGCGTCAAACAGATCGACCGTGGCATCAGTGCCGTCAGCTCAGCGCTCGGTGACGTCGAAGATAGCAACGGCATCAGGGCCGAAGTGGCCCCCTTCTTTCGCTTTCCCGGCCTCAACCACTCGCGCCGCCTGCGCGGCTATCTCGCCACCAAGGACATCGCTACCTTCTCCTGCGATATCGGAACGGACGACTGGCGCCGCATATCCCCACGCACCCTCTACAAGCGCGCCCTGCGGATGATTGCCGCTAAAGGGTCCGGCGTGGTCATCTTCCACGACACCCACTACCGCACCTCGTACATGCTGCCGCAAATCCTCGATGAACTGGCACGGCGGGGCTACACCACCGTTCACATGGTGCCCAAAGGGGACGCCCGGTACCTCGCTGAGCAGGCCCGTGCAGCTGAAGTTCATGCAGAACTTGCCATTGAGCCGTCACAGCCGGTTCCTCCAGCCAACGTCGCGCCGTCCTCAATCGGGTCAGGGAGTGTCGCTGAAGCGTCACCCTCCCTGCGCCCGACTGTGGCAAACTGACTGCGGGACATAAGTCGAAGAGCATTACCATGACCACACGGCGTACCTTCCTGAAATCTACAGCAGCCGCGGCAGCAGCCAGCACGGCACTCGTCGCGGCACCCGCCATCGTGCGCGCCGAAGCCCCCTACAAGCGCACCCTGCGAATGCAGAGCCTGAACTCAGGTGAAAAACTCACCACCACCTACTGGGCGGACGGCGAGTACCAGAATGGCGCGTTTCAGCGCATCTCATGGTTTATGCGCGACCTGCGCACCAATACCACCACCGATATGAGCCCGGCCCTGATGGATCTGCTGTGGGACATCGACCAGCTAACCTCCTCCTCCAAGCCGATTTACACCATGTCCGCCTTCAGATCAGAGCGCACCAATGCGTGGCTGGCGTCCCGGTCCACGTCTGTTGATCCGGGCTCCTTTCACCGGCTCGGCATGGCGATAGACATCACCCAGGACTTTGGCGATCCGCACGCCATCTACCGCGCCGCCCGCGAACTCAATCGCGGTGGTGCCGGCTACTACCCCACCCGCACCCCCTATGTGCATGTGGATGTGGGGCCGGTTGACGCCTGGGTACACCCGGCAATCGGCCGCCGTGAACGCGACGCAGAATACGAAGCGCAACTGGCCGCCGACGAAGCAGCAAAGCCAACACAAAAGCCTGAATCCTGAGCATTTGCTCATCCGGGCCACACCTGTCCGAAAACTGGCAGTTTCCATGAGGTTTTCTTGAGAATCTGCGGCGGCTAACCGCATCTCTTCTCGCAAATGCAGCAATTTGACAGGGGCTTCCTCGCAACCGCACTTGCGCATTGCAGCATCGCTACGCGAGAATATGCCTTCTGGTTAGGCAGAACTCGAGTCGGGCTCCTCCGGTCGCACCTGCCAAACCCATCTGGTCCACCAAACCGACGGAAGCGTGACAACGTGGCTAAGAAGCGGTCCTCCGGCAACGAGCCGATCACGATCAAGAAATACGCCAATCGCCGGCTCTACAACACGGCGACGTCGAGCTATGTGACGCTTGATCACCTGGCAGACATGGTGAAGCAGAATCAGGACTTTGTGGTCATCGACGCAAAAAGCAGCGACGACATCACGCGCTCCGTCCTGACACAGATTATTTTTGAAGAAGAAGCCAAGGGCGGCCAGAACCTGCTGCCCATCCGCTTCATGCGCCAGCTCATCAAGTATTACGGCGACAGCTTGCAGGGGGTCGTGCCGGGCTTCCTTGAAATGAGCCTGGAGAATTTCGCCAAGGAGCAGGAGCGCGTGCGGGATCGCATCGCCAGTGCCGTTGGTGAGGAACGCGTCACGGCCATCGAAGAGCAGGTGCGTGAGAACGTCGCCGCCCTTGAAGGCGCAATGCGGATGCTCAATCCGTTTGCCTCTTCATCCGAAGACGAAAAACCGGCGGCGCCTGCTACCAAGGAAAAAGATCCGGACGAGGAAGTGGCTGAGCTTCAAAAGCAGATGCTCGCCATGCAAAAGCAGCTGGACACGATCCTCAGATCCAAGAAGAAATAGACAAGCCAGTCTCAGACAAGCTCGTCCTGAGCCGTAAGCCCTAGGCTGTCTCGCGCTGAGAAGAGCCCGCGTCCCACGGCAGTTCGAGCACTGGCTCGCCCAGGAAGAACCCCT
>JBHJJF010000122.1:0-17385 GCA_050042885.1 Candidatus Phaeomarinibacter sp.
ACAAGCGACCATGTTTTTCCTCGATCCGTCCGGCAACGCTCTGGAGTCCAAGGCATTTAGAAACGAGGCAGATATCTTTGCGAGGTGAGGCTTGACCTCTAGAGGAACTGCTTGAGCCGTGCCGCCATACGGTCCGGCCGCGTCTCATGGGTAAAGTTCGCAAGGAATGTATTGTCTTCGCTCATAAGATACACAACGGACGAATGATCCATCGTATAGCCCGCGCTGGATGATGCGTCCTCCACCTTCCGGTAGTAGACCTTGTAGGCTTTGGCCGCCGCTTCGATCTGTTCCGGCGTCCCGGTCAGACCGATGAAATCGTCCCCGAAATGCTCCACATAGGCTGCCATTGTTTCCGGGTCATCGCGCTCCGGGTCCACGGTGACGAAGATGGGCGTGAACGCGTCTCCTTCCGCCCCCAATTCCTCGAGCGCCACTGACATGACTTGAAGTGCGGTCGGACAGACATCCGGGCAATAGGTGAACCCGAAATAGATCAAGGTCTTCTGGCCGGCAAAGTCTGCGTCCGTCACCGGCTTGCCAGTCTGGTCAACGAGCTCGAATGGGCCGCCAATATTGGGCACACCCGTTACGCGGGTGGGCGCGGACGCTGAAATGTCCGTGACTTTTGGAGACGACAGTCCGCCTGTCAGCAATAGCCCAATGCCTGTCAAGGCCACAACGGCAGTGGCAGCGGTAGCCACAAGCAGCAGTCGGTTCATGGTCGGTTCAGCCTCCAATGCGCACGCTGTGGTCAGGCGGGGTGCTTGACGCGCCCGAGGCAGCATGGCTTTAACAGTCGTGTTGGGCATATTTGCGCCCAAGCTTGTAATATTCGCGAGACTAGTACGTTCAGGACCAATGATCATGCAGACCAAGCGTCGCACACGCGATTGTGTTCATTCCGCCCAGGGCATGGCGGCAAAAACGTTCAGTGCCGTTGCAGCATTTGCCCTTGTCGCAAGTCTGGTTTTCGCGCCCTTTCCATCAGCCGCGCAGCTTGTGGACGAAAATGAACTTGTTGAAGCGATCCGCGACGGGGATGTCGCAGATGTTGAAGAGGCTTTTCTGGCAGGCCTCAACGCCAATGAACGCAGCATCAAGGGTGTGCCCGCCCTGATTGAGGCCGTGCGGACAGGCAAACGGTCGATTGTGGAACTGCTGCTGGATCGCGGCGCTCGCGTAAACATCCCGGGTCGGCGAGACGGTGTTACCGCGCTTGAGGAAGCCGCCCGTATCGACCGCCCCGACATTGCCCAGATCCTGATAGACGCAGGTGCGGACGTCGACAAAACAGGCAAGCAGGGACAGACGCCCCTTATGGTGGCCGCCACACTTGGCCATACGGCAATCGTCCAGGTTCTCATAGATGCGGATGCGTATCTCAACGACACGGATTCTACCGGCCGCACACCCCTGACCCTCGCAGAGGAACGCCGCCACAAGCAGACTGTAGAATTGCTCAGGTCTGCCGGCGCTGAGTGACCAACATGCACCCGCCGCACACTTGCCACCTGTGGCTGAGTGCGTATATCGAGGAGCATGGCAGCCAAACCGCCTCAAACGCGCGACCCGATACTCCCTGAAGTAACCAAGCCGTGGCATCATTTGCCTGACGGCCGCTTTCGCAATCCTCCAGGCAGCCCTAATCGCACAGCGGGTCTGAAAGACATGCTGCCCTTCATGCAGCGTATGTTCCGTCAAAGCTTCAGCGATGTGGATGTGCCCGAAGATCACGTTATGCCACGCCCGCAGGCGCTCGCCGCTCTTAGAAAATCCTATGAGCCGGCGCACGAGAGCCGCGGTGTCGTGACGTGGCTTGGCCATGCTTCCTTTTTGTTGCGCATGGGCGGCAAGACCATTCTTACCGACCCTTATCTCACCTCCTATGCGGGTCCTGTCGGTTTCGGGCCGAAGCGTTATGTGCCGTCTGGCATTGCCATCCGAGACCTGCCACCAATCGATGTGCTGGCCATCAGCCACAATCACTACGACCATCTGGATGAAACGGCCCTGCACCGGCTCCCTGGCAAGGACACGATGACCGTTGTCGCGCCGCTTGGTCTTGGCGATTTCTTCCGCGAGCGCGGCTTCAAGATCGTGGTTGATGTGGACTGGTATCAGACCATGGCCATGAATGATCTCTCCATCCGGGCGCTGCCCTGCGTGCACTGGTCCCGTCGCTCGGGTCTCGACACCAACCGGTCGCTGTGGGCGGCCTTCTCCTTTGAAGGCCCGGAAGGCCGTGTGTTCTTCGGCGGTGACACGGCTTATGGCCCGGTCTTCGAAGAAATTGGCGCCCGCGACGGGCCTTACGATCTGGCGCTCATTGGCATCGGTGCCTATGAACCGCGCAGCATCATGAAGTCCAGTCACGCAAATCCGGAAGAGGCTGTGCAGATCGGCATCGATATTGGTGCTCGCACGCTGGTCGGCATGCACTGGGGCACGGTAGTGCTGACGGAAGAACCGCCCTTTGAGCCGCCCGTGCGTTTTGAGGCGGCCGGCCGCGAACGCGGTTTTGCCGACGATGACATCTGGATCATGCGCATCGGCGAGACACGCTTCCTGCCGCAACACACCAACGGAAACGTTTAGTCCGACCGCAATTGGGATGACTTACTCGCCGATGGTGAGCAACATGCCGCGTTCCTTTGCCGAACGCAAAAACGCCATGAAGATCACATACCCGGCGGCAAAGAAGGCCACGTTGAGAGCGCCTGCCCAGGCAAGCCGGCTCCAGTCAATAACCTGGTCAAACAGAATGCTCCGCATTCCTTCAAACACATAGGTGGGTGGGAGGCAGAGCGCGATGGCTTCGAGCAACCCTGGCATCACACTCACCGGGTAGTAGATGCCGCACAAAGGCACAAAGATGAAGGGTACCGCCCAGGCCAAACTCTCTGCCCCCAGGCCGTTGCGCAATATGATACCGGTAACCACAAGCGCGATCGCCCAGCCGAAGACGACGAGATTGGCGAAGAACGCCACGAGGGCAATTCCCAATTCAAACAGATTGAAGCCGAAGAACCAGATGGCAATGATCAGCGCTGGCGCCATGCCGATGATCGTCCGGATGATGCTCATGCCGACAAGGGCCGCGACAAATTCAACGGGTCGAAGGGGGGACACCATGAGGTGTCCAAAATTGCGGCTCCACATTTCTTCAAAGAATGAAATGGTGAAACCAAGCTGACCGCGGAACATCAACTCCCAAAGCAATACCGACCCAACCAGCACGCCGCCGGCCATGGCAAAAACATCGGTCGTTTCAGCCAGAAACGTCTGAAGAAATCCCCACATGACCAGATTCATGGAAGGCCAGTAGCCAAGCTCAAGCAGGCGCGGCCATGACCCGCGCAACAAGTACCAGTAGCGCAGGACCATTGCGTTGATACGGGCAAATGAAAATGGCGGGGTGTGCCGTTCAATTGGCGGCAGACCTTCTGTCTGATCGGTCAAAGGGCTGCCTCCGATGAAAATGCGTCTTCAGCCCGAATGCCGGTACCGCGTGCCACGTCCAGAAAAACATCTTCCATGGTCGTGCGGCCATACCGCGCCAACAGGTCGGAGGGGCTGCCACGGTCAACGATCTTCCCCTGGGTCATCATCAGCACATGATCTGCCAGCCGCTCCACTTCCCCCATGTTGTGAGAGGCAAGCAGAATACTGGCGCCGGTCCGGGCCTTGTAGTCTTCAAAATGGCTGCGCACCCAATCAGCCGTATCCGGATCAAGTGACGCCGTTGGTTCGTCCAGCAGCAACAGCTCGGGTTCGTTGATCAGCGCCTTGGCCAGTCCGACCCGCGTCTTCTGCCCGGCGGACAGCTTCCCTGACGGGCGATCAAGAAACTCAGTGAGTGCAAGATCATCTGCGATGGCAAGGACCCTGTCACGAACATGATCCAACCCGTAGAGGCGGGCATAAACGGTGAGGTTCTCGCGGACAGTGAGCCGCATCGGCATGTCCACATAGGGGCTTTCAAAATTCATCAGCGCATTGGCCTGCCGACGCTCGCGCAATAGATCAAAGCCGAGGGCGCGCAAGGTGCCCTTTGTGGGTGTCACGAGGCCCAGCACCATGGCGATGGTCGTTGTTTTGCCGGCGCCGTTGCCGCCCAGAAGCGCCATCGTACTCCCGCGAGAAATAGAAAAGCTGATGCCGTCGACCGCCGTCACATCGCCATAGCGTTTTGCAAGGTCAACAACTTCAAGTGCGGCAGTGTTTTCCGTCACATCCGGTGCATCTGCAGTATCGGGCGGAGACATCAAGGATCCTTGGATGGATGAGTGTGCCGCATGGCACCGGTTGGCGTGTTTGGACTAGTGTCGCCGCATATGCCAAAAAATAAAACGGCCTTTGCAGCAAATCTCGTGTAGCGGGAGGCCGGTCACAAGCAGGCCTCTTCACATGACCGACAGCGTTCCATCCGACAGCACCTTCGCAACCCCGCCTGATCAGGCACAAGGCGGCACACTTGCCCGTGTTGTGTCGGACATTTTCGAGGCTGGCCGCCTGAGGCTGCAGACACTCATTTTGTTGCGCTGGCTTGCTGTCGGCGGACAAACAGCGGCCATTGTCTTCACAACATTTGTTCTGGGGTTCGAATTACCGCTCGAATGGTGCCTCGGTGCTATCGCAGCATCCGCCTGGCTCAATATCATTCTTACCTTGCGTTACCCGGCGCCGCGGCGTCTGGGCGAACGCGAGGCAGCCGCATATCTCGCCTACGACATTCTGCAACTTGGTGTACTGCTCTATCTCACCGGCGGTCTCGAAAATCCGTTTGCCTTCCTGTTTCTGGTGCCGGTCACGATCTCAGCAACAACGCTCTCCTTGAGAGCAACAATAGGCCTCGCCACATTGGCCTTTGTGCTGGTCACGATCCTCGGGCCCTACCACCTGCCGCTGCCATGGTTTGCGGGACAGAGCGTACTCTTGCCGGACTTGTGGATTCTGGGCATGTGGGTGGCGCTCGTGTTGGGGCTTGCCTTTATGACGGCCTATGCCTTCCGCGTGGCGCGGGAAGGACGGCGTATGTCGGCGGCCTTATCGGCGACACAGCTGGTGCTTGCCCGCGAACAACGGCTCTCGGCACTTGATGGCCTTGCAGCCGCAGCAGCCCATGAGCTGGGGACACCGCTCGCCACAATCTCGCTAGTTTCAAAAGAGCTGAAGCGGGAAGCGGGGCCGGACCTCGACCCGGCTCTGCTTGAAGATCTTGAGTTGCTGCACAGTCAGGCAGAGCGATGCCGGGACATTCTCGGCAATCTAAGCATGAAGGGGCAGGCCGGGGACGAAGTGCATGCGCGTATGTCGCTGGCGGTACTGCTGGACGAAGCCGCAGCCCCCTTCCGTGACAAGGACCGCGACATCGCCATTGAGTTGTCGCCTGAGAGTGAAGCTAGCGCAGGAGAACCACCGGATTTTGTGCGACGTACCGAGATCATGTACGCCCTGCGCAACTTGATCGAAAACGCCGTCGCCTTTTCGCGGGCCAAGGTTACGGTGAGTGCGCGCTGGTCCACTGAAAGTGTGGAAATTCTCGTCACTGATGATGGGCCAGGCTTCTCACCTGATGTAATCGACCAACTGGGTGAGCCCTATGTCTCCACACGGCGGACCGTTCCAGGGGCGAAAACTCCGGAAGCTGACATCGACGGCGGCGGAATGGGACTTGGTTTCTTCATTGCCAAAACCCTGATTGAGCGCACCGGTGCGCGCCTTGTGGCGTCCAATGGCGTGCGGGGACAGAACGGTGCGATTATTCGTCTCATCTGGCCGCGTGCTGTTGTGGAACCTGCTGATTAACACTCGAAATCTGTAAGTCACCCCAGAGGTCTATGGGTTTTCGAAGATTCCCCGGTCAGTCATTAACCCATTGAAAATCAAGGGGATAACTGACGCGTTGTGCCGAATCTACGTTGATCCCAGGTAGATTTCCGCCATATAAAGGCAATAAGAAGAAGCGCCGGAAAATTGGGCGCATTATCCGAAAAAGGCACTCCCCCGATGACTGCGACGGACACCTCTGATCTCCCGCGTGACACCTCTCGTGTAGATACGCTTGAGGACAAGTCGCTACTGCTCGTTGATGATGATCAGCCCTTTCTCAATCGCCTTGGACGCGCGATGGAGCGGCGGGGGTTTGAGGTGCGGACGGCGTCCAGCGTCGGTGAAGGTCTGGCCGAAGTCAGGCGAGCCCCGCCGGCCTTTGCTGTTGTCGACCTGCGCCTTGAGGACGGCACAGGTCTCGATGTGGTGCAGGCCCTCCATGGCGCCCGAGAAGACGCGCGCGCCATCATGCTCACAGGCTATGGCAACATCACCACAGCGGTGGCCGCTGTGAAACTCGGCGCCGTCGACTATCTGGCGAAGCCTGCTGATGCGGACGATGTGGAATCTGCTTTGCTTGCCAAACCGGACGCCCTGCCGGAGCCGCCAGAAAATCCGATGTCAGCAGACCGGGTGCGTTGGGAGCATATTCAGCGCGTTTATGAGCTTTGTGGACGCAACGTGTCAGAGACAGCACGGCGCCTCAACATGCACCGCCGGACGCTGCAGCGCATCCTCGCCAAGCGCTCACCGCGCTAGGTCTGCTGGCTTAGCGGTAGCTGTCGTCAGCTTCTAGGTAGGTCCGGACATAGTCCGCCACGCCATCTTCCAATGATGTGAAATCTTCGGTGTACCCGGCCGCGCGCAACCGTGCCATCCGGGCTTGCGTAAAATACTGATACTTGTCCCGGATCTGTTCCGGCGTATCCACATATTCAATGTTGGGTTGGCGATTGAGCGCGGCGAACACCGCCGTCGCCAGATCCTTGAAGCTGCGCGCCTCTCCGGTGCCCAAGTTAAACAGTCCGTTCACCGATGGTGTGTCCAGCAGCCTAGACACGACCTTTGCGCAATCCTTCACATAGACAAAGTCGCGCAGCTGGCCGCCATCCTGATAGGCTGGATTGTGCGATTTGAAAAGCTTCACCGGCCCGCCGCCACGCGCGTCCGGGTGGATATGCGCCACAACACTTTTCTGGCCTCCCTTGTGATACTCATTCGGCCCATACACGTTGAAGAATTTCAACCCTGACCACTGGGGCGGCGTCGCGCCCCCATGTGCCAGGTGCCGCGCAATGCGCTGGTCCACAAAATGCTTGGACCAGCCATAGGCATAAAGGGGCTTGAGTAGCGCAAGCGCACAGGTCGTCAAGTCATCATCAAAACCGGTATCGCCATCCCCATAGGTGGCGGCGGAAGAGGCGTAGATTAGCCGCGTGCCAGTGGCAACACACCAGTCCCAAAGATCAATTGTCAGGCGGATATTGGAACGGACGATCAGATCGACGTCAGTCTCCGTGGTAGACGAGATCGCGCCCATGTGAATGACCGCATCAATCTGACCTGCGTTCTTGTGCAGTAAGTCGAACAAAGCCTCAGGCGCGATGACATCTTCAAGTTGGCAACCAGCAATGTTCCGCCATTTGTCATCAGTCTCAAGCCAGTCGCAAACCACCAGGCCAGTTTGTCCGTCTTCGGACAATTGAGCCAGTATATTGGAGCCGATGAACCCGGCGCCGCCGGTAACAACAATCATCTGGATATCGATCCTGCGAAAAGGCAACGGGTGGTGCCCGTCTGATCCTGTCTACGAGTTGAGGCGCTCAATGGTCCGCGTTGTGCTTTGTCCGGGTACCAGCTCTGCCAGTACCACCCGGCCGCCATGTGCCTTTACGATGTCAGCGCCCACAACTGTGTCCTCGGTATAGTCCGCTCCCTTTATAAGCACATCGGGTTTGAGCGTGCCGATAAGCTCCAGCGGGGTGTCATCTGAGAAGATGACGACCATGTCCACATCTTCCAGCGAGGCAAGAACAAGCGCCCGGGCCGTCTCGCCTTGAAGAGGGCGGCTCTCACCCTTGAGCGCTTTGACGGAGCTGTCCGAGTTCAGTCCGACAACCAGCCGGTCGCATTCCGCCCGCGCCTGCCGCAACAAGGACAGGTGACCTGGGTGAACGAGATCAAAGCAGCCATTGGTAAAGCCGATGCTTTGACCCTGGGCCCGCCAGCGGGCGGTGACATCCTGCGCTTCAGTGAACGAACAGACTTTCTGGTCGGCCTTGGTTACATCCGATGCATGCAATGCGCGTGTCAGTTCATTTGGATAGACGACAGCAGTTCCAACCTTGGCCACCACCAGTCCGGCCGCTGCATTGGCAATAGCTGAGGCCTGAACAAGGTCAGCACCGGACGCGATGGCCAGGCCGAGAGTTGCAAGGACCGTGTCACCGGCGCCTGATACATCAAAGACCTCAAGTGCCTGCGCCGGGAAGTGGCTTGCGTCCAGCGCCTCACCGTCGCGTGTTACGAGCGTCATGCCGGCCTGCGACCGCGTGACCAGTATGGCTTCGGCATTGGCGCGGGTAAGCGCGTCATGGGCTGCATCCAGAACTTCCGCATCTGTTTCACACGGCATGCCGGTGGCCAGGGCCAGTTCTTTCAGGTTGGGCTTTATGAGCGTGGCACCGCTATACCGTGAAAAGTCTGTGGACTTGGGGTCCACAATAACCGGCAGCCCCATGTCGCGAGCCGTGCCGATAATGGCCTGGAGCACATTGTCGGAAAGGCAACCCTTCGCATAGTCAGACAGAACGATGGCACCCGCGCCTTCCATCTCCGCTCGGGCAGCCTCGACAACACCATCGACAGACGCCTGCGAGAGCGGCAACGCGACTTCCTGGTCGGCCCGCAGGAGCTGCTGCGATCCTGCGACAAAGCGCGTCTTGACGGTGGTGGCCCTGCCCATATCAGTGATCAGGTCCGGCTCAATCCGGTCTTCCTGGGCAATCAGCCGAACCACTTCGCGGCCCGGGTCATCATCACCGATGGTTGCCAGCAGACTGGAGGCGCCGCCGAGCGCGGCCACATTGCGCGCCACATTGCCAACGCCCCCTAGCATGGCTGTCTCGCGATCAACCGCGATGACCGGGATCGGCGCTTCAGGAGAAATACGATCCACGCGTCCATACACATATCGGTCCAGCATGATGTCGCCCAGGCAGACGACCCGCGCCGCATCAAACCGCCCGATGATCTCAAGTTCGGCGGCAGTGTCATGGTAAGGTTCGGTCTGAGAGGGTGTCATTGTCTCTGGAGCTAGCAAGTGGTGTGGGACGCCGCAACCATAGGTCCACCATCGGCAGGATTAAAGATGCGCGCATGATCAATCCAGATGCCGGTTAACGCATCAGCGAGTAGGCGAGAATACCCATTTATGCCCGCAGTCATAGCAGCATCTGCGGGCGTTGTGTGGCACATAGGGGCTTGCAATGCCGAGCAGCAAGAACATCGTCAGAATGATCCATAAGCGTTTGCGGCGCCGAATATTGAAGCTGCCGCAGTGTGGGCAGAATTCCCAACCAGGTGCATCTTCCGCATCCCGGAGAATTGCGACGGCATGTTTCTGGTCTGATTCAAGTGTTGCCAGTCGTGCCCCTACAGCAATCGAAAGGTGCGGCGCAACCTCGGCATGATGTGAGCCCAGGAGCCATGATGGGATACCTTCAGATCGCAACGCCCCTAGAGCCAGATGTCCTTCGTACGGCGTATGGAACGTGGCAACGGTGACAAGCTGCCCGGGGCTGGACTCACCTTCAGGAAACGACGCTAGCGACCGGTCAGCCAAGGCCGGCCTCGGGGTCAGCAAGGCGCGACAGTCTCAATGATCCCGCCCGTGCGATGCGCAAGGTAACGGCCTTGCGCCTGGCGGCCGCCAGCTTCTCAAGCGGCGCTTCGCGCAACAGCTCGGCACCGTAGCGGTCGGCAACCATCAGGCCGGTGCTGCCGGGCAGTTCTGCTATCGGAAAGTCTTCGGGAACGGCAAAAAAGAGCCGGTCACAGAAGTCCACATATTCCGGCCATTTTGAATCCGCCCGGAGGTCCGCAAGGCTGGTCTTGATCTCGATAATCAGGATTTCGCCGCCGGACCCCAGCGCGATCACATCCGCCCGCCGTCCGGTTGCCAGTGTGAATTCTGTCAACGGAGCGTGCCCCAGCCCCATCAAATGGCGGCACACGCCACGCTGCACATCCAGCGCGCGGGCCGACTGACGTCCGTCCTCCGGCATGGATAGGTCCTGCCAGCTTTCTCTGGGGGTGGGCTGCGGCGTAATCATGCATGAACGCTAGTCGGTGAAGGAGAACAAAACAAGTCCATCCATGCTTGCCTGTGAGAGTGGAAGCTGACTAACCGCTTGGTCTGTCGAGCGCTTTCAGCCGCAGTAATGTGGCATCTCTGGCTGCGCCCGGATCAAGCCCGGGCACGGTTCCCAGTGTGGCGATGGCCAGGGTCCCCAGCGCGTTCAGACTGAGCGCCGCCGCGATCCGCGTTTGGTCCGGCGTGACCCCGCCCGCCGCCTGATATCCTTCTGCCATTGCCTCTGCCGGGCCGCCGATGTCGTGCATGTGCCGCAGTTCAATCTCAATCGGTCCTGACTGAGCCTCGCCCCAGTCGACAAGTCCGACGTCGCTGGCGGCGATAGTGTCTGGATTGCTGATCAGGGCGTTGCCGCCGTTGATGTCGCCGTGGAGAAAGGGGTGCTGCGGTCCTGCCGCAAGCACAGCGCCAACCTCCAGGCAGGCGGTGCGCATGTCGGGCACAATCTCGGCGATCTGCAGCAACCGGTCCTGTGAGACGCAAGGCAATTTGGTGTCGCCAGTCAGAAGCCTGGCACTTTGTCGATGAAGCTCCGCTGCCGCCATACCCAGTCGCCGCATGAGGGCCTCCTGCGCAGGCGTATCCAGGCCGTGGAACAAGACCTGTGAAGCGGTTTTGCCGGGCAGACGGTCCATGCGGATCCATCCGCAGTAGTCCTCCAGGCCTTCCGTATCCGGAGGAATGGACGGGGCATCGATCAGATCGGCAGTCTGGATGCCACTTGCGAGGCCCTTTGTTGCCTTCAGCGCGGCAACCTCACCTGCAAATATCTCGGCGCCCGACCCGATGCCGCCCTTGTGACGGACAATCTTCAAAACACTTCCATCTCCCAGATCAAAGACATGCCCCCACACGCCTGTGCCAAGAGTGGTCCAGGGGGGCGATGGGAAGTCTGGGTTCTGAAGGGCGTGATGGATGAACGCATCCACGGGGCCTGAGTGCGGCGCGGGCTGTGTCATGGTGCAAGCCTAGTGCATTTTGCCCTTAGCCTGCACCCAAAGAAAAACGGCCCGCTGACTGTCAGCGGGCCGTTCAAATAACGTGGAAGTACGCCCGTTAGGGGGGCTACTCAGCTGCAGTCACATTCTGCAGGGCGTTGGTGTTAGCGCCGAAATTGATTGTCTGAAGGTATTTGATGCCTTCTTCAGCAATGTCGTCGCCAACCATGTGGTCGCCTTCCGCCTTCAGCTCATCCATGTCCACATAGGTGGCGTAGAAGGCTTTCGTACGGTCAGTGATGATACCGGCCTTAAGAAGCGTCTTGATCAGCACACGGAAGATATCCGTACCTGACTTCATGCGCTCCTTGCGGTCTTCGTCAGTGAAGGCCTCAAGCATTTCAGCCTGTACCTGCTGCCAGTCGAGACCGAACTCTTCGTAGATGACTTTCTTCTGTTCTGGGTTCACCAGATTGAACAGCAGTGTCTGGAAGCACTCAGCCGCCCAGTCTTCAATGATGTGCTGTTCTTCTTCTGACAGGTTTGGAACCGTGCGGTCTGCCCAGATCTTTCCAAACTTGTGGTGGAACGCTTCGTCGGTCATCACCAACTGGGTGAGGCGAACAAGAAGCGGATCCTTTGAGTTCGTGTAGAGCGCAGCGAATGCACCCATCGCGAGACCTTCCACCAGCATCTGCATGCCGACGACCTTCTTGTAGACTTCCTTCGCGTTGACGATGTCGACGAGAAGGTTCTTCAGGGTGTCGCCGCACGGAAGTGGTGTGCCCCAGCGCGCCTTCACATAAGCAGAAAAGCCCGTGACGTGGCGTGCTTCTTCGCGTGTCTGGTTGGCGGCATATTCCTGCGCACCTGGGTCACGCAGGATATGGCAAAGCGAAGCTGACAGGCCAAGGGCACCGGCCTCGCCGTGCAGAATGGCTGACAGCATCCAGCGGGCGTTCTGGCTAACAAAGCGAACGCGCTCTTTCTGAGTGAACTTCTGGAAGCATGGCAGCTGCAGCTCAGGCACCATGTCTTCTGGAAGCATCATTTCGTTCTCCATGTCGAACGGCTCGGAGAAATCGATGTATTTGGTGTCCAGCGGATCCCAGAAGTGGTCATGGGTCGCGGAAATAATCTTGTCGAACGCAGTGGAGCGGGCGCCGTAGCGATCCACTTCAATCATTGCGGCGAAATCATCAGGGGCCACTGCATCATAAGCAGCGTCATGGGTGATCTGGCGTGTGGTCATTGGTGAGTTGTCTCCTCCAAGAAACCGGAAACCCCCTCACGAAAAGGGCCCGGTCAAAACAGCTCTCAATGGGCAAATGCCCGTTTCTGCCAATCCGCCCTAGCGCGGCCTGTCGGCAGCAAAATAAGTCTCATTTCTGCGCAAATTGCGCGCCAGTCTTCTTCACTGAGAAGCCCTGCTGACAAAAAAGTAGGTGCGGCTGGTCGTGCGGGCAAGGAAAAAGTGACACAGGCGTCACTTTTCGGATCACAATCCCGGCAAACCAAGTGTTGCACGCGGTGGGAGAAGTTGATTGTGATTAACCATATTGAGAGCAATTGCAGCCCCATCAGGGCATTCGCCATGGTGCTGGTGTCGCAAATTTGCTGATGTTTCTTTCATGTTTTTGTACCAACGATGTCCATCCCGTGCTATCGGGAACGCTTGGGATTGTTAAAAATGCGCCATAGGCATGGTGATCCCGAGGTGTAAGAACAGAAGCCGGCCCGCAAGCCGGACAAAACCAAGATCTGGTGACAGGCCAGGCTGACAAGGAGAAACCATTGGGGAGGGGTGCATTCCGGCGCAAGCCAGTGTGCCGCTGGTCACCGGGGGGCGAGGCATCGTTAGGTGCATTGATCGCGAAACGTGACCGGCAAGTACGACCCCTGACATTGGTGCGATGAATTGACTGAGGCTCTGCGAGCGCACAACGCGCAGCAGTGGTTTCGGCCGGGGATGTTTATGCCGTTAGACGCGGTGGGGCCTTTGGGTCCGTGTGCGTTTTAGTGCGGTCAGGCAGTTCCGGCATCACAGATTGGGTTGAGTACGCGCATGCGTTGGCGGCTGAAGAACCGCAAGACGTGGCGCAGCGTGGAGTGAAACGGAACTTAATATGATCAAGCTGCTGGAAAACATGCTGTTCGGCGCGAAGCCCATAATTCTTGGGCGCTTCGCGCTCGTGACAATCTACTGCGCGTATTTTGCCTTTCAGCTCCGCATGGATGCGGGCTTTGAAAAGCAGCTGCCGACGGGTCACGAATACATCGAGACCTTCCAGGAGTATCGTGACCGGCTCTTCGGCTCGAACCGTGTGATCATCGTCCTGGCCCAGCGCGACGGCACGATCTGGAACGAAGACTTCTTCAAGACCTACAAGGAAGTCACCGACGAACTGTTCTATCTGCCCGGCGTTGACCGCCGTACGGTGACGTCCCTGTGGACACCCAACACCCGATACCTGGAAATCACCGAAGCAGGCATCAACGCCGATGACGTGATCCCGGGCACCGTGCCCGTCAACAACATGACGCCCGAAGCGTTGGAGCGCATCGAAAACAACGTGGTCCGGGGCAACTTCCTCGGTCGACTTGTGGCAGAGGACTCAACAGCGGCCATGGTGGTGGCCGAGCTGTTGGACATTGATCCGCAAACCCAGGAACGCCTCGACTATTTCGACCTCGCTGATCAGCTAGAGGACAAAATTCGAGGGCAATACGAAGACGAGAACTACACCGTCCACATCATCGGGTTCGCCAAACTGATTGGTGATATCGCGGACGGCGCGCAAACGGTGGTGGTCTTCTTCATCATCGCGTTCATTCTCACCGCCATATCCGTGCACCTCTATGCGCAATCCTGGGCCCTGACTTTCCTGGCGCTGTTCTGTTCGCTGACATCGCTGATCTGGCAATTCGGTGTGCTGCACATACTGGGCTTCGGGTTGGATCCATTGGCGATCCTTGTGCCCTTCTTGGTGTTCGCCATCGGGGTGTCCCATGGCGTGCAACAAATCAATCTTATAACCAAAGAGATAACGTCTGGCTCGAACGGCGACGAGGCGGCTCGCGCCAGCTTCCGCCTCCTGTTCATCCCGGGATCCATGGCCCTCATCACTGACCTTGTGGGCTTTGGTACGCTGATCCTCATTCCGATCGGCATGATTCAGGAACTCGCCATCACGGCATCCATCGGTGTGGCACTCAAGATTGTGACGAACCTTGTGATGCTGCCGCTGTTGGCCAGCTACTTCTCGTTTGATGAGAAGTTTGTGGACCGCGCCAACCGCGCCCGCGACTTCCGCCTGCGCGTCATGGCGCATGTTGGCCGCCTTGCTGAGCCGCGTGTGGCTGTTGTCATCTTCTTCAGCAGCATCGTTCTCTTTGTCGTTGCATTCTGGCAGAGCACGGGCCGCCACGTGGGTGACCTTCATGCCGGTGCACCCGAGCTGCGTGAAGACGCGCGCTACAACGAGGACAGCCGTTTTGTGGTGGACAAGTTTGCCCTCGGCCTCAACCTGCTCACTGTCATCAACGAGACCCCGTCCGAAGCGTGTATCAATCACGACGTGATGAACTATCTCGCCCGGTTCTCCTGGTACATGTCGAACCGTGAAGGTGTGGCGGCAGTGATCTCGCTGCCAACAGCTGCCAGGGCATCGTCAGCCGGCTGGAACGAGGGCAACCTCAAATACCAGCCACTTCCGCGCAACAAGTTCGCGCTTGTGCAGGCTGTGGGCCCGGTTCCTACGTCTTCCTGTCTGCTCGATGTGGACTGCAGAACCTTACCGCTGCAGATCTTTACGGATGACTCCAAGGCAACAACGATTGAAAACGTGATCGCCGGTGTGAAGACATGGCGTGAAGCAAACCCGCGCGATGATGTCACGATCCGTCTGGCGTCAGGCAATGTGGGTGTCCAGGCGGCTACCAATGAGGAAATCGAAACCTCAGAGCTGCCAATGATGCTGTATGTGTACGCCACCATCATTCTGCTCGTGTACCTGACCTACCGTGACTGGCGCGCAACCATCTGCTGCTGTGTGCCGCTGACGCTCGCCACCTTCCTGGGCTACTGGTTCATGAAGGAGCTGGAAATCGGCCTCAAGGTCGCGACCTTGCCGGTGATGGTGCTGGCGGTGGGTCTGGGCGTGGACTACGCGTTCTACATCTACAATCGCCTGCAGTTCCACCTGGCCGAAGGCCTCGACATCACCGACAGCTTCAAGCAGTCAATGTTCGAGACCGGCATGGCCGTTGTGTTCACCGCCATCACCCTCGCGGTCGGCGTGAGCACCTGGACCTTCTCGCCACTGAAGTTCCAGGCGGACATGGGCCTGCTGCTCACCTTCATGTTCCTCACGAACATGATCATGGCGATCACGGTGCTGCCTGCCATCGCCGTGGTTCTGGACATGGTGTTCCCGCGCCGTGCGCCAATCAAAGCGCCTTCGGGCATCTTGGCTCACTAAACACGAAGTAATCGAGTAAGGGGTGTATCGGCTGTAAGGCAGGTACACACCCCAAAGCACCGGTGTTAAACCAGAAGGTGCACTCGCAAGGGGAAGCGAAATATGCTGGATCGAATTGTAGCCTTTCTTGAAAACCGCGCCGCTCCGGGCGGTGAATCGTCAGACCCGTTCTCGGTGAAACAGGTCGCTGCCGCCGCCCTCATGGTGGAGGGTGCCCGTCTGGACAGTGATTTTGATTCCACCGAGCGCGCCGCCATGGAACGCATCGTCGGTGAACGTTTCGGTCTCAACGCCGAGGACGCTCAGACACTGATCGACATTGCGGCCGCCCGTCAGAAGTCCAACTACGACAACTGGCAGTTCACCAATGCGGTGAAGAAGAATTTCAGCACCGACGAGCAGATCGACATTCTTTCCATGATGTGGGAAGTCGCCTACGCCGATGGTGAGTTGCACCGCTTTGAAGTGCATCAGATAAAGAGCGTGGCGGACCAGCTTGGCCGTGGCGACTCGGATCTTGAAAAAGCCCGCAAGGACGCTCAGGCACGCCTGGGCATCTCCGACTAGAGGCAACGCTGCGCTGACATGAAAAAGCCCCGGCCAAGGCCGGGGCTTTTTGCATTTGGCTGCTCGGGTGCTGGGCTTACCGAAGCGGGAAACCCACAACAGCTTCCAGGTCCGTCAAAGCCTGTTCCGCACTGGTGACCTTGATGGCCTTCATACCCACCTCATGCGCTGCCTTGCAGTTGATGCCCAGATCGTCGAGATAAACGGCATCTGCGGCATCCATACCCAAAGCCTCAAGCGCCATTTCGTAGATCTTTGGGTGAGGTTTGCGGACGCCGGCCTTGCTGGACTCGATGATGTGTTCAAACTCATCCATGATCGCCTGAACCGCCTTGGCCTTGTCATGCGTGCTCGCCATGCCCGCGCCTTCACCAGCCGAGACATTATTTGTGATACAGCTCACACGCAGGCCTTTGGCCTTGATGGTCTTAAGTGCTGCCAGCATTTCCGGGCGCACATCACCGGACAGTAGTGCGATGATGTCACGGCCCCGGACATCATGGCCAAAGGCCTTGGCTTCCTGAGCAAACAGTTCGTCGAATTCATCCATTGTGACGTCGGAGCGCTCGAATTTCGCCCAGGCATTGTCCAGATGATTGGTAGAGTTGATCTTGCGGATCAGGTTCTCCGGCAAGCCGCGCTCGCGTTCAAAGCGCGCAAAGGCCTCAAACGGGCTTGAGGTAAACACCCCGCCGAAATCCCAGATAACTGCTTTGACCATGCGCTCTAACCTTCTGTGTTTTTGCGGGTGCCCCAGATGTGCACCACATCCACCATTGCGGATGTGATCTGCGACAGCTCGTCCGCAGAGATCACCAGCGGGGGCGTTGTATAGACAATGTTGTTGAACGGTCGGATCCAGACGCCGCGCGAGATGAATTCAGCCTTCATCCAGTCATGGTCGCTGTGAGGCTCAAGTTCGATAACGCCAATGGCGCCCTTCACCCGGACGTCCCTGACGCCTGCAAGGGTGCGGGCCGGCTCAAGTTGGTCAAGCAACTGGTCTGCAATACGCGTCACGCGGGGGGCGGGTGGATCCTGTTCAAACAGGTCCAGCGCCGCGGTGGCAGCCGCACTCCCCATGGCGCTACCCATATAGGTGGGCCCGTGCATCAGCGCGCGCTCCGGGTCATCAGACAAAAACGCGCCAAACACATGGCTACGGGCCAGTGTCGCGGCCAGGGGCAGG
>JBHJJF010000123.1:0-4190 GCA_050042885.1 Candidatus Phaeomarinibacter sp.
GATTTTTTGTCGGGAGATTCGCTACTGGACGATCAGGCGTACGGGAAGGGTGGTTTTCCCGAGAAGGTGAGGGCACAGACTTGTGGCGGCTGATCCAGTTCCTACAGGGATGCTGCAAGCATTGAAAGCCGCTTTGGAAACAGCCCCGGATGCCCGACAACAAGGCCAAGTGTTTTGCTTTAACCTCAAAGGTGGCGAATTGCCATGACCGGGTCGGAGCCTATGATGTCCGCATGGGGCGTATCAAGGAAACGGATCTCTACCTACCCGTAAAAGCTTTCCTCACCGGACAGGGCTATGAGGTGAAGGCGGAGGTTGACGCTGCAGACATTGTTGCATGCCGGGATGACGAAGACCCTGTTATCGTTGAACTCAAGACGGGTTTCTCGCTCAGCCTTTTCCATCAGGCGATCGCGCGCCAGTCGCTCAGCGCTGCCGTGTACATCGCCGTGGCACGCGGGTCCGGGCGGCGATTTCAGCAAGCTCTCAAAACCAATCTCGGCCTTGCACGCAGACTCGGCCTGGGTCTGATAACTGTGAGGCTTGCAGATGCATTTGTAGAAGTTCATCTTGACCCCGCCCCCTATGCGCCGCGCAAGTTAAAAAGGCGGAGAGACCGACTCTTGAGGGAGTTCTCACGGAGGGTTGGCGACCCGAATACCGGGGGATCGACACGCGTCAAGCTGGTCACAGCCTATCGACAGGATGCATTGCGCTGTGCCGCGCACCTGAAGGCCAACGGACCTAGCCGTGGCGCGGACATCGCCAAGACAACCGGCGTTGCTCGCGCAACAAGGATGATGGCCGACGACCATTATGGCTGGTTCGAACGGGTTGAACGCGGTGTTTACACACTAAGCCCCAAGGGACAGGCGTATCTGCAGAGCTATCAGGGTGAAGCATAGGGTCATCCCGCTGCCTTGCTGGCCGCATTCAGAAACTGCTCCTCGCATCACCTGGTTTTTTGGGGAGATAGGCGAGCGTCAGGCGAACGGGAAGGGTGGTTTTCCCAAAAATGTAGGGGCACTGAGTTGTGGAGCCTCACCCGACTTCCATAGCGGTGCGGTGAGTGTCGCCCGCCTGCGTACTTCCGCAGGTGTGCTCGACGTTTGTTCGGCATTGCTACTGGCAACGGTCACAACCTCACCGGAAATCTCATCGTTGGTAACCGTAAGGACAACATATCCGTGGGCATTGGTGTCGAGATACCTGATGAACGGGTTGGCTGTCTCATTACCCAACCACCCACTCAGCGTGTCGCTTCCGACGTAGTTCATGGCCAGGGATGCGCGGACACCCTGCATCAGGGTCAGGTTGAAGTTCTCAAGCACCTCTCCATCTGGACCTTCAGCCACCACCATCGGCCTGAAAGCATTGCCAGGCTCGCGCGTGATACGTTCCGCACCTGAGAACATGGTGAAAGATGAGATTGCACATGTGGCAAATTCAAGTGCGGCACCTTGCGGGTCATCGGCGTCCGGGTCCGTCGTCAGCACGGCTGCGCCATGCATGTGATAGTCGCCAGCGCAAGAGACCACACCGGCGATCCCGCCATCCTTCACAAAAGACATAAGCTCCCGCAACTCGCCGGGATACCCGTTCCAGGCATCAATGCCCACGGCAACATCCGGCAGACCCTGAAATGGTATGGATGACAGGTCCAGGCGCAGAGGCATGGCAGGTATTGAGTTGGCCCACAGTTTCCAGGAGGCGGCGCTTTGCGTGAGTGTCTGCTTGAACCAGTTCTTTTGTGCCACACCCAACACCGATGCGGCCGGCTCATTGGCGCGCGGGTTGGGAACCTCGCCCTTGACGCCCTCAAAATAGGGTGGCGGCGTACCGTTATCCGCATCACGACACTGATCGAGGGAGCGCACAACATCAAGCGGTGGCGCGGGCGCCCCTATGGCCTCTTCAAATGCGTCGTCCATCGGTTGCGGCGCACGATAGCTACGGGTGTCGGTAACAATAATCGACGCCGTCTTTCCCCACTCAAGGGACCGGTAAATTGTTAGTGACGCAAGGGCCGCAAGATTGTTCGGCTCGTTGAGAAGGTACCCGTCAATTGGCTCATGGCCTTCTGTGTCAGCGACATCTGCCGGCATGAAGTCATGGGCCGGTCCGTCCAGCCGCGCCGGAATGTATTCAAACCACGCCTGATTGGCCGACACCTTCCGCCGTTGTGCTGGCCCTGTGCCGCCGGTGTAGGTCGCGTAGCTTTGCCAGCTGTCATTCGTAAACTCGTGATCATCCCACGTGCATATGAACGGCCAACGCGCTCGTGCCGCCTGCAGTGCCTCGTCTTCAAGATAGGCCTTGTAGAGATGCCTATAGTCGGTGGTCGATACGGCGAACCGGCGGCCACTGGGAAGCTCGCCCCCATCTGGGAATGGCGCTATGCGACGGACCGCCTGAATGCCATTCGGCAGATCGGGTGTGGTTTCATAGATAAAATCACCCAGATGCAAAACCGCATGTATCTGGTCCTCTGGCGCCGACGCAGCATCATCTTCAACCATCCGCGCCCAGGCGCCGAAAAAGCCCTGCTCATAGTTCTGACATGAGGCCAGAGCGATCCGAAGTGGGCTGTTGGCTTCAGGTGCCGGCGCAGTGCGCGTGCGTCCCAGCCGCGAGACGTCGCCTGCAGTCGTGAGAAAACGGAAGAAATACCAGCGGTCGGAGTCGAGCCCAGAGACACTTACCCGGATCGTGAAATCCTGCTCCAGCGACGCGGAAACCGACTGTTCGACAACGACAGATTCAAATGTTTCGTCCACAGATACCTGAACCGTGAGGTCAAGTGGCAAAGCTGATCGGTCCAGCGGTGTGGCACGCGTCCACAGAATGGCACCGTCTGACGATGGATCAGCTGAAGCAACGCCATGTGTAAACATGCCTCTGCGGCCCGGCGCAGAAACTGGCGCGTCCTCGCCAGGCTCTTGCGCTGATGCCGGATGCACGCTAGGCAAAAAGCCTGTACCGGCTGCGGTCGCGACAAAACAGCCAGCGGTGGCCGCAAATCGGCCCATGAACTGGCGGCGGGTGGCGTCGTTTTTTATTGTAATTGGGCCTATATAGTTATCTGGGCCTGTTGGCGATCGACGGATGTCATACCCAAATTGCGCGACGCTAAAGTGTCAAGGTTGGATGACTGAATTTGATGGACGTTTGTCATTTCAGACGTGAGCAAGACACGCCACCATGACGTTGCACCAAATCGAATGCGGAGTACCACTATGACCGACGCCTCCACGCTGCCTTCCGAAGAAACCATCAAGATCGGCTTTCTCATGTATCCCATGGTCACCGCGCTTGACGCGCTGGGACCGGCGCAAATTCTCTCCGCAGTGCCGGGTGCGCAGATGCATTACATCTGGAAGGAGAAGGTGCCCGTCGCCTCCGACTCCGGATATACCATCAACCCGACCCACGACTTCGAGGACTGCCCGCAGCTTGATGTGATTTGCGTGCCCGGCGGCTTCGGTCAGGTTGAAATTATGAACGATGAAGCCGTTCTCAATTTTCTGCGCGCGCAAGGTCAGAACGCAAAATATGTGACGGCCGTTTGCACCGGGTCGCTTTTGCTGGGTGCCGCTGGATTGCTTGATGGGTACGAAGCAAGTTGCCATTGGGCGTGGCACGAACAACTGGCCCTTGTCGGGGCTACCCCCAAACAGGGTCGTGTCGTCAGGGATCGTAACCGCATGACCGGTGGAGGTGTGACCGCGGGTATCGACTTTGGCTTGACGCTCGCGGCCGAACTGGCCGGAGAAGACGTTGCCAAGTTGCTTCAGCTGTCATTTGAATATGATCCGCAGCCGCCCTTTGTTGGTGGTCTCCCGACGAAGGCTGAACCCGAAACCCTGGAACTCTCAAAAGCCTTTATGACGGATGCCGTCACAGCAATGGGTGAAGCCGCGAAGCAGGCACAGGCCAACAAGGACAAGGCCAAAGCAGCCGCCGAGTAAACACTTACGTGTCACATAATTGAGGCCATTGCCTCCCTGACAGAGGCTCCTGATCACCCATTTATCAGGAGCCTTTGCCATGTCTGACACACAGTTTTTTACAGCCGATAGTCTGAAACTGGCCTACACGGTGACGGGGGAGGGACCGGCGCTTGTCCTGATCCATGGATGGCCGTTCCACAAAGCAAATTTCAGATTTTTGATCCCGCTGCTGTCGCAGCA
>JBHJJF010000124.1:0-23819 GCA_050042885.1 Candidatus Phaeomarinibacter sp.
GCTGCCACCCGCTCATCGGTTAAACGCCTTGTAGTCGCCTGCCTGCGAGGCGGCATTGATGCGGGCCTTCAGCAACTGGTCAAGCGTATGCGGATCATCAAACGTGACCTCTACCGGCAGCGTGCGGGCATGGGAGCGCAGTTCTGCCAGTGCCCCGGCGTGCCCTGATCCGGGCAGGCGCGCCATGTCCTTCTCTGTGGTGACCAGCGTCAGCGCCCCGGCGCGGGCACGGCTCAGCAACGCCTGTGCTTCATCGTCGGTGAAGGCATGATGGTCGCCAAAGACTTGCGCTTCACGGATATCAGCGCCGAGGCTGGCAAGTGTCTCAAAGAATTTCTCCGGCCTGCCGATACCCGCAAAGGCGATGACACGTTTGCCGCGCCATTGGTCCAGATCTCCGGTTGGCGCAAGCGTGCCGCCAAACACCGGAATGTCTCGTGACCGCGCCAGGGCAATGGTGTTGTCGGCCTTGTCCGCGCGTCCCATGATTACCAGACCATCGGCACGCGATAACGCCTGGTCAGCGGTTTCGCGTAAGGGGCCGGCGGGGATCAGCAATCCGTTGCCAAGGCCACTGTCGGCATCCACCACCACCAGGCTTGCATCCTTGTGCAGGGAGGGATTCTGGAAGCCGTCATCCATCACCACAACACTGGCGCCCTCGACCCCGGCAGTGTCGGCGCCCTTTGGCCGGTTCGCGGAAACAATGGTGGGGAAGCTGCGGGCCAGCAACAAAGGCTCGTCTCCCACGTCTATTGCGCGGGCCCGGTCTGCATTCACCAGCAGCGGGCCGGGCAGACGCCCGCCATAGCCGCGGGTCAGAAAGGCTGGGTGGTGTCCCAGTGCCGCCAGGCGTTTGGCAATGGCAATGGCAACCGGCGTCTTGCCGCTGCCGCCTGCGGTGATGTTGCCGACACACACAACAGGAATGCTGGCACGCTGCGGCACCACCATGCCGGCCCGAACATGACTGATGGACGCGTAGAGCGATGCAACCGGCGTCAGCGCCTTCGCCAGCCAGTTGTCTGCATCCTGCCAGTGCCTAGGGGCGCGCATTCGCGACCTCATCCGTATCGGTATGTGACGAGGTGGCAGCCTCAATGAACGGCAGCAGATTGTCGAGGGTCGCCTCCAGCGCGCCCGTGAGGCTTCCAGCGGTGTTGGCTGCTGCCGTCAGGCGGGCCCCGGCAAGGGTCCCGTCCCCCATCAGCCGCCCGATGGCCGCGGCGAGGGACGCTGGGTCTGTCACGGTCTCGCTGGCGTCAGCGGCATCAAAGGCGCGGTAAATGCCTTCAAAGTTGTGCACATGCGGTCCGGTGAGGATCGCTGCCCCCAGCAATGCCGGTTCAATCGGGTTGTGGCCGCCGACGCGCACCAGCGAGCCGCCCATGAACACAATCGTCAGGACACGGAAGAAGCCGCCCAGTTCTCCGAGCGTATCTGCCAGATAGACCTCGGTAGCAGCGGTGACACTGTCCTTGCGGCTGCGCTGTGCAGTCGCCAGTTGCATGTCTGCCAGCAGGCGAGCCACCTCGCCGCCGCGCTCGGGGTGGCGGGGCACGATGACCGTCAGGATATCCGGGATGGCCCGTTTGAGCAATTGGTGCGCTTCGGCAATGATCCGCTCCTCGCCGGGATGGGTGCTCGCTGCAATCCACGCCGGCCGCCCGGCAACCAGGCCCGTGATCTCGGCCAGCAGCTCATCAGAAGCGGGCGGGGGCGCGGCGTCCACCTTCAGATTGCCGACGGTCGTAGCACCTGTCGCACCCAGCAGCTTGAGGCGGGTGGCGGCGGTCTCATCCTGCGCCAGCACAAGATCAAAGCTGCCGGTGATGGCGCGGGCGGCCCCCGTCCACCAGCGCCAGCCGCGCACGGATGAAGCCGACATGCGCGCATTGACGAGCGCCAACGGGATGTTTTGCGACCGGGTCAGGGTGATGAGGTTGGGCCAGAGCTCGCTTTCCACGAGTACCGCAGCGTCTGGTTGCCAGTGGGAGAGAAAGCCGGTGATGGCAGCGGGCGTGTCCACCGGCACGAACTGGTGCACGGCGCGGTCAGGCAGACGCTCCCCCAGGAGCCGTGCAGATGTCACCGTGCCGGACGTGACCAGCAGGGTGAGGTCGGGCTGGGCCGCCAGAATGCGATCGATGAGTGTCAGGATTGAGAGGCTCTCGCCGACGCTGGCGGCGTGCAGCCAGACCAGCGGCCTGTCGGGACGGGCCAGGCCGGGTGTCCCCAGCCGCTCGCCGATACGCTCGGGGTCTTCCTTGCCGCGTTTCATGCGCCGCCGAAGATAGGCCGGGACCAGCGGGCTCAAGGCATGCGTCAATCCGCGATAGACCCTGAGGCCCACGGTCAACTGTGCCTGTGCGCCGCTCACGTCTTTGGCTCCAGCGGCGGATGGCCCATCTGATGCCGGGTCTCGGCGCTCAGGGCTTGCAGAACCGTGTCGAGCTCGGCGCGGGTGGTTTCCATGGCCTCCGCGTCCGCCTCGCGGGCGACATAAAGGGGCTCACCCCATTTGATGACACCGCGCGAGAACGGCAGGTGCAGGGAAAAACGGTCCCAGCTGTTCATGATCCGGGCGCGGTCGGTGGCGCCTGCGACGGGCAGGATCGGCACACCGGAGAGGCGGGCGAGAACGATCAGCCCTTCTTTGGATTGCATGCCGGGCCCGCGCGGGCCGTCGGGCGTGATGCCGATGCTGTCGCCGTCCTTGAGCATCTTCAGCATCCCACGAAGCGCGGCACGTCCACCCTTGTCCTTGCCCGCCTTGTCGGACGAGCCGCGCACCGCACCGATGTCGAGCTTCGCAAGGGTACGGGCGATCATCTCGCCGTCGATGTTCTGGGAGATCAGCATGCTGATGGGTTTTGCGCACCGCCAGCAGTCGATGATGATGAGCATCTGCCCGTGCCAGAAGGCGACGATGAACGGCTTGTCCGCCGCCCAGAACTGTTCAGGGATATGGCCGTTCTCCACCTCGATGCGGCTGGTCCACAGCATGAAGCGGATGTACCACGACGCCAGCGTGGCGATGAGGCCTGCAACAAGGGCCGATCTGGCAATCTTCTTGAACAGGGGACGGGTCCGCCTCTAGCTCGCGTCGCTTGCGTCGGTGTCGGGATCAAGCAGCTTGTGCAGATGCACGATGAAGTAGCGCATCTGGGCGTCATCTACCGTGCGCTGGGCGGCGGCCTTCCAGGCTTCGTGCGCCTTGGCGTAGTTGGGATAGACACCCACGATGTCGACCTGGGAGAGGTCCTCAAACTCGGTGCCTGCGAGATCCGTGAGGCGTCCGCCCATCACCATATGCAGCAGTTGCTCTGTATTGTCGTCGCTCATGCTGTCCTGTCTCCCCGCAACACGCCGGACCTAGCCCGGCAGCACAATGGCACCAATACGGTCATGAAGGGCCTTGTGCAACGCAGGCCCCGCCGCGACCACCGTGCGGTGGCGCGGGTCCTTCGCATTATAGGTGAATCGGTCCCCGGTATGGCTGGTCATGTGACCGCCCGCCTCATGGACGATCAGGTCAGCCGCTGCCAGATCCCAGTCGTTCTTCCAGTTCATCACCAGCATGGCGTCAAAATCACCGGAGGCAACCAGCGCCCCGCGATAGGCAATGGAATTGCGCTGGGCAATCTCCATCGGCGGCCACTTCTGAGGCCAGGCGGGGTGACGGAACATGTCTTCGGCACCGAGCATGCGGCAGCCTTCGACCTCCGGCACATCGGTAACGGAAATCGGCTTGCCGTTCAGCAGCGCGCCCTTGCCAGCCTGGGCTTCAAACAGCTCATCCGTCGCCGGGTTGAGAATCACGCCGGAGACCGGACGCCCCTCGTCGATAAGCGCGGCAACGACTGCGAAGTGCGGGCGGCCCTTGATGAAGGCGCGGGTGCCGTCAATCGGGTCCACCATCCACTGGCGGGTGGTGGCAAGGCGCGCATCGTCGTCTTCGGTTTCCTCCGACAGCCAGCCATAGTCCGGCTGCGCAGCGCGCAGACGCTGCTTCAAGAGGGCATCAACCGCAAAGTCGGCCTCGGTGACGGGCGTGCCGTCGTCCTTGTTCTGCGAGGTGACCCCGGCCTTGAAATGCGCGAGCGCCAGCGCGCCGCCCTCCCGCACGGCGTCCAGCAGGATGGCGTGGTCGGACACCACATCAAGCCCGTGTGTCATGTCACGCACCTGCGATGGTCATGCCGTCAACGCGCATGGTGGGCGCGTTGGTGCCATAGCGGAACGCCAGGTCACTGGCAGGCGTCATGGCCATGAACATGTCCTTGAGATTGCCCGCGACGGTAATCTCCGTGACCGGGAAGGTCAGTTCGCCGTCTTCGATCCAGTAGCCGGCCGCCCCGCGCGAATAGTCACCGGTGATGCCGTTGACGCCCATGCCGATCAACTCGGTGACATAGAAGCCCTCTTTTATGTCGGCGATCAGCTCTTCCACCGACTGGGTACCCGCCTCCATGTAGAGATTGGTGGTGGCGGGGCCGGGGGGGCCTCCGGTGCCGCGTGCCGCGCGCCCGGTGGTTTCAAGCCCAAGCTGGCGGGCGGACGATGAATCCATGATCCAGGTCTTGAGCACCCCGTCATCCACCAGCGCGAGTTTTTCAGCCGTCACACCTTCCCCGTCAAAGGGTTTTGAGGAGCGGCCGCGGACGATGTGCGGGTCATCGACAACAACGAGACCCGACGCCATCACCTGTTCGCCCATTCGGTCCTTGAGGAAGCTGGTGCCGCGCGCAACGGACGCACCGGAGACAGCGCCCGCCAGATGGCCGACAAGGCCGCCGGAAACGCGCGGGTCGTAAACGACGGGGACCGCCTGGCTTTTCATCTTGCGCGGGTTGAGCCGTTTGACGGCCTTGTCCGCTGCGCTCTTGCCGATTGTCTCAGGCGCATCCAGCTCCGACAGATGCCGCGACGACGTGTAGTCATAGTCACGCTCCATGCCCGTGCCTTCGCCGGCCAGGACGGAGCAGGAGACGGAGTGCGAGCTGCCCGAATATGTGCCTTCAAACCCGTCGCTGGTAACAAGCGCTACCTGAGAGCGGCTCCAGCCAGCCCCGGCCCCCATGGAGTTGGTGACGCCCGCCACATCAAGGGCGGCTTTTTCAGCCGCCTCGGCCTGGGCGGCCAGGGTGTCGGCGTCCGGCTCCTGACCATCATCAAGATCAAGATTGGCAATGTCTTTCGCCAGCCGGGACGTGTCGGCAAGGCCGCAATAAGGATCATCTGGTGCGATGCGGGCCATGGCGATAACGCGCTCAACCGCTTCATCAAGCGCCGGGCCGCTGGTGTCGGTCAGCGACACCACGGCCTGGCGCATGGCACCGCCGTCGCCCCTGACCATAGCGCGGATGCCCAGATCGGTGCCTTCTGACCGCTCGACATCTTCCAGCTTACCCATGCGGAACGACACGCCAAGCGAGGTGCCTGCGGCGTCGATGGCATCCGCTGCATCGGCATCGGCGGCCATGAGTTTTTTGACGGCGGTGGCGGCAAGCTCAAGATCGGTCTTGGAAGGAATGGTCATAGGGTGCGGGCGGCCTGAACAATGACAAAGGAAGGGGTGAAACCGGTGAGGGCTCACGCGGCTGTGAGGCTGATATAGCGCGCGAATAGGCTATAAGTCCTCATATAGCGTGATTGGGGCCGCCATGCGCCCCATGGGGGCACAATCGCCGAAGTTTTTTTGGGGGCTGGAATGGGTTTTGGACAGCTGAACGGACGCTTTTTGCGTGTGACGCTGGTTGCAGGGGCGTTGGCGACGCTTCTGGCGGCCTGTGCCGGAGGCCGGGAGCAGCCGATTGCCAAGCGGATTTATGAATTGCACCCGGGCGGCCAACCGTCGCCGGAGCATTTCGTCATCTGTTCGGGCCATGGATGCTACGAACGTCACGATGTGCACCTGTCTGAGGGGCAATGGAAGGGCGTGCAGGCGATTTTCGCCACCGCACCAGTCGATGCGGAAGAGGAGCGCAAGCTGATCGGCAAGGCTGTTGCCCGCCTTGAGAAGCTGGCCGGTGCCCAGACCGGCACGGACGCCGACCTGGCCGGCACCTACTCGAATTTCTGGCTGCAGAACCAGCTCGATTGTGCGGACGAGACCGTCAACACGACCACTTACCTCAAGCTTTTGATGTCCGATGGGCTGATCAAAAAGCACCGCATGGGCGGACGTCTCCACAAGGGCGATATCATCGACTATCTGCCCCACATGGCGCCGACCATCATCGACCAGGAAACAGGCGTGCAATGGGCGGTGGACAGCTGGTATCTCGACCACGGGCAGGAGCCGGAGATCGTCACCGCCGCCATCTGGCGCACCGACTATGAAACCTGGGGCTCCACCGGTAAGCCGGCGCGGCCCTAAGCGGCGCTAGATCAGAACAATCCACAGACAGCTGCCACCAAGGGCTAGGACGCCAATCCATGTAGAAAGCGTGCTGATCTGGCGGAAGATTGAGCCGCCGTTCGAGATGCCGCTGGCATAGCCGACGCGACCGCCCGTCACCAGAAGACCTGCCACGTGAATGAGGGTGGTGGAGGCACCGAGCATGGCCAGGGCAATCAGGCCGGGCAGGGCAATGGCAACATATTCGACGTTGTTGCCATGGGCCCGCATGGCGCGCTCCAGGTCTTCATTGCCGCCGGTGCCAAGGCTGATTTCGTGCTTGGCGCGCTGGCGCACCACCAGAATGGCCAGGACCAGCGTCAAAATGAGATTGAGGCCGATATAGCGCCCAACAGCTTCTGCCTGCGTTCCACCCATGATGTCCCCCGAGAGTTTGTTTTTGATTTGGTGGCGGCAGTTTAGTCAGCCAGCGGCAACCCGCCAGACCCGCGCATTGCGCACATCCGTGTCGTCCAGATCACGGGACGACTTGACGCCATAGCCGATGACCGGCTCCAGATCCTGGCGTGGCAGGAAGGTGCGGCCCGGGTCTCCGATCAGAACCTCGCGGCCTTGTCGTGCTTCCGCTCCCAGCCAGTCCCTTACCCGCTCGGCGACGGACTGCTCGTAACAGATGTCACCTGCGATGATGACGTCAAAGTCGGCAAGGCCTTGCCCGACTAGATCATCCGTCGAGGTCTCAAGCGTGACGCCATTGGCCTGTGCATTCATCCGCGCGGCAACGGCGGCAAGCGGGTCAATGTCGGCTGCCAGCACATGCGACGCGCCAGCCATCATGGCAGCGATGCCGCTGATGGCGCTGCCCGACGCAAAATCGAGCACGCGTTTTCCTTTGACTCGCTCGGGCTCATCCAACAGCAGACGCGCCAGGGCCTGCCCGCCCGCCCACGCAAAGGCCCAGTAGGGCAGCACGATGCCGTCGTCCCACAGGTCCCGCTGTGTTTTCGTCCAAAGCGGCGCGCGCTCATCCGCCAGATGCAGGTGTATCTCCGGCACCAGTGGGGCGGTTTGCAGGACTGAGTTGCCGGACACATAGGTCTGC
The DNA here is from genome assembly GCA_050042885.1 of Candidatus Phaeomarinibacter sp. Classification (GTDB taxonomy): domain Bacteria; phylum Pseudomonadota; class Alphaproteobacteria; order CGMCC-115125; family CGMCC-115125; genus Pyruvatibacter. The sequence goes on from JBHJJF010000124.1 coordinate 7,467, forward strand.
GGGTCAGCTTCCGCGCTGCGGTTCGCCGACGCCTCAGGCGGCATTTGGTGTCGCTGGTGGTGTGGCGGAAGTGTCCGCGTCGCTAAAGCCTTCCGATACGATGCCCGCAACCCGCCGCGTACGGGCGTTGTGCACCATCTCGCCGGGCCGGTCTTCATCATCGGGCCGCGACGTGGCCATGCTGATCACGTCGAAATAGCTGTCCTTGATTTCCATCCTGTCGCCATGGCCGTTGGCAATGAGATATTTGTGCAGCTTCGGCAGATTGTAGCAGGGCACCCACATGAAGAGGTGATGCTCCACGTGATAGTTCACAAAGCCCGGTGCCAGCACCAGCCGCATGAACCAGTTGGCCTTGGTGGTGCGGGCATTGCGGAAGGGGTCGCTGTCGTCGGGCACCATGGCGTGCTCGGCGATATTGCGGATGCGCGTGACCGCCTGATGCCAGGTGAGCATCGGCACTACCCACAACAGGAAGTAGAGATACCACTGGCCGGCGAGCGCCAGGATGGTGAACAGCACGAGGTTGGTGAACACCGCAGGCCCGAGCTTTTCCGCAAACCGGTCAATGCGCTTGTCCCATGGCAGAGACGCATCCCCAAGTGCGTTGAGGATCTGCGCCTTGCGCTGCTGGTAGCCGGTCTGTCCGGTAGTATCGCGGATGAACTTGCGGCGGAAACTCTTGCGCGTGATCGGGAACGGCTTGGAGAGAATCAGGTCGGGATCATTCTCCTGCTGCGTGTTCCTGTGGTGTGTCAGGTGATAGCGGCGATAGGACATGGTTTCCGCCAGCATCGGATAGGCACACAGCCACTGCGACAAAAACATGTTGAGGGCAGGGCTCTTTGTCAGAACACCGTGCGCGCCGTCATGCATGCCGATGGCCAGGCCAAGCTGCCGCGTGCCGACAATGATGACGGCGGCAATGAAGGTCAGCGGGTTCGGCCAGATGGCGAACATCGCCATGGCGCTGAAGATCAGCAGCCAGCTGAAGGCGACAACCCAGATACCTTTGAGGTCGGATCGCTGTTTGACCTCATCCAGTTGTTGTTGGGTCAGAAGATCAAGCGGATTGATCATGGGACAGTTCCTCAGATGGAGATATTATGTCTGTATACGGATCAAGGCCGCACATGCGCAGGACGGCGGCGCTCAGCGCGTCGGCATCAGGTACATTGTCGGGGCCGTGCAGCGTCAGGGCGGAGGGAATAGCACCGGCAATGGCAGCCGCCGTCACATGGGCATCCAGTGAGGCCACTTCTCCGGCAGCCTGGGCCTCGCGGATCAGGCGCTCGAAAATGGCAGCGTGTCGGCGGCGGTAGGCAAGGCGCTCTTCGGCAAGCGCACCGTCGAGCGGTTCCGCCAGAAGCGAATAGGTCTGCCGGGCACCGCGGACCGCGCGGCTCGCAAAGCCATGCACCACGTCCCGCAGCCGGGCAGCAGGGAGGCCGGGACCAGCAGCGATGTCTTCCAGACGGGACATTTCGACGTCCGAGATCGCCCGGAACACATCCAGCAACAGCGCTTCGCGGGAGGCGAAGTAGCGGTAGAGCGTGCCCGTGGCGACGCCGGCCCTGGCGGCAACAGCAGCCATGCTGGCAGCCTGAAACCCGCCGGCAAACACCAGCGCCCGCGCAGCATCCAGGATGCGCGTCCGATTGGCCTCAAGCTGGGCCACCACTTTACCGGTCTTGCGATACGCCAAGAAATGAAACTCCGTTCAGGTCTTTATGAAATGAACCACGGTTCAGGGTTTGGAGTCAAGGATGCCGGTGGTCCGGGTGCCCCGAATGGCCATCGTCCGGCCTGACCCGGGGGATCCATGCAGTCATGGCACGTCCTGGAATTTCGCCGGCGGCGCGGCTGTCGCTGGATTGTCCGGTTAAACCGGACAATGGCGATTGTTTAGTGGGGTGGATAGCAATGTCCTATCACCCGTATCCCCGGGCTTGACCCGGGGTCCACTCGCCTAAGGGGCTGGGCAAAGCCTGAGTGGGGTTTTCCGGCGCTGCAGCAAGCGGGTTTGCGAGTAGGCCCCGGATCAAGTCCGGGGCTACGGAAAAAGTTTCAGAAATCTATCCCCGGTCTTTCAAGCGGCCTCATACTGGTTAGGCCTCGCGCTTGAGGGCGTCCCGGACCGACCGGGCCTGGGCGCGGGGGCGGATGGCCTGACGGGTGGATCACGGGTAACGGACGTGACCTCCGGCAGGCGGCGAAGGCTCAGCCCGGCGCATGGAATAAGATCGCCCCGGTGGACGTGCATGTAGAGAGACGCATGTGTGACCGGTAGCAGGGCTGCGGTGGAAGTTTACGAGGTAACGCCTCGTGCCATCGTTTCATGTTTGAGCCGAAGACCATCCGTAACGGGAGCGCTGCTCATGAGCGGCACTCGACACTATTTGATCGCAACGGCCACGCTGCCACGGCAGTGCTCCCGTTCTCCCTCACTTCGAGGGTAAGTAAATCATGGACAACCTCCGAGACATTCTGTCTACGGAGCGCTTTGTGCAGGAACTTTTTCTGATTCCGTATCCCCGGACAATGGGCCGGCAAACGAAAACAGCGCCCTGCGGTTTCCCGCAAGGCGCTGCTCAATGCTCATGCGTCACGCTTTGTCGCAGTGGGGGTCAGAGCGCGTGGGCGTGTCCTGGATACCCGACGGTAAATCCGTCCTCGTCGTCTTCGAGCGGGAGGGACATTTGTCGCGAGTGGTCTTTGGTCGACACGACGCGGGTGTCCGTGCGCAGCACAGGCTCATAAGGCAGGCCCGCAAAGGCGCTTATGGAGGCAGCAACGGCGTTGAGCCAAATCTTCAGAAAGTCAGTCATCTTCAGCCTCCCGATTTCAGGTCGACCAAGGACAATTCCTTGGTGTCAGGAACATCGATGAGGGGGCCTGAAAGAACAATGCGCGGGCTTGGCCAGCAGGCCTGCGCGGGCCGCATGGCTGATCCAAAAACCGGCGGAAATGCGAGGGCGTTTACCGGGAATGCTGCGTCTGCCCCTCAGCCATGCGCGGGACGCATGGCCATGGGCGCAGCTGCTGAAGTTCAGTGCGCCAGCCTAGTGGGGAAGACGGTGCCGCACATAGACGGCCTTGCGCTCATACATGCCTTCAAAAGCAAACATCTGCGCGATGAAATCACCAATGCGCGAAAGAGAGGTGCTGATCGTTTTGCGTGACATGAGGAAAACCTCCATCTGTCGCCCGGGCCAACAATGTGCCCCGGTTTGAAAGGATATACGACAGGACGGCCCAGCCGGATCATCTGTGACAGCTTTGAAACTGCTTAAAGCGAGGTCCCCAGTGTTCCAGCCAACAGTGATGCGAAAACAATCACGCCAAAGTCCCGGTTGGACTTGAAGGCAGCAAGGCATTCTTCGGGCCGGTCGAGGTCCGTATCACGCACCTGCCGCATCAGATGAAAAGCCCCGAACAAAAGACCTGCAAAATAGAGATAGCCAATGCCGGCAAAGATGCCCGCAAGGCTCAGGAACACAAGCGTCAGGCCATAGAAGCCCCACAGCCATGTCTTGGTGTTGGCCCCCAGACGCAGGGCCGTGGATTTGACGCCGATCAGCGCGTCGTCCTCCTTGTCCTGATGCGCATAGATCGAGTCATAGCCCAGCGTCCAGCAGATGCCTGCGAGGTAGAGGAAGACCGGCGCCAGGGTGAGCGACCCGGTCACCGCCGCCCAACCCATGAGCGCGCCCCAGTTGATGGCAAGCCCCAAAAAGACCTGCGGCCACCAGGTAAACCGCTTGGCAAAAGGATAGATGGTGATGAGGGCCAGTGACGCCACGCCGAGGCCGATGGCGGCCCAGCTCAACTGGATGAGAATCAAAAAGCCGATAAGCAGCAGCACACCAAGAAAGACCAGCGCGGCACTCCCGCTGATCTGGCCGGACGGGATGGGTCGGCTGGCCGTGCGCGCTACCTGAGCGTCGATGTCCCGGTCCGTGTAGTCATTCCACACACACCCGGCCCCGCGCATCACAAAGGCGCCGACCAGAAACAGGGCGAGCAGATAGAGGATTTCCGGATACAGCACATAGCGGTCGGTTAGGGGGGCGGCGAGCGCAATGGCCCAGGCGCCGGGCCAGAACAGCAGCCAGGTGCCGATGGGACGGTCGGCCCGCATCAATCGCAGATAGGGGCGAGTGAAGGCGGGCGCCCAGCGGTCAACCCAGTTGTCCGGCGCGGCATCGGCGACGCTGCCGCTGTCTTCCGGCTTGTTATCTTGAGGACCTGTCATGCGACCCGTGATACTTGGGGACACCATGTCGAGCAACCGCGCAAATCTGATTCGTCTCTTTGTCTCAGCCCCGTTGGAGGCCGATGCGCAGATAGATCTGCCCGCCGAGCAGGCCCATTACCTCGCCAATGTCATGCGCAAAAAGGCCGGCGACGAGGCGCTGGCCTTCAATGGCTCCGACGGCGAATGGCGGGTCCGGCTGGATGAAATCGGCAAGAAGCGCGCATCCGCCACACCGGTGGAGCGGACCCGCAAACAGACGTCAGGCCCCGACCTGCACCTGCTGTTTGCCCCCCTGAAGCGCGCCCGCATCGATTATCTGGCGCAGAAGGCAACCGAAATGGGGGCCGCCCTGCTGCAGCCCGTGGTGACCCGGCGCACTCAGGCCGAGCGGGTCAAGACATCCCGGTTGCTGGCCAATGCGGTGGAGGCCGCCGAGCAGTGCAATCTGCTGTTTGTGACGCAGGTCGAAGAGCCCGCAACGCTCGAAACGGTTCTCACCCGCTGGTCCCGCGAGCGGCAGATATTGTTCTGTGACGAAGCGCTGCCCGGTGCAGATGTGCCGCCGCCCGCAGACTTTCTGCGGGGGCTACCAGACGGCGTGAAGCAGGCGCCATGGGCGATCCTGATTGGCCCCGAAGGAGGCTTTGACCCCGCAGAGCGCAAGATGCTTCAGGCCATGGAGAACGCCCATGCCGTCGCCCTTGGCCCCCGCATCATGCGCGCCGACACAGCAGCCGTCGCCGCCATGGCGCTGTGGCAGTCAGTGCTTGGGGACTGGCGCTAGCGGGCCAAAGTTACCGGGCAAGTGCGGTGATCTTGAGTTCCATGCGGGCACTGGGAAAGGCGAGCTCGGTGGTGCCGACCGCCGTCCATGCCGGATAAGGCTCGTTGATGTACTTGTCTTTCACGCCCATGAAGGTGCCGATGTGCTCCTGTAGGCCGATGTGGAATGTGGTCATTTCCACGATGTCCGTGAAATCGAGCCCGGCTTCGGCCAGCACCATCTGTGCCTGCTGAAACGCGGCGTCGAACTCCTCTGCCGGGTCCGTGGGCACCTTGCCGTCCGCACCGGTGCCCAGAATGCCGGACATATGTAGCAGCCCGCCCGCCTTGACGCCGGGCGCAAACTTGAAGTTGTCATAGGTTGGTTTGAGTGCATCGGGAAGAATGAGTTCGCCGGCCATGGGAGCCTCCTTGTTGCATTTGCGCCCCATCCTGACGCCTTGGGCTCAGCGCGAACAGCCCGTATTCTGCCAATCGTCCTGCGAGGGTGGGTCAAACCTTGTGACTTGTGTGGATTAGCCCGAGCCCTTACATGACCCAAAGCCCATTTTGCGCCATGCATTGGACGGGCGGGATCAAAAGGCCGGATAACGGCCATTGCTGTGACGGCCCGAAAGAGGCCCTGAAGGAACGCTCTGTATGTCGGCACCACCCACCACGCGTGAAACCGCCCCCATTGTGGAAACACGCGACGACCTCGTGGCGTATCTGGCATCCGGCTCGAAACCCAAGACCGACTGGCGCATCGGCACCGAACACGAAAAATTCGGCTACCGCATCGGCGACTTCTCTCCCATGCCCTATGACAACGCTCCCGGCGAAACGGGCGCGACCGTGAAGGCCATGCTGGAAGGCATGCAGCGCTTCGGCTGGGAACCGGCCTATGAAGGCGACAATGTCATTGCGCTTTTGGGAAACGAGAAAACCGGCGGCGGCTCCATCACCCTGGAACCCGGCGGGCAGTTCGAGCTGTCTGGCGCGCCGCTGGAAACCCTGCATGACACCTGTGACGAAGTGCATACCCATCTTGATCAGGTGGCGACCGTTGCAGGCGAAATCGATGCGGGCTTCATCGGCCTTGGTTTTGCGCCGCGCCGCTCTCTCGCGGACACGCCGGTCATGCCCAAGGGCCGCTACGGCATCATGCGCAACTACATGCCCAAGGTCGGCAGCCGCGGGCTCGACATGATGTTTCGCACGGCGACGGTGCAGGTGAATCTCGACTTCTCGTCCGAAGCCGACATGGTTCAAAAGTACCGCATCGCCCTGGCGCTGCAGCCCATCGTCACTGCCATCTTTGCCAACTCGCCCTTCTATGAAGGTAAGCCCAACGGGGTCTTGTCCAATCGCGCCCATGTCTGGCTCGATACGGATGCGGATCGCACCGGCATGCTGCCCTTCGTTTTCGAGGACGGCTTCGGTTTTGAGCAATATGTGGACTACGCCCTCGACGTACCGATGTATTTCGTCCATCGCGATGGCACCTATGTGGATGTGTCCGGGCAGTCGTTCCGCGACTTCATGCAGGGCAAGCTCAAGGGTCTGGAGGGCGACCGACCGTCCCTTGATGACTGGGAAAACCACCTGACAACCATCTTCCCTGAAGCCCGCCTCAAGCGCTTCATCGAAATGCGCGGCGCTGATGGCGGTCCGTGGCGGCGTCTATGCGCGCTCCCCGCCTTCTGGGTCGGTCTCTTCTATGACGAAGCGGCGCAGGCCGCCGCCTGGGATCTGGTGAAGGACTGGACCACGGAAGAGCGCGAGCAACTGCACCAGGATGTGCCGGCGCAGGCGCTTAAAACAAAATTCCGGGATCACACCGTCCTGGATATCGCCCGCGACGCCTGCGCCATCGCCAAGGAAGGCCTCAAGGCCCGCGCCCGGACGGACGGGTTTGACGGAGACGAACGTGGCTTCCTGGCCGCCGTTGAATCAACGCTGGAAGAAGGCCGCACGCCGGCAGAAGAGATGCTCGCGCACTATCACGGCAAATGGCAGGGCAATCTCGACAATCTGTTTGCTGAGTATTCGTACTAAGGCCGTCCAAGGGCCGCGGAACTAGTCCTCAAACAGGCCCAGCTCATCCATACGGTCGAGGATGGAAATGGGCTTTGTGCTCAAAACCTCATGCGCCTCATCGTTCAGCGCGTGATTGATTGTCTCAAGAGCCTGGTCGCGCTCGACCAGCAGCTGCGCAATGTCATCCCGGAACAAACTGAAAAGATCGCTGAACCACTGGTTGGCCAGGGGGGCCTCAAATGCGTCGGTGCAGTACAGACGGTCGAGCAGGGGAAGGATGCTCGTGGCCGCCACCATTTTTTCATCGGTCACCCAGCGGTTGGTGGTGAACAGGTCAATGGGCAGTCCCGTCGCATCCATGGTAACGGCGACCACATGAAAAAGGTCATCGGCCTCAAGGGAACCCGGCGCTTCGTCTGCAGCCGAAATCGGAATTAAATCCGATGCTGTATCCCCGGCCCGCAGAAAGATATGAAAATGACCATGCTCCTGTCCTGCGCGGTGGGAATGGTAGTAGATCTGGACGCCACTGCGGCTGTCGCGCGCATCACCGGGAGGGTAGTGCGTCCAGCTCTCAAACGGGCTGTCTGCGTCAAACGTCCCGATGGTGAGCGTGACCGGGTTGAGGCCTTTTTCGGCCATCTGCGCCCCGGCATCCACCAGGCCAAAGGCGGCGTCCGCCAAAGCATCTGCGTGTGTTTCGTCAGGGGTGATGGAAATAGGGGCGGACATGGTCATGAGCGTAACTCGATCGGATGAAAATGTCCGGGCCACCGGTGAGGGCGGCCCGGGACACTCAGGCGGCTAGTACGAGGGGCCGCACGGGCTGCAAGGATTGGCCTTGGCGGCGCAGGGGCTGCACGGGTTTGCCTTGGCGGCACATGGGCTGCACTTGGCCGCCGCGCACGGGCTGCACGGATTTGCCTTTGCGGCAGCACACTTTGCGGCACAGGGGCTGCAGGCGGATGCCTTGGTGGCGCCACCGCCATAGGACCGGCAGACAGCTGAAGCAGGCTGAGCGACGGCAACGGCTGCGGCCATCATGGCGGCAGAACCGAGAACGACAGACGTGCGAGATAAACGACGGGATTTCGACATGGGTATTTTCCTTTGATTGAACATTTGAAGACCACGCCGAAACCTGAGGTGTGGTGGGCGGCCTTGTGTAAAAGGGTGGTCCGGTATGCGCTGGCCCGCAATTAACGCCTGCACACGAAACGGGTAGCGTCCTCGCAATCACGTGAGGGCGCGTGAGGAGTGTTAACGGCGGAATAGTGAACACGAGGAATGGGCTCTGGGATGAAACGCATTCTGATCCTCGGCCCCGGTGGCGCCGGCAAGTCGACCCTCGCCAGAAAGCTGGCCGCAAAGCTCGATCTGCCGCTTATCCATTTGGACCAGCATTATTGGCAGCCCGACTGGGTGCCGATGGACCCGGAAAAATGGCCTGCTGTGATTGCTGAGCTGACGGCGCGCGACAGTTGGGTCATGGACGGCAACTACGCCAGCGCTCTGGATCAAAGACTGGAGGTGGCCGACGTCGCCGTCTTCCTCGATTTCAACCGCTGGAAAAGCCTGTGGGGCGCGTTCACGCGCGTGCTCAAGCAGTCAGGCCAGGTGCGAAGCGACATGGCGCCGGGCTGTCCAGAGCAGTTCGATGGGGAATTCTTCATCTGGCTCTGGAACTTCCCGCGCGACAGCAAACCGGAACTTGAAGCAGCCTTTGCTCGGCATCCGCAGACACAAGTGGTCAGGCTCAGATCGCGAAATGCAGTAGGTAAGTGGTTGGGTGCGCTCTCTGCGTGTCCGAAGCGATTTCAAGATGGCAGTATGGACACATGAGCCTCGACCACGCGGAGGCCCGTCGCTTGTGAGTAGGCAATCGCGAGGTTTTCATCAAAGCCGCTGGCTCGCGGGAACAGGCCTCCACTTTTGCCAACAAACAAAGGTAAGGTCAAAAGTGCATTGGGATGGACAATTTCCAATGTCTCGGTCCACACGGTGTAGCGACCTCGCCATAGACTGCTGATACGTCGCATATGACGAATATGCGTGAAGGAGTCATAAGGCGCATGGCGTTCAACTTGTCCGTCCGGAGTCCAGAATGTGTAATGCACACCGTCTGAACAAAGAGTAACTGTGACGCTTTTCGGATAGTCAATGATGAGTGTATTCAGCAGGTAGGGTCCGACAGACAATCCACTTACACCAAATACGAGATACATTGCCACGGTATCCCACCCTGCTGTCCCGTGGATGATCGTGCTGAGCGCCCTCCACCCAAATTCAAAACCTGCGTAGACGCAAGCAACGCTGATAAGCGCCATTGCAACCATGCGTCCTGCTGACGCTTTCACGTCAGCTTCGAACTCTTGCGTATCAAAAGCCTCTGGAGGGACAATAACCCCGCCGGACGGCAATTGCTGGCTGGGAAGATAGGGAGTGTTATCAAGCTGCATCACGTGTGTTGCTATTCCCAATCGCCAAACGCAATGCTCCGTGAAAAATAACTGCTAAGCCGCAGTCCCACCCACGGTCAGCGCTTCCATGTGCAGGGTCGGCTGGCCGACGCCGACGGGCACACCTTGTCCGGCTTTGCCGCAGGTGCCGATGCCGGTGTCGAGCTTCATGTCGTTGCCGATAGCCTTGATGCGGGTGAGGGCGTCGGCGCCATTGCCGATCAGCGTCGCGCCCTTGATCGGCGTCGTCACCTTGCCGTTCTCGATCATGTAGGCCTCTGTGCAGGAGAACACGAACTTGCCATTCGTGATGTCCACCTGGCCGCCGCCAAAGTTTGTTGCGTAGATGCCGTTCTTGACGCCCGCGAGAATCTCGCCCGGGTCGCGGTCGCCTTCCGTCATGTAGGTGTTGGTCATGCGCGGCATGGGCTGATGCGCAAAGCTTTCGCGCCGACCATTGCCGGTTGCCGCCACACCCATGAGGCGGGCATTGAGCCGGTCCTGCATGTAGCCCTTGAGGATGCCGTCCTCGATCAGCACCGTGCGCGAGGTCGGTGTGCCTTCATCGTCCACGGTCAGGGAGCCGCGCCGGTCGTCCAGCGTGCCGTCGTCCACAACAGTGACGCCGGGCGATGCCACGCGCTCGCCCATCAGCCCGGCAAACGCAGACTGGCCCTTGCGGTTGAAGTCACCTTCAAGGCCATGGCCGATCGCTTCATGCAGCAAAATGCCCGGCCAGCCCGGCCCTAGCACCACATCCATTTCGCCGGCAGGGGCAGGGACCGCTTCGAGATTTACCAGCGCCTGCCGCAGGGCTTCGTCAGCACCCGCCTGCCAGCTCTGGGTCTCGATAAAGCGTGTGTAATTTTCCCGGCCACCGGTGCCGAAGGAGCCCGACTCCTGCCGGTCGCCATCACCCACAACAACGCTCACATTGAACCGCACCAGCGGGCGCACATCGCGGACAATCTGCCCGTCAGCGCGCATGATCATCACGGCCTGCCACTCCCCGGACAGCGAGGCGGACACCTGCCGCACCCGAGGATCCTTGGCGCGGGCATAGGCATCAATCTCCTGCAGCAGCTTCACCTTCTCTTCAAAGGAGGGCCCGCCCAGCGGATTGTCATCGCCGTAGAGATGCGCGTTGGTCGCCTGCGGGCCCGCCGCCATGGATCCGGAATGCCCTGCCTTTACAGCCTGAACCGCGTCGGCCGCCCGTTTGACGGCGGCTTCGGAGAGATCAGACGCGTGCGCATAGCCCGTGGCTTCGCCGGCAACGCAGCGCAAGCCAAAGCCCTGGCCCGTATCAAAGCTCGCCGTCTTCAGCCGCCCGTCGTCAAAGGCCAGCGCTTCCGACTGGGTGTATTCCAGAAACAGCTCCCCGTCGTCCGCCCCTGTCAGCGTGTCGGACACGATCCGCGTCAAACGGTCGGGATCAAGACCGGCGCGGGTAAAGAACAGTTCGTCGGGGGTTGGCATGCGAGTGCTTCCTGTTTGGAGGTCGAATATTCAGTTACCTACACATAAGGGCAGGAACCGGGACTAGCTACCGGGAATGTCATCCAGCAGCGCCTTGACCCCTGGCCCGCGTGGCCCCGGATCATTCGCTACGAGCTCCTCGATGGGCACCAGACGTCCGGGCAGCGCGGAGAGGTCACATGGCACATGCACTTTGGATGTCCGGTACATGGGCCACTGGGTGACCCGCAAAGTCTCAAGATCGAGCAGGAAGACGCCGTTGATGCGGCCGAACCAGTTGTCCCAGTCGCTGAATTTCCATGCCTGCCAGCCCGGCGGCGGCGGCGCGGTGATGTTTGAGACCGATTGCGGGTGCGCAGCACAAAAACCGACAGCCGATCTGCCGGGGTCACGCGGGTCCAGATAAGGCGCGGCCATTTCCAATAGGGCAGGTGCCGCGCCACCATCTTCAGCAATATGCAAACCGGCGGAAATTTTCCGGCCGTAGTGAAAATGGATCAGCGCTTCGTCCCGCATGGTGTTTCTTTCGAGCGTGGGGCAGTTCTTTTGGGCCTGTCGACGACAGCCGGGGGCTAACTGCGAATGCTTTGCAAGTGTACACAAAGTCAGATAGTCCGCCAAAACATACCGGCATCTTTCTGACCTTTCGGGGCCTAACATGCTGGTGCCGAAGGCAAATCGGGGGCAGGTAGGAACGGGCATGTCACATCGATCCAGGTACCGTGCGCGCCGCCGCAGCAAACGGCCAGAACCCGTAAGGTCAGGTTTTGGGTCAAAGTGTCGCAAAACCGGCGCGTATGCTCGCTCCTGCCGCCAGCCGCGCTATACTTTGGTTGGACTATTGGGGTGGGATTCGCCTGTCGCGTTGGATGTAAGCTTTCTTTTGCGTTCGAGGCGCGACGTGCTAATCGTCCGCTCCTGCACGAAATGACCTCATCTGCGATCTGTAAGTGTGCGGAGACTGGGGTCACGTATCAAGATTTGCGACTTGTGACTACGACTGGGGATGTCGAGCATGCCGACTTACTTGCCGAAGATTTTTATGGCCTTTGCCTTTCTGGGCGCGATGATCATCGCCGGTGCGGCGGGCGCTGCACAGCCCGAACCCTGGCAGATGGGGTTCCAGCCGGCAGCCTCCCCGGTGATGGAAGAAATCAACTGGTTCCATAACTTCCTGCTGTGGATCATCACGGCCATCACACTCTTAGTTTTGGCGCTGTTGCTCTATTGCATGGTACGCTTCAACGCGAAGGCCAACCCCGTCCCGTCCAAGACATCCCACAACACGTTCATCGAAGTGGTGTGGACTGTTGTGCCTGTGCTGCTGCTGGTGGCAATCGCCATTCCATCTTTCCGCCTGCTCTACCTTGAAGCCGTGATCCCCGACAGCGAATTGACCATCAAGGCGACGGGATACCAGTGGTACTGGGGCTATTCCTACCCGGACAATGGCGACTTTGAATATTTCGCCAACATGATCGAAGAGCCCGACCTTGCGCCGGGACAGCCGCGGCTGCTGGCAACGGACACCAAGGTTGTTGTACCGGTCGATACCAATGTCCGCGTGATCGTGACGGCGGCAGACGTGATCCACAACTGGGCGATGCCTGCCTTCGGTGTGAAGATGGATGCGGTTCCCGGTCGGTTGAATGAAACATGGTTCAACGCCACCAGGACCGGCATTTACTATGGCCAGTGCTCCGAACTTTGCGGTGTCCGCCACGCCTTCATGCCGATTGAAGTTCACGTGGTCGAGAAGGATGACTTCGACGCCTGGGTAGCAAGCGCTGAAGAAGAGTATGCGCTGAACGGCACAATCCCGCCGTCCCCGCTGGACGATCTGACCCAATTGGCTGACGTGCGCAACTAACGCGCGGCGCCTGACACGATACTGAAACACCACTAGCTCACTAAAAGGACAAACCGATGGCGAGCGACGCAACAGCACACGCAGATCATCACGAAGATCACCCGACCGGTTGGCGGCGATACGCGTATTCCACCAACCACAAAGACATCGGCACGATGTACCTGATCTTCGCCATCATCTCCGGCGTGATCGGCGGCCTGATGTCAGTCCTTATTCGCGCGGAGCTTCAGGCCCCAGGCGACCAGATTCTGGGCGGTGACTACCACTTCTACAATGTGCTGGTGACGGCCCACGGTCTTATCATGATCTTCTTTATGGTCATGCCGGCCATGATCGGCGGCTTCGGGAACTGGTTCGTGCCACTGATGATCGGCGCACCGGATATGGCCTTCCCGCGGATGAACAACATCTCGTTCTGGCTTCTGCCTGCAGCGCTTGGCCTGTTGGTCCTCTCGCTGTTCGTCCCCGGACCGCCGGGCGGACTTGGCGTGGGCGGCGGCTGGACGATCTATCCACCGCTCTCAACCTCAGGCCAGCCCGGACCGGCAATGGATTTTGCCATCCTCGCGCTGCACGTGGCTGGTGCCTCATCCATTCTGGGTGCCATCAACTTCATCACGACCATCTTCAACATGCGTGCGCCGGGCATGACCCTGCACAAGATGCCGTTGTTCGTTTGGTCGGTGCTGGTCACAGCCTTCCTGCTGCTGCTGTCGCTGCCTGTTCTGGCCGGCGCCATCACCATGCTGCTGACCGACCGCAATTTCGGCACAACATTCTTTGATCCCGCAGGCGGCGGTGATCCGATCCTGTTCCAGCATCTCTTCTGGTTCTTCGGTCACCCTGAGGTGTACATCCTCATCCTGCCGGGCTTCGGCATGATCAGCCACATCATCTCCACCTTCTCCAAGAAGCCGGTGTTCGGCTATCTCGGCATGGCCTACGCCATGGTCGCGATTGGCGCCGGCGGCGTCATCGTGCGGGCGCACCACATGTACACGGTGGGTCGTGATGGCGACACGCAGGCTTACTTTGTGTTCGCCACCATGGTGATTGCGGTGCCGACCGGCGTGAAAATCTTCTCCTGGATCGCCACCATGTGGGGCGGTTCCATCGAGTTCAAAACACCCATGCTGTGGGCTGTCGGCTTTATCTTCCTGTTTACGCTTGGTGGCGTGACAGGTGTGGTTCTGGCCAATGCGGGCGTCGACCGGTCCCTGCATGACACCTACTACGTGGTGGCGCACTTCCATTACGTGCTGTCGCTGGGCGCCGTGTTCGCCATCTTCGCGGGCTGGTACTACTGGTTCGGCAAGATGTTCGGCTACCAGTACTCTGAGTTCATTGGCAAGTTGCACTTCTGGGTGACGTTTATTGGCGTGAACCTCATCTTCTTCCCGCAGCACTTCCTCGGCCTTGCGGGCATGCCACGCCGTTACGCGGACTACCCTGATGCGTTTGCAGGCTGGAACTACGTGTCCTCCATCGGCTCCTACATCTCGGCATTCGCCGTCCTGATCTTCCTGTACGGCGTGTTCGACGCCTTCATGAAGAAGCGGAAGGTGGGTGACAATTATTGGGGCGAAGGCGCAACGACGCTGGAATGGACGCTGCCGTCCCCTCCGCCGTTCCACCAGTTCTCAACGCTGCCACGCATAAAGTAGGGCACATCACAAGGATGAAGCGCTGATATGAGCGACATCACCTATACGCAAAGCGGAGGCTCCAACGGGGCCTCCGTTTCTGCTTCCCGCAAAACACCCGGCTACATGGAAGCCGACATTGCGGACTATTTCGCCCTGCTGAAGCCGCGAGTGATGTCGCTTGTCGTCTTTACAGGCCTGGTGGGCATGATGATTGCGCCCGGCGATATACACCCGCTCACCGCCTTTACCGCGTTGCTCTGCATCGCTGTCGGCGCCGGTGCGTCCGGTGCCCTTAACATGTGGTGGGATGCGGACATCGATGCGGTGATGGAGCGCACGGTCAATCGGCCGATCCCAAAGGGCGTTGTGTCCGCGCAGTCGGCTGCAGCCTTCGGTGCAACGCTTTCTGCTGCATCTGTTTTCGTGATGGCGGCACTCGTCGGCTACGTGCCCGCAGCCCTTCTGGCTTTCACCATCCTCTTTTACGTCGTTGTCTACACTATGTGGCTCAAGCGTTCGACATCCCAGAACATCGTCATCGGTGGCCTAGCGGGTGCGCTGCCTCCGGCCATCGGCTGGGCCTCGGTCACCGGTGGACTGGCTCTCGAGCCGCTTGTTCTGGTTGCCATCATCTTCATGTGGACGCCGCCCCATTTCTGGGCGCTGGCGCTTGTTCGCAATGACGACTACACCCGCGCCGGTGTGCCCATGATGCCTGTTGTGGCCGGACCGGATGCCACACGCACGCAGATACTGTTTTATTCGCTGCTGCTGGTGCCGCTGGGCGCAGCCCCGCTGGTGCTTGGCTTCGGCGGCATGATTTATGCTGTGGCGTCACTGGGTCTGGGCGCCGGGTTCCTGGCGCTTGCGGTCAATGTCTGGCGCCATCGCATTGGCGATGTGGCTCAGCCATCCGCCATGCGCCTCTTCGGCTTTTCGATTTTCTATCTTTTTGCACTTTTCGCGTCCCTTTTGATCGAGCGCATTGTGGGCATCGCCCCCTATGCGGGATGGATGTAGGACGCGCAGAATGACCGAAAACAAAGATGACACGACACAGACCGCGCCGGTCACGCTCACCCCGGAGCAGCAGGCCCGCCTGCGCCGCCGCAATATCGCTGTCGCGTTATCTCTGATCGCAATGGTGGGACTATTCTTCGCAATGACACTGGTCCGGCTCGGCGGTAACGTCGCAGACCGCACCTATTAGTGGAGAGGTGAAACAAATGACTGCAGCAGCTGCAACGTCCGGTCTGGCCAAACGCGAAAAGCAAATCGTCATGGCCTGCGCTCTTATTGTGGGCGGTATGGTTGGCATGGCTTATGCGGCCGTGCCCCTCTATGACCTGTTCTGCCGCGTCACCGGCTACGGCGGCACCACGCAGATGTCCGCTGAGTATTCAGACGTCATTCTGGATCGCGTCGTCACGGTCCGCTTTGACGCCAACACCAACCGCGACCTCAACTGGGGCTTCAAGCCGCAGCAGGTGTCAACCGACGTAAATGTTGGCGCAGATGGTCTGGCGTTCTACACCGCACAGAACCTGTCTGACCGTCCGGTTGTGGGAACCGCCACCTACAACGTCACACCGCAAAAAGCAGGGCAGTATTTTGCCAAGGTCGAATGCTTCTGCTTCACCGAGCAACTGCTGATGCCCGGCGAAAGCATCGATATGCCTGTTACTTTCTATGTTGATCCGGCTATTGCCGAGGATCCGAACATGGACGACGTCTCGACGATTACGCTGTCCTACACCTTCTACGAAAAAGCTAATCCGACCACACAGATCACGAGCGCCGCTTACTAGCGGGGTTATTGGAACACCTACCCTGAGCCTG
>JBHJJF010000125.1:0-9092 GCA_050042885.1 Candidatus Phaeomarinibacter sp.
GGAGAATGCGGCTGACGACAAGACGGGCGCCGACATGGACCGTTCGCGTGGCCTTGAGATGGCGGCAAAGCTCTCCGGCAAGTCACTGGCGCGCACATGGCAGATGCTGCTCAAAGGCCTCGGCGAAGTTGAACGCGCGCCGTGGCCGCTTGCGGCGGCTGAGATGGTTCTGGTGCGCCTGGCCTATGCGGCAGATCTTCCGTCACCGGAGGAACTCATCAAGAAGCTGCAGAACACCCCGGCGCCTGCGGGCGGTACAGCGCCACGTAGTGCGGCTTCCGCAGGCGGTGGCAGTTCAGCTGCAATGTCTGCGAGTACAACAGGGTCGCCGGTCCGCGTCGCGCCATCCGTGCCACAATCAGGTCCGACCATGGCTCAGACGGCCGAACAGGCTGATCAAGCGCCCGCGATGCAGCTGCAGCGGTTTGAAGATGTGGTCGCCCTCGCCGAGCAGCGGCGCGACGTGATGCTACAGAATGCTCTGGAGCATGACGTTCAACTGGTGAATTTCGCGCCGGGCCGTATCGAACTTGCGGTGCTCAGAGGCGGCGGCGAAATCATTCAGGAACTATCGCGTAAACTTTCGTCCTGGACCAATGAACGCTGGTTCGTGACGCAGGCAAAACGTGATGCTGAACCGGTTCAGCCGACCATCGGCGAGAGCAGGAGAACAGCCCGCGAAACACAGATGCAGGCGATCAGGCAGGAGCCGCTGGTCAAGGCGGCCCTTGAAGCGTTTCCTGGTTCCGAGATCGTCGAGGTGCGTGATCTGGGGGCCGACGCGGCGGCAGAAGCTGCCAACACGCCGGTTCCGGTAGACGGTGATGACGTGTCGGACGACGATATTTTGGACGACGATGCGCCGAGTACAGAGGATTTTATCTGATGAAGAACCTCACCGGCCTGATGAAGCAGGCGCAGGAAATTCAGGCCCGCATGGGCGAGATGCAGGAGCGTGTCGCGGCGCTTGAAGTGGACGGCACCTCCGGCGCCGGCCTCGTAACCGTGACCCTTAAAGGCAAAGGCGACCTCAAAGGCATCAAGATCGACCCGAGCCTGATGGTTGCCGACGAGGTGGAAATTCTCGAAGACCTGCTTGTGGCGGCCCACGCGGACGCCAAGGCGAAGCTGGATGACAAGCTGCAGGAAGAAATGAAGTCGATCACGGGCGGCATGCCGCTGCCGCCGGGCTTCTCGCTTTAGGCCCGCGCGCACGGCATGGTGGGGCATTCTGCAGGAACGGAGATCGAGCGGTTGATACAGCTGCTCGCGCGGCTGCCGGGTCTTGGACCAAGATCGGCCCGCCGGGCAGCCCTGCAACTGCTGTCCAAAAAAGAAACGCTCATGCGCCCGCTGGCCGATGCCATCAGCGAGGCTGCGGACCATGTGCTGACCTGCTCCATCTGCGGCAATCTTGATACGCAGGACCCATGCTCCATCTGCACTGATAAGCGGCGGGATGCGGGCGTCATTTGCGTTGTGGAACATGTGGCGGATCTGTGGGCCCTGGAACGCGCCGGGGCCAATTCAGGGCAATACCATGTGCTTGGCGGCACCTTGTCCGCCCTTGATGGCGTGGGGCCCGATGACCTCAACATTGCGGGCCTCGTCAACCGCACCATGACGGGCGACATCCGTGAAGTCGTTCTGGCGGTCAACGCCACCGTTGATGGGCAGGCGACCGCTCATTACATCATGGATCAACTCGAGGGCTCCGGGGCCAATGTCAGCCAGGTGGCCCATGGGGTGCCGGTCGGCGGCGAGCTCGACTATCTGGATGACGGCACGCTGGCCGCAGCCATGAAAGCAAGACGGCCCTTCTAAGCGCAAACAAACAGGGACAATCACAATGGCGCAGCAATACGAGAAACTCGACGACCGGCTGCGCAAGGTGATTGATGCGCAGCATATCTTCTTCACGGCGACAGCCGCTGAGGGAACCCGCATCAACATCTCGCCGCGCAGCACCGAGTGGTTCCGCGTGGTAGACGACAACACCGTGCTCTATCTGGACCAGACCGGCCGCGGCAATGAAACCGCGGCGCATCTGCCTGTCGATGGCCGGATGACCATCATGATGTGTTCGTTCGATGCGGCACCGATGATCCTGCGGCTTTACGGCAAGGGGGACGTCATTCCCTACACGCACGCGGACTATGAGGCGCTCAAGGCGGTGCATTTTGACGGCAAAGAACCCGCGGGTGCCCGGCAGATTGTCCGTCTCAATTTTGACCTTGTGCAGACATCCTGCGGCTATGGCGTGCCGCACTTTGCCTTTGAGAGCGAACGCGACACGCTGACCAAATGGGCTGAAGGCAATTCACCTAATGAGATGCGCGCCTACCGGGCAAAGAAAAATGCAAAAAGCCTTGATGGCCTTGTCACCTGGGCAGCAGACGACGCCGAGTAACGCGTGGGGCGGACAGCTTTTCTGCCCACCCCACTTGATACAAAGCTACTCCGCGGGTGCTGCCGTACTGCTTTTCGAATCCCAGTACTCCCGCGTTTTGCGGAAGACGAACGGGCCTAGAATAAGCAGACCGATCAGGTTGGGTAGCGCCATCATGGCATTCAGTGTGTCCGCGATGAGCCAGATGAGGCCCAGGTCGAACACAGCACCGACTGGAATCGCCAGCACCCAAACGACGCGGTAGGGCCAGATGGCATTTTCACCGAAGAGATACTGCACCGATCGTTCGCCGTAGTAGCTCCAGCCCAGAACTGTGGTGAAGGCGAAAACAGCCAGTGCGATCGCAACGATCTCATCACCTGCCGACAGCGTCGCCGCAAAGCCGGAGCTCGTGAGCGCGGCGCCGGTCTCGCCCGACAACCACATGCCTGAGGTAATGATCACCAAACCCGTCATTGTACAAACGATGATGGTGTCGATGAACGTACCAAGCATGGCAATATGCCCCTGCCGCACCGGATTGTCGGTCTGAGCTGCCGCATGGGCGATGGCGGCCGAGCCAAGCCCGGCTTCGTTAGAAAACACACCACGGGCGACACCGAACCGCATCGCAGCAGCAACGGTCGCCCCGGCAAACCCGCCGGCGGCCGCAACCGGCTCGAAGGCGTAATGGAAGATCAGACCAAAGGCTTCCGGAATGGCAGCATAGTTGATCGCCAGAACCACCAGTGCCGTCCCCACATAAAGCAGGATCATCAATGGAACGAGCGCACCAGCTACATCAGCTATTCGCTTGATGCCGCCGATAAGGACTGCGCCGACGATCACCATCATAATGATGCCAGTCACCAATGGGTCGACACCGAAGCTGGAATCCAGTGCCTGTGCAACCGAGTTGGATTGAACGCCATTGCCGATGCCGAAGGCTGCTATGGACGCAAAGAGGGCAAATGCCACTGCCAGAACTTTGCCGAGCGCCGGGAACTTTTCGCCGACACCATCCCGCAGGTAGTACATTGGGCCACCCACATGCATACCTCGGTGGTCTACTTCGCGGAAACTGACGGCGGCTACTGCTTCTGCATACTTGGTGGCCATGCCGATCAGGGCGATGACCCACATGTAGAACAAGGCACCCGGACCACCCAAAAAGATGGCCGTAGCAACGCCGGCGATGTTGCCGGTGCCGACCGTTGCCGCCATGGCAGTGGCCAGAGCCTTGCGGGGCGCGATGTCCCCCTCGCCCAGCCGGCTGGGCACAAGCAACAACCCGAATGCATGGAACAGCTTTCTCAGAGGCATGAACAGCAGTCCTGCCATAAGGAATACGCCGGTTGCGCCGATCAGAATGAGCATGGGCACGCCCCAGACGATCGAATTCACCTGGCCGACCAGTGTCTCCAAGGACTCCATGAATTACTCCCCCGCTAAAAGATCGCGCTGCCACTCAGGCGGCACGAGTTGACCCGTTTCATCTTCGCCGATGTCTACGTCAGCGATGCGCTCCCCGCGCTTGGTGATCTTATCAGTGGAAACGCCGATCTGGCGAATATCTTCCTGCGCCTGCCCGAAATGGCGCGACAGCTTGGACACCCGGTCGTCCAGCCGGGTGACATCGGTCAGCATTCTTTCAACTTCCGCCTGAATCAGATGCGCCTGCTCGCGCATCTGGGCGTCCTTGAGCACCGCGCGGACTGTGTTGAGGGTCGCCATCAGCGTTGTCGGCGACACGATCCAGACCTTGGCCTTGAAGCTTGCATCGACGGTCGCAGGAAAATTGGCATGCAGTTCTGCGTAGACGGCTTCCGACGGCAGGAACATCAGGGCCGAGTCCGCTGTCTCGCCTGGGATGATGTATTTGGCGGCTATGTCGTTGACGTGCTTGAGCATGGAATCCCGGAAAAATCGCTTGGCCTTTGCCGTCTCATCATCCGTCTTGGCGTCGACAAGGGCACGATAAGACTCGAGAGGGAATTTTGAATCTACGGCGATGGAGCCGGGCGGGTTGGGCATCTTGATGATGCAGTCGGCGCGCGCTTTGTTGGAAAGGGTTTCCTGAAAGGCGTAGGCGGAAGGCGGTAGGGCGGCAGTCACCAGATCCTGCAACTGGATTTCACCGAAGGCGCCGCGCGCCTGCTTGTTTGCCAGAATATCCTGCAGACCGACCATCTGGCCGGACAGCTCGCCGAGCTTCTTCTGGGCTTCATCGATGAGCGCGAGGCGCGTGTGCAACTGGCTCAGGGTTTCTCCGGTCTTCTTGGTATTGTCTTCCAGACCGTCGCCCAGCCGCTTGGACACATTGTCCAGACGTTCATTGAGCGTCCGGCTCAGTTCAGCCTCCCGTTTGGCCTGGGCGTCGGACATGGCAGCCAGCCGGCCTGAGAGCTGAGACTGGGCGTCCATCAGACTGGCCAGCGCTTTTTCCTGAGCCTCGGCAGCTTTCAGGACGTTCTCCTGCGCGCTGTTATCCACAGGCCTGCGCAGGACAAAGGCCACGATCAGACCGCTGGCAAGGGCGGCTGCGACGGCAGCGGCAATGATGAGAAGCATGTCCATACGGCAGAAAACCTGAAGAAATTTGCGGGAATCGCACCCGGTTCTGTTCAGTATAGCGCCTCATGGCGAGTTGACGCGTGCCGCGCGCTCGCCTATCTGACCCCTCATGGCCATAAGAGAGATTGTGACAGCCCCCGACCCGCGCCTGAAACAGGTGTCTGAGCCCGTTGATCAGGTGGATGACGGCATTCGTGCGCTCATGGACGACACGCTAGAGACCATGTATGCCGCGCCGGGGATCGGCCGTGCAGCTATCCAGATTGGTGTACCCAAACGGGTGAGCGTCATCGACCTTGCCCGTGACGGGGAAGAGCCGCAGCCGATGTATTTCGCCAATCCGGAAATCCTTGAAAAGGCAGACGAGACAGCCCCCTATGAAGAAGGCTGTCTGTCGGTGCCTGATCTCTATGAAGAAGTCGAACGTCCAGAAACATGCCGCCTGCGGTTCCTGGATTACCAGAACGAGCTACGCGAGATCGACTGTGATGGTCTTTTGGCCACCTGCATCCAGCACGAGATGGATCACCTCGAAGGCATTCTCTTCATCGACCATCTCTCCCGCATCAAGCGCTCGATGATGCTTAAGAAGCTGCAAAAGGCGAAGAAGCTCGCCGCGACGGCCTAACTCACACATTTTCGGGGGACCGGCATGACACTGCGCATTGCCTTTATGGGCACGCCGGACTTTTCCGTTCCCGCGCTGGCTGAACTCATCGCCGCTGGGCATGACGTCGTCGCTGTCTATTCCCAGCCGCCGCGCAAGTCTGGCCGCGGGATGACGGAAACACCGTCGCCCGTCCACGCATTTGCGCAGGCCCAGGGCATTAAGGTGCGCACGCCGGAAAAACTCAAAGGCGCTGACGAGCAGGCCGCTTTCCGGGACCTTGATCTCGATGTGGCGGTGGTGGCCGCCTATGGCTTGATCCTGCCGCAGGCCATTTTGGATGCACCGCGGCTTGGCTGCCTCAATATCCACGCCTCCCTGCTGCCGCGCTGGCGCGGCGCGGCGCCTATTCAACGGGCGATCATGGCGGGCGATGCCGAGACCGGCGTTGCCATAATGCAGATGGAAGCGGGCCTGGATACGGGGCCTGTGCTGCTGGCAGAGCGCACACAAATCGACGCAACGGAGACAGCGGGTGAACTGCATGACCGGCTGTCTTTGATCGGAGGGGGGCTGATGGTGCGCGCGCTGGCAGCCCTTGAGCGCGGATCGCTTGAAGCCACACCACAGCCAGAAGACGGTGTGACCTATGCGGCCAAGATCGACAAGGCTGAAGCACGCATGGACTGGTCCCGCCCGGCACCCGAGCTTGACTGTCACATCCGCGGCCTTGCCCCTTTCCCCGGTGCCTGGTGCGAGATGGAAAAAGACGGCAAGGCGCAGCGTGTGAAGGTGCTGCGAGCTCAACCAGTTGAGGCAAGCGGTACGGCGGGTGCGGCCCTGGACGATACGCTCACCATCGCATGTGGTACCGGAGCATTGAAACTGTTGCAGGTACAGCGGGCGGGCAAGGGTGTTCAGCAGGCAGACGAATTCCTGCGTGGGTTTCCGGTCGCGTCCGGCACGGTCCTGTCGTGACGCAGCGTTACAAACTCACGATTGAGTATGACGGCACGCCCTTTGTCGGATGGCAGCATCAGGACAATGGGCGCGGGGTGCAGGATGCTATTGCCGATGCTATTCGCGGGTTTTGCGGCGAGGACGTGACCGTTGCCGGTGCGGGACGAACCGACACAGGTGTTCATGCGCTTGGTCAGGTGGCCCATATCGACATTGCGCGGGAGACTGACGCGGATACCGTGCGGGACGCGCTGAACTATCATCTCAAGCCTGAGCCGGTTGCCATTCTCACCGTTGAGAAAGTGGGCGCGGACTTCGATGCACGTTTTTCAGCTATCAAGCGGCACTACCTTTATCGCATCGTCAACCGGCGGGCGCCGCTCACAGTGGACCGTCACCGCGCCTGGCAGGTGCCGGTTCATCTGGACGCCCGCCGCATGGATGAAGCTGCCCAGATGCTGGTTGGGAAGCATGACTTCACAACGTTTCGCGCGTCCCAGTGCCAGGCGGCATCGCCGGTCAAGACGCTGGATGCACTGGATGTCCGACGCGAGGGCGAGGCGGTTGTGATTACGGCGCGGGCCCGGTCCTTCTTGCACAATCAGATCCGCTCCTTCGCCGGCACGCTTAAATCGGTCGGCGAAGGCAAGATGTCCGTCCGGGATGTCAGGCTGGCGCTGGAAGCACGGGACCGTTCACAGTGCGGCCCTGTCGCCCCGCCGGATGGGCTGTATCTGGTTCAGGTTGATTACGCCTGACGTCTAGAGATCAATGATCTCGACATCCGCTTCGTCGATGTCGCCGCCGAAAAATATCTTTCCCACGCGGGCAAAGCGCTCGGGACCATCGGTTGCCAGAAAACGCACCTGCCCCACCTGACCCTCAGGGGCTGCATGTGAGCCAAGGGCTGCCTTTACTGATTGGGCGGTCGTGCTGGCGGAATCAACCAGCGTCACGCCTTCAGGTAGTTCTGCACGGATGGTATCAGCGAGCACCGGAAAATGGGTACAGCCAAGTACCAGAGTGTCGGGGTGAATGGCCCCCGCGAACAGCGGCGCCAGGTAGCTACGCGCGGTTTCCCTTGTCGCGACATTTGACGTCCAGCCCTCTTCGGCGAGTGCCACAAAAACGGTGGCTGCAGCCTGTCTCACGTCAGCGTCAGGCGCGTGGGCCTTGATGGCTTTGGGATAGGCCCCGCCGCGGACCGTGCCTTCGGTGGCCAGCACGGCGATTCGGCCCGAAGCACTTGCGGCGACAGCTGCTTGAGCGCCCGGTTCAACCACACCGATGACCGGAACAGGGGCGAATTTCTTGGACAGTACAGGCGTGCCGACGGCACTCGCGGTATTGCATGCGATCACAAGCAATTTGATGTCCCGGGCGATGAGCGCGTCCGCAGCCTGGGCGGCATAGCGGACGACCGTGTCAGCGCTTTTCGTGCCATAGGGAAGTCGGGCCGTATCGCCAAGATAGAGCAGGTCTTCATCGGGCAGCAGGTCGTGAATGGACTTCAAGACGGTGCTGCCCCCGACACCACTGTCGAACACGCCGATGGGTCGTGGGTCACCCACAGGGCTACGCCGGGCCAACGATGATCGTCGCGATGACCATACCGATGAAGAGGCTCAGGATCACATCGAGGGCGACAAATCCGATTGCCGTCATCGGCTGCGCGCCCAGCACTTCTCGGGCGATGGTCCAGCGATACCAGATCGCCGCAATGACCAGCCCGAGATTGATCATGATGACCATCCCAAAGGGAAATACACCGAGAAGGTAAAGCGCAAAGTTCGGCAGCATCACGATGGCAATGCCAAGCGAAGACCAGTTGTAGACGATGATGTAGGTTGAAAAGCGCTGCCCCAGACCAAACTGCGGCGCGAGAAAGAACATCGCGAGCGGGAAGGCTACCCAGTCCAGCCCCATTGTCACAACTTCCGCCAACACCAATGCACCTGTGCTGGGGATCACCGCCACAGACGGATCATCAATCTCCGCCGCCATGCGCCCTTCGGCGACAGTGAACAACAAAAAGATCGGCGCCAGATAGATGATGGCCCCGAAGGACCGCCAGAAGGAATCCGCCGAGAGATCAAAGAAGCGGCTGGCGTCCGGATCGCGCCGCGCAATCGCCAGCGATCCTTCAAGCGCACGCAATGCTTCAGCGATGCTCGGCATGGCTACCCCCGGCCTTCGCGCTCAGCTGCAAAAGCTTCAGCACTTTCAAAGTAGCCGGCTAATACGGCGGCATAGACGTCAGTCAGCTTTTCCACATCCTGCACGGGCACACGCTCATCGACCTTGTGCATGGTTTCCCCGACAAGGCCGAATTCAAGCACCGGACAATGGTTCTTGATGAACCGCGCGTCTGATGTGCCGCCGGTTGTGGACAATTCCGGCGTCCGGCCAATGGCGCTTTCAACGGATTTGGCCACAAGCGCCACGAAAGGCCCTGGCTGGGTGACAAAGCTCTCGCCGGAAATTTTGGCGGCAACCGACAACGTCGCATCACGCTCTTTTGCGACCTTGCCAACGATTTTCTCCACCAACTCAATGAGGCTT
>JBHJJF010000126.1:0-7149 GCA_050042885.1 Candidatus Phaeomarinibacter sp.
AGTCTCCTGACGTATAGGCACCGCGCGGCAACAGCTGGCGTGGCATAAGGGGCAGGGGTGTTTGCTTAGTCATGATCGTGAGCACCTCCAGCTATCATTTATTATCAAAGTTGATAAAAAACAAGTAGCGGCAGATTTATCCGTCCAGCGTGTGAAGCAGACGCAATGCGGCGTCATGTGACCGGGTGCGAAGCGCGGTGTCGACGCCCAATGGCGCCAGGGACTGAGAATTGAAGTAGATACCGCTGATACCGGTGGCGACCGCCCGCCGCGCTTCCCGGCTGGCCTTGGGATAATCCTGTTTAACCACGCCTTCGATCCTGGCAATGAAGGCATCCGTCCACTCGCGCATGCGCTTGGCCAGTTGCCGGTCATGTGCGCCGGCCATGATGAGGGCGGAAGAGGCCAGAATCAGCTGTGTGTCGGATGATCCAGGCTGAAAGAGCCAGTTGACCATGGCCGTCGATGGTTTTTCTGTGGGCAAGTGATCGACCATGGATGCCATTGCCGCATCAGAGTTTTCCATGAACCGCTTGGTGAACGCCTCAATCAGATCCTCCCGGTTGCCCACATTGTGACGGATCAGCGCCCGCGCCAGCCCGGCCTCTTCCGACACCCGGTCAAGCGTTGCGCCATCCAGTCCATAGCGGGATACGGCCCGCTCGAAGGCGTCGAGAATCTGTGCGCGGCGCTCTGATTTTTTGGTGGGTCTTGGCATCTGATTAAATTATCGTACCTGATAACTTATTGGAAGCGTCGCAGGAACGTGGCACCTTTACCCGACTGCACCTTCAAACAAGCTCGGAGACGAACCCCATGGCACGCAGGACAGGTTTCATCTGGCACGAACGCATGATGTGGCACGACTGCGGACCGTCGATCGGAACCGTGCCGTCACGGGGGCTGTTTCAGCAGGGGGAGCATTTTGAGAATCCCGAAACCAAGCGCCGCCTGAAGAACCTGATGGATGCCTATGGCGTCACACCAATGCTGGTGCCGATTGCGTTCACACCGGCGGATGAGTCAATGCTCGGACGCATTCACCCGCCTGCATACCTGAACAAGGTCAAGGCGCTGAGTGATGCGGGCGGTGGGGATGCCGGCGAGTTCGCGATTGTCGGCGCCGGGTCCTACGAGATCGCCATGATGGCCCCCGGCGGTGTTCTGGCGGCCGCAGAAGCGGTGCTCGATGGGGATGTCGACAACGCCTATGTGCTGTCGCGCCCGCCGGGGCATCATGCAGAACCCGAGCAGGGAAGGGGTTTTTGCATCTTCGCCAACACACCCATCGCCATCCGTGAGCTTCAGGCGCGCGGGGCCGTTAACCGCGTGGCTGTCGTTGATTGGGATGTCCACCACGGCAATGGAACCGAAGCCTGCTTCTATGACGATCCGTCCGTCCTCACCATTTCCCTTCACCAGGACGGTCTGTACCCGGCGGACAAGGGCGGTACGGACGCATGTGGCGCAGGAGGCGGCACCGGCTTCAACATCAATGTGCCATTGCCACCGGGTTCGGGCGAGGGAGCTTACTATCACGCCATGAGTGAGGTGGTGCTGCCCGCGCTTGAGGCTTTCCGGCCCGACATGATCTTCATCGCGTGCGGCTATGACGGCTGTTCGTTCGATCCGCTGAGCGCGCAGATACTTGGGTCGCCCCACTACCGGACGATGACGCAACAGGTCATTGATGCAGCCGATCGACTGTGCGCCGGAAAGCTGGTGGTGTGCCATGAAGGCGGGTATTCGGCGGTCTATGTGCCTTTCTGCGGCGTTGCCGTGATTGAGACGCTGATGGGGCGGGAGACCGGGATACACGATCCGTTTGCTACCATGATTACGGACCTTCCCTATCAAGACCTGCAGCCGCATCAGCAAGCTGCCGTCGAACGTGCGGCTGACGCCGGACTATCGGCGTTAATGCTGGCAATGACAGAAAATGTGTGAGCGGGGCGCTGGTGCCGCGAGAGAGAATTGAACTCTCGGCCTCACCCTTACCAAGGGTGCGCTCTACCACTGAGCTACCGCGGCTTAACCATGTCGGCGGGCAGAATGCCGTGTATCCAAGAGAATTGGGTTAACGCCTCGCCAAAGGAGGCCGGAAACTGCCATAAGGCGTTTCACGCCGCAATAGCGGTTTGTGACTTAAAACAGGTCTCGTCTGTGGTGCCGCCTGTCCTGCTCTTGACCATGCCGGGTCACATTTGCAGGATCGCGCGCAATCCAGCCCTGATTTGTTGAAAACCGGGGCCCAAACAGTCAGGACACCGCCAAAATGGTGATGAAATCAAAGACCCGCACCAGCGGCCGGGAGCCCGGTGCGCCCAATTCGCGCCACGGCTCGGACCTGTCAGACCGGCAGGCCCGCCAGGCAGCGGCCCTCAAGGCCAATCTGCAAAAGCGCAAGCAGCAGGCCAAGGCGCGCGCCTCAGCTGTCGGCGGCGCGAGCGATACCAAGAGTGACGCGTAAACCGGCTGCCAACACATCAGGCATTAAGGTTTCCGCCTCAACCCCGCCCCAATGAGGGGCGTACTGTAAAATGCCGCAATCAGGCGGCATGTGAGACCCACTTCCCGGGTCCGCTTCTCTTACTTTCCATCAAGGATGCTCCATGGACAGGATCAGGCTTACCGGCGGCTATGAGCTGAATGGGACAATCCCCATTTCCGGCGCAAAGAACGCTGCCCTGCCGCTGATGATCGCCAGCCTGCTGACGGACGAACCGCTGGTCCTGACCAATCTGCCGCGTTTGACCGACATCGCCACGCTCGCGCGCCTGCTGGCCGAGCTGGGCGTCGAGATCGAAGTCCTCAATTCAAAAAGCGAGTGGGAAACACTTACCACGCGGACGGAAGGGCGCCTGTCGCTGGTCGCGGAGCAGGCCAAGCGGTTGGCCGGCTGCGGCCCGGACGCAAAATTCCGCCCCGGCGGCCGCACGCTTCGGCTGACCGCCAAAACCATAGAAAGTACGCATGCGGACTATGAGCTGGTGTCGCGCATGCGCGCCAGCTTCTGGGTGCTTGGCCCGCTCTTGGGCCGCTGCGGCGAAGCAGATGTATCGCTGCCCGGCGGCTGCGCCATCGGCACGCGTCCGGTGGACTTGCACTTGCAGGGGCTGGAAAAACTCGGCGCCGACATCGAGCTCGACAAGGGCTATGTGATCGCCGGCACCAAGGGCGGTCTCGCGGGCGCTGAAATCCGCTTTTCCATGCCATCCGTCGGCGCCACCCATAATGTGCTGCTGGCTGCCGTCCTCGCCAAGGGCGAGACAGTTATTGAGAATGCAGCCCGCGAACCGGAGATCACCAATCTGGCCGAGTGCCTCGTTGCCATGGGTGCGAAGATAGACGGCATCGGCTCGTCCACCCTGCGCATCACCGGCGTCGACAATCTGCACGGCGCTGAAGTCGCCGTGATCTGTGACCGCATTGAAGCCGGCACCTATGCCATGGCCGCGGGCATGACCGGTGGCGACGTCACGCTCACAGGCGCAGACCCATCCTTGTTTGAAGCCGCCCTGCAGGCGCTGTCGGCTGCCGGTGTCACGGTCGACCACACGGATAAAGGCATCCGCATCACCCGGTCAGGCACGCCGTTGACGCCGGTCGACATCGTCACCCAGCCATACCCGGCCTTTCCAACGGACCTGCAGGCTCAGTTCATGGCGCTGATGACCATGGCGGACGGCAACGCCCAGATGACCGAGACGATTTTTGAGAACCGCTTCATGCATGTGCAGGAGCTGGCCCGTCTGGGTGCCCTTGTCTCCCTGCATGGCGACCGGGCGATCGTGTCCGGCGTCAAATCACTCCGGGGGGCGCCCGTCATGGCAACGGATCTGCGCGCTTCGGTCTCTCTTGTCATTGCGGGGTTGGCTGCGGAGGGAGAAACCACTATCTCTCGCGTCTACCATCTGGATCGCGGGTTCGAGCGGCTTGAAGACAAGCTCTCTGCCTGCGGTGCCGACATTTCCCGCCTTCCTGGATAAGTGCCCGGACACATTATGGCCCCGCTTCGCCTGCGCATCGAAGACCCGCAAGACCTTGCAGTGGCGTCCGCCCACCTGCAGGACGCGGTCACGGCTGTGGGCGATTTTGCCTATGAAAAGAAGCGCCGCCGCTTTGCCGGTGTTTTCAATCGCTTCCGCTGGGAGGCCGAAGGCGGCGTCAAGCTTGGGCCAAAGCGTCACTCCCGCATCCGTACCGGCGTGCATTTCGATGACGTCATGGCCGTCCGCTCCCAGAATATCCGGCTGGATGCGAAGGAGGCGGTGGTCGAGCTTCTGGCCGTCCGATTCGAGGCGTCGGCTGGCGAGGAAGACCCCTCGGGCACCATCACCCTTGATTTTGCCGGCGGCGGGACGATTGCACTGGACGTGGAGTGCATAGAGGGCCATTTGACCGATATCGGGCAGCCGTGGGAAACCACCTCAAAGCCTGAACACGATATCGACGCCTGACACGCGCTTTGGCGCATCCCAATTCAAGTGCCTCCCAACACCAAGTGATGACATGACCGGACGATCTGACCACCGGCGCCTCGACGCGCAAAGTGCCGACTTTGAAGCACAGTTTGCCGAGCTTCTCACCGCCAAGCGGGAGACCGCGGTGGATGTGAACAACGATGTCGCTGCCATCATCGCCGACGTGCAGGCGCGCGGCGACGCAGCAGTGGTCGACCTCACCAACAAATTTGACCGGCTGACGCTCTCAGGCGCGGACGACCTGCGCATTCCCCAGGACCGTCTGGACGCCGCCGCCGCGAATGTGCCGTCAGAAACACTCGACGCCCTGAAGCTGGCCGCTGAGCGCATCGAGGCGTTCCACGCAAAGCAGCTCCCAAAATCCATGCGCTTCACCGATGAAGCCGGTGTCGAACTCGGCCACCGCTGGTCAGCCGTGGATGCGGCGGGCTTGTATGTGCCCGGCGGCACGGCAGCCTATCCATCATCTGTGCTGATGAACGCCATTCCCGCGCGCGTGGCTGGAGTGGAGCGCGTTGTCATGGTCGTGCCGACGCCGGACGGTATCGAAAACCCGCTCGTACTGGCCGCCGCCAAACTGGCAGGCGTCACGGAAGTCTATCGCATCGGTGGCGCGCAGGCCGTCGCTGCGCTTGCCTATGGAACGGACACGATTGCACCGGTCGACAAGATCGTCGGCCCCGGCAACGCCTATGTGGCCGCTGCCAAGCGACAGGTGTTCGGCACGGTCGGCATCGACATGATCGCCGGCCCGTCTGAAATTCTCGTGGTCGCTGACGGTGACAATGATCCGGCGTGGATCGCCGCGGACCTCCTCAGTCAGGCTGAGCACGATCCGTCGTCCCAGTCCATCCTCATCACCGATAATGCGCAGTGTGCGGACGATGTGGCTGAAGCCGTCGAAAGCCAGCTCAAGCAGCTGTCGCGCGAAAACACAGCGTCCGCCAGCTGGTATGACTATGGTGCCATTGTCCTGGTGCCGTCGCTGGACGCGGCCATTCCGCTGGTCGACCGTCTGGCCCCGGAGCATCTGGAACTTGCCGTCGCAGACCCCGAACCCCTGGCGGACAAGGTGCGTCACGCCGGTGCCATCTTCCTGGGCCGTTATACGCCGGAAGCTGTAGGCGACTATGTGGCTGGCACCAACCACGTGCTGCCGACTGCCCGCTCGGCCCGCTTCTCCTCCGGCCTGTCGGTGCTCGATTTCATGAAGCGCACCTCGCTGGTGAAATGTGACGCCAACAGCCTGGGCCGCATCGGCCCGGCAGCCGTGGCCCTTGCCGATGCAGAAGGCCTGGAAGCTCACGGCCGCTCGGTGTCTATCCGTTTGAACAAATAGTCGGCGCATAGCGGACCCCCCGGTCAAGCCGGAGGGTGGCGTTTCACTGTTGGTGGGCTTCTCCAAAAACGCCATTGTCCGGTTCAACCGGACAATCCATAAAGGCAGTAGAGACCTCGCTCTAGGAACACCGCCACCAAACCCATAGACTGCGCGCGCACTCTCATCTTCTGGTCCTTGCATGACTGACGAACCCACATCCGAGCGGACGCCTGATCCCAAAATGCGGATCGCGTCTATCGTGCTCGACGAGGCCAGTGTCGTGCGGCGGACGCCGGAGATCGAGCACGAGCGCAAGGTCGCGATCTTCGATCTTCTGGAAGACAACACCTTCGCCCCCAACGGCAGTGAGGGCGGGCCTTACAGCCTGCATCTCTCCATTGAAGAAAACCGGCTGGTCTTTGACATCCGCAACGAAGCCGAAGACCCGCACGGCAAAGTCATTTTGTCCCTGACCCCGTTCCGCAGGATCATCAAGGACTATTTCCTGATCTGCGAAAGCTATTACGAGGCAATCCGCTCGGCATCGCCGTCAAAGATCGAGTCGATCGATATGGGCCGGCGCGGGCTCCATAATGAGGGCGCAGAACTGCTCACCGCGCGGCTCGACGGCAAGATCGCCATCGACCACGACACCGCCCGCCGTCTCTTCACGCTCATCTGCGTCCTGCACATGAAAGGCTAGGGCGCCATGCGTGGGCCCAACGGCGAAGAGCTGCCGGACGCAATCCTGTTTGCCTGTAGCCAGAATGCCGTGCGCTCGCCCATGGCGGAGGGGCTCATGCGCCATCTCTATGGCCGTCATGTCTTTGTTGATTCTGTTGG
The DNA here is from genome assembly GCA_050042885.1 of Candidatus Phaeomarinibacter sp. Classification (GTDB taxonomy): domain Bacteria; phylum Pseudomonadota; class Alphaproteobacteria; order CGMCC-115125; family CGMCC-115125; genus Pyruvatibacter. The sequence continues at coordinate 6,649 of JBHJJF010000126.1, forward strand.
CGTGCGGGCGGGCGAGCTGGACCCGTTCGTGGTTGTGGTGATGGAAGAACTCGGTATTGACCTGGCCAAACACAAGCCACGCAGCTTTGACGAGCTGGAAGACACAAGCTTCGATGTGATCGTGTCCCTGACACCGGAAGCCCAGCACAACGCGGTGGACCTTACCCGCACCATGGCGGCGGACGTCGAGTACTGGCCCACCCACGACCCGACGCTGGCACAAGGCTCGCGGGAGCAAAGACTGGAAGCCTATCGCGAGGTGCGTGACACGCTGATGCAGCGGATCAAGGACAAGTTCGGCTGGCGTCCGGTGCCGAGCGGGTGAGCGCCGGGCAACTAACTCTGCGTCGGATGACCCTCAACCTGCGGTGCATCATCGCCAATCTCGTACCAGTCCGGTTTTTCAGCCGCGAACTCATGAAACCGGTTGCGCGCCTGCGGGTCATCATCCCGCACATTCGCGGATATCGGAAAGCTGTCTTCGACTGACAGGATTTCCCC
>JBHJJF010000127.1:0-9066 GCA_050042885.1 Candidatus Phaeomarinibacter sp.
GGCGTGGCCTATGCCGCGGCTCGCACCGGTAAGGATAAGCGTGCGTTTGCGAGTGTCTGTTTCCATGGCCGAAGACTATGCGTTTGCACGCGCAGGCGCCATGGGACTTTCAGGCTGCATGTCCTCCGGCACGCTTTCATGGCCGGCCGGGTCCTGGTGGATGAGTATTTCCGCATCCGGGAATTCCCTGGCGATCGCCAACTCGACAGTATCGGCGATTTCGTGGGCGTTTCGCAGAGGCATTTCTCCCGGAATTTCCAAGTGGATCTGGATAAAGATCGTTCGTCCGGCCGTTCGGGTCCGCAAGTCATGGATTGTGTGCACCTGGGGGTGCGATAGCGCAATCTCTTCAATCCTCAAGCGGTCCTCACGGGGCAGTTCCTTGTCCATGAGTTCGCTTGTGGATCGTGAGACAATTTCCCATGCGGCATGACCGATCCAGGCCGCCAGCGCCAAGGCGATAACCGGATCAGCCCACGGAACCGCGAAGAGACCTGCAATCACCAGCGCCATAATGACACCGATGTTCAGAACCACGTCGCTCGCGTAGTGCAGACTATCGGCTGCAATCGCCAATGAGCCGGTCAGCCGCTGCACATGACGCTGGTATAGGACCAATGCCAGGGTGAAACCGAGGGAGATAATGATGATCGTAACACCCAAAGCGGATTCTCTGACCAGCTCAGGGTCAAGCAGCCGCCCAACACTCTCGGCGGCCAGAAACAAAGCGGATGCACCAATCAACGCGGCCTGACCCAACCCAGCCAACGCTTCTGCCTTGCCGTGCCCAAACCTGTGCTGGCGGTCTGCAGGCGTGAGGGACACTCGAACCGCAATAAGGTTCACCAGGGATGCTGCCCCATCTAGGAGAGAGTCCAGGAATGTCGCCAGTAGGGCCATGGATCCTGTCGCCCAAACCGCCCATGCCTTTATAGAGACAAGTACAAGCGCGGTCGCCACCGACGCATAGGTTGCCCGCTTCATCAGCGTTGCGGCGCGTTCCGCGGTCACATGGCGGCGATAGGACTTTGGTGGCTCATTGGACTTCATGCGGAGGGTTTAGCACAAGAGCGGCGCAGCCTTAAGCCTTTGATTTTCATGCATATTTTGAGATGCATTCGCATCTAAGGCGCAGTTTGCTCACGGAAAAAGGTGTTCCGTCGTCCAGTTCCAGTTTTTGCCGATCAGGTGCCCCTGTCGCCGGAAAACCAATCGATCGTGGAGCCGGAAGGGGCGGTCCCGCCAGAACTCGATCTGCTGCGGCATGATCCTGAAGCCGGACCAATGCGGCGGTCTGGGTACCTGGCCGACCGCATATTTGGCAGTGTATTTCGCAACTTCTTTTTCCAGCTCAAACCGACCTTCCAGCGGTTGAGATTGACGAGACGCCCATGCGCCAATGCGACTGTCTCGTGCACGAGACTGAAAATAGGTATCTGCCTCTTCGTTGCTCACCCCAACCACGGGTCCGCGAACACGAACCTGACGTCTCAGGCTCTTCCAATGGAAGCACAGGGCTGCCTTGCCACTGTTAAGGAGCTCTTGGCCCTTGGCGCTTTCGAGGTTTGTATAAAAGACGAAGCCTTCCCGATCGGCCCCTTTGAGCAAAACCATACGGACATCCGGAAGTCCGTCGTCGTCCACCGTGGCAAGAGCCATAGCGTTGGGGTCATTGGGTTCACTTTCGCCAGCAGTTGCCAACCACTGTTCAAACAGGACCAAAGGGTCTTGCGATGTAAATACATCTGATGCTTGGTCAGTTGCAGTATCAGTCATGTGCCAGTGCCATTTTCTTCGAGCTGGCCGCTTTATGAAGTCGTGCCAATTCAGAGTCTCAATTTGGACAGAGACTATTCTAGTATCCCATATAGGCGCGACGAGCGCGACTTCCTGCATTGCAGGGTTGCGCAGGAACCGTTTTGGAAAGGATTTGGAAAGCCCGTGTCCAAGCACTCAGTGAAGCCATTTCTCTTGGGTCTGCTGGCGATACCCATCGTGTTGTCCCAAGCCGAAATGGGACGAGCACAGGAGGCCGCCACTCCCGCCAACCCTTCGGTAGGTGCTGATGCCCCAAGCACAACCAATCCTGTTCTGGCCATACAATTCAAACAAGGTGTCGCGGCGTATGATTCAAAACGATACACCCGTGCATTCGAACTATGGTTGCCTTTGGCGCAGAACGGAGACCTAGCGGCCCAACGCAATGTGGCGCATTTGCTGCGGCGCGGGCTTGGTGTTGATCAGGATTTACCAAGGGCCCGCAAGTTCTATGAGCAGTCTGCAGAATTCGGTTTTGTAACTGCGCAGACAAATCTTGGCGTGATGCTTCTTGAAGGTGAAGGTGGAAAAACAGACCCTGATGAAGCAGCCTACTGGTTTGATCGTGCAGCCAGAGGCGGCCACCCGATTGCACAGTTCCATCTTGCCCGCCTGTATGAAACGGGCACGGGCGTTATGCCAAATCCGGGCCGGGCTTTGGGTTGGTATGCCCTTGCTGCGAGAAGCGGTCATCAGGCGTCACTTGATCGGCTAGCTGACTTGGTGATGACGCTTCCAGGTCCAAGCACAGAACGCGAAAAGTCCGAAGCTGCGACAGAACTTGTTCCGGAGCCTCAAGCCCCCAAGAAGGCAGACGCTCCGATTGGAGAGCAGGAGGCGGTCCAAGCAGAACCGGTCACGAACCCATTGGCTGACGAGGACAGCGTTGAAGAAGGTGCTGATCTGGTGCAGGCCAAAGCCGACTATGCCGCTCGCAGGTTCAAGGACGCGCAAACCAAGTTTGAAACACTCGCCTACAAAGGCAGTGACGAGGCCCAGTATCAACTAGGAAGAATGCGCAACCGGGGCGAAAGCGAACCACGTGACCCGGTTGCTGCGCTTGCCTGGTGGACTGTGGCCGCAGAAGCAGGCCATTCGCGAGCGGCCCGCGCTGCCCGCGACCTCGCGTCTGAATTGGGACCCCGTAGACGCAGTGAAGCGAAGCGCGAGGCAGCCCAATTCAAGGCACTGATCACACAACTGACGTCCGGCAACTAGTCGAGGTTTATGGGCGTTAACCCTATGGTACCGTGGGTTCTGGCAGACTGCTCTGAGAGATTTTCGTCGTAACTTTCGGACAAGACCAACATATGCGCGACCCGCATCAGGTTCTGGGTGTAGCCAAAAACGCTGACGCCGCGACTGTTAAAAGAGCTTATCGGCAACTCGCCAAGCAGTATCACCCGGATACGGCGGGAAAAGACGCGCGCTCGCACTCCAGATTCCAGGAAATTACCGACGCCTACAGGGCCATTCGTGCCTTAGAGGTCAGTGAAGAACGCATTGTTGCAAGTGCTGCGGAAGCTACCCGCGCCTACGAACAACCCTATTCCGATCCAGAAGAAGGCCGGGACGAGGACGTCAAACCCGGTTCTAGAAAAGCATCAGCGGCGTCGACTTCATCACACAGCCAGGCCGGTGCGACAAGTGGCTCTGAAGCCAGCGGGACTGCCAAAAGGTCAGGCGGGCGGGCATCTGAATTCTTCGAGAACCTTAGGCAAGCAGGAATAAAGCCATTCAAACGTCAAGGTGACGATCTGGCATGCTCATTACACTTGCCCTTCCTTGATGCAGCTAAAGGCGGGAACCACCGCGTGACCCTACCCAACGACCGCACGGTGGATGTCAGCTTGCCACCAGGCATCGAAGATGGGCAGCAGGTGAGACTTCGGGGTCTCGGGGTGGCGGGCTCAAACGGGGGAAGCGCTGGTGATGCCCTCGTGACAGTCGATATTGACCCTCACCCCTATTTCAGCCGTGACGGTTACGACATTTGGCTGGCTCTTCCAATCTCCATCGCTGAAGCAGTTGAAGGCGCGAAAGTTCAGGTTCCTACGGTAACCGGGCGCTTGTGGGTCACGATTCCCGCCGGCTCAAACTCAGGGACAGTATTGCGCCTGGCGGGAAAAGGCCTTGAAGGACCGGATGGTGAACACGGGCACCAAATGATCGAATTGATCGTGATGCTTCCAGACACGCCCGACGCGGACCTGGCCGACTTTGTCAGGCGTTGGCCTGCGGCCAAATCCCACGATCCACGAGCGGCGTTCGGGCTTACCTAGGCCAGTTTTCGCGCTCCAGGAGCGCCAAACAGTCTCCAAGGCACCGTTAGCGCCATATTTGCTTACATTCCGTGATTTGCTTGTGCTGGCCAGTCCTTTCCGGATCGGCTATGGCATTGGAACAATTTATACAAATGGCGCGTTTCCGGCACTTTGCGGGAGTGCCTGAAAAGCAAAAAAGACGAGGTCTAGATGAGCGGTACGGGGCTGATGGCAGGAAAACGCGGCCTGATCATGGGGGTCGCCAATGACCGGTCCATCGCGTGGGGTATTGCCAAGGCTGCGGCCGATGCGGGCGCCGAGCTAGCATTCACCTATCAGGGTGATGCGCTGAGAAAGCGGGTAGCCCCACTTGCAGAAGGAGTTGGGGCTAATCTCGTGTTGCCATGCGACGTCACAGATGCTGCCTCCATGGATACCGTTTTTGAAACAATCGAAAAAGAGTGGGGCCGGTTGGATTTTGTCGTCCATGCCATCGCTTTTGCCGATAAGGAAGAACTCAAGGGCCGGTATGTCGATACCAGCCTGGACAACTTCCTGATGAGCATGAACATATCCTGTTACTCCTTCACCGCTATTGCACAGCGCGCCGAAAAGCTGATGACAGAAGGCGGATCAATGGTCACACTGACCTATTACGGTGCAGAGAAGGTCATGCCCCACTACAACGTCATGGGGGTTGCCAAAGCGGCACTTGAAGCAAGTGTGCGCTACATGGCCGAAGACCTCGGCAAGAAAGCCATTCGTGTAAACGCGCTGTCTGCCGGTCCCATCAAGACGCTTGCCGCCAGCGGCATCGGAGACTTCCGCTATATTCTCAAGTGGAATGAGTACAACGCGCCTTTGCGCCGGACAGTTACAATCGATGAGGTTGGCCAGTCTGCGCTTTATCTCTTATCAGACATGGGCCGAGCTGTGACGGGCGAAGTCCATCATGTGGATGGTGGCTACCACGTGGTCGGAATGAAGGCGGAAGACGCGCCCGACATTTCCGTATCCTGATCACCAATCGCAGGCTGACATTTCCGCCAGGGTCTCATGAGCCATAATACTTTTGGACATCTGTTTCGCGTCACCACTTGGGGGGAATCTCACGGGCCGGCACTCGGTTGTGTCGTTGACGGGTGCCCGCCCGGCATTCCTCTGAGTGAAGACGACATCCAGATCTGGATGGAAAAGCGCAAGCCGGGACAGAACAAATACACGACCCAGCGGCGCGAGCCCGATCAGGTGCGTATTCTGTCAGGCGTCTTTCCTGACAGCAGTGGTGTGCAGGTGACCACCGGCACACCCATCAGCCTGATGATCGAGAATGTCGATCAAAGGTCCAAAGACTATGGCGACATCAAGGACAAGTTCCGGCCAGGTCACGCTGATTTTGCCTATTATGCCAAGTATGGAATCCGCGACTATCGTGGTGGCGGTCGGCAATCTGCCCGTGAGACAGCGGCGCGTGTCGCCGCAGGTGCGATTGCCCGCAAAGTTCTGGAAAGCGCGTTGGGTGATGTGGTCATCCGCGGCGCACTGGTTCAGATGGGGCCCCACAAGGTGCCGAAATCCCGTGGCAAATGGGACTGGGACATCATCAATGACAACCCGTTCTGGTGCCCACATGGGGACACGGCCACCAAATGGGCGGACTACCTGGATGGAATCCGCAAAGCGGGATCATCCTGTGGGGCCGTGATTGAGGTTCAGGCTTCGGGCATTCCCGCAGGACTTGGTGCGCCGATCTACGGCAAGATTGATGCTGAGTTGGCGAGCGCGCTCATGAGCATCAACGCGGTAAAGGGTGTTGAGATTGGCGACGGGATGGATGCCGCCAAGCTCACCGGTGAGAAAAACGCCGACCAGATGCGTGTGAAAAATGGTGAGCCGGTTTTTACGTCCAACCATGCCGGTGGGGTTCAGGGCGGCATATCGACAGGTCAGGATATTGTGGCCCGTTTTGCGGTCAAGCCAACCTCCTCGATCCTCACGCCACGCGATACAGTTGACGTCTCGGGAACAGACACAGACATTGTGACCAAGGGGCGCCATGATCCCTGCGTCGGCATCCGCGCTGTCCCTGTTGGCGAAGCAATGATGGCATGTGTGCTGGCGGATCAGTTGCTGCGTCACCGAGCCCAAACGGGTCGCGCTGGTGGCTTGCAGCTGGGCGACTAACGCAAGAGCAAGGACTTTGAGGAGCGTAGGTGATGAGCGGGTCTGACCCATTTGAGGAAAATGCGCCGCAGCCTGCTGCCCTTGCCACAAACTATCAGCGCCAGGCCGGCGAAATGATGGTCTATGGTGGCACGTTTTTTGGTCTGTTTTTTCTTCTCGGCGCGGTTATGTCGGGAACTTGGGGACTGTTTGCCCTCGCAGCGGCCATGCTTGGGGCGGCCTTTTACTTCTACCCAATGATCCGGACCGAGCGGGCACAATTGCGTGTTGAGGCCAAGGGTTTCTATCTGGATGGACTTGGCTGGTTACCGTGGACCGCCATTCGGGACGTGCGTATGTATGACCGGTCGGTGCGCACCATCAGGAATGCTCATCTCGAACTCACTTTGGCCGCGCCCGCTGACGAACTGTTGATGGATGTCGACAAGCCCGATGCGGTTCGCGTGATGATGGCGAAGACATGGTCGCTGAAGAAGGGTCCCGATGGGTCTGCCGGATCGAAAATCGTGGTGCGCCTTGAACCCCTGAGTGCGAGCCCGGAAGAAGTACTCGCCGCTATGCGGCGATACCTGCCCGGCAACTAGATCAGTTAGACCTTCGCAAACGCCATTACCTTTGACAGAAACGCCGGAGCCTCGCTCAGGGCTTCCAAACCAGCCTTGTCAAACATCTTGGTGAAGTCTTCTGTCGTGTACGAACTAAAGTAGGGTTCGTGAAATGCCCACGGGAAGAAATCCAGTAGCCGGTCCAGTGACGCCTTGTCGCCCTTTTGAAGCGCATCAGTGACGATCAAGCGTCCGCCTGGCTTGAGAACGCGCGCGATTTCACTGGCGACCACTGGCCGTATCTTTGGCGGTAGCTCGTGAAACAGATATACACAAGTCACGATGTCTTGGCTTGCATCTGCCACCGGCAACCGCTCGGCGTTCGCATTCACATAATGAATATTGCGCCATTTCCGTAGCGTGCGCTGGGCCTTCGCAAGATAATTTGGCGATAGGTCGACGGCTGTCAGGTTGAGACGCGGATAATTGTCACACACAAATGTCAGAAAGCGCCCCGTGCCGCAGGCGAGATCCAGGACATTCGCCTGCCGCTGGTCAAGACCGCGCATGGCATCCGCGAATGGTACGAGCGCTTGCCGCCGCATGGCGTCTGCAGTGCCTGTGAACAGGACTTCCACCTGCGTGTCGTATATGTCTGCGGATCCGTCTTCCAGCCAGCCACCCGTTTGGTAGTGAAAATTCTGCAGATAGTAGCGCGGAAAGCGTCTGCGGCGCTCTTCGTTCAAGACTTCGGAATGATCCTTGGCGCGCCTGCGGCCATCGACATTCGGCACATCAGACAGATAGGCCCTTGCGTTTCGGAAACCCTTGAGCGGTTTTGGCACCATGTCATGGGGCGGTGCATAGACACCGTCTTTCACGTTCTGCCAGTCTGCCGAAAACAGATCGGCCACGGCCTTGAGCAATTGGCGTCGGTCCGGTGTCTTGGCGGATGATTGGAGCGGCCTGGAGTCGTCATCATGCAAAGGACCAACCATGCGCCGCGTCATGATTGACTGACCCAGATACCAGGCAACACGTACAGTCTGGCTCAGGCCATAAGCCATCCCGAGCGCGGGCTTCGATGCTGATTGTGACTGCGGATCACTCATGACTACTAACTTAGGTCCGTTCGAACAGCGCGACCACCTCTACATGGGCTGACCACCTGAACTGGTCAACAGGCGTTACGGCGCCCATCGTGTATCCCCCGTCGATAAGAATGCGGGCATCCCGCGCAAATGTCGCCAGGTTGCAGGAAACCGACACCACCAAAGGCACTTTGGACTTGGCCAGTTGTTCTGCCTGCGCAAGACCGCCAGCCCGCGGCGGGTCCAAAACCGCCATGTCGTAGTTCTTCAGGTCCTGCGCAAAAACCGGACGACTGATCAGATCCCGCCTTTCCTCGACAACAGGCTTGAGACCCTGAAGGTTGCGAGTGGCATCGTCCAGAGCGCGAATAGATGCCGCATCGCTATCAAACGCGTCTACCTTGGCCAGGCGCGCCAGCGGCAAGGAAAATGCGCCGCAACCTGAAAACAGATCCACCACCCTCTTTAAGCGTTTTCGGTTTTGTGCGGCATCGATAATGAACTGGCGCAAAGTAGCTTCGGCGTGTTCGACTGCTTGGAGGAATCCGCCTGCCGGTGGAACGCATGCCAACCCATCAAATGCAATGATGGGAGCCCGCCACTCCGCGACCTGTTCGTTGTTCCAGGTTAGCCGCGCAAGATCAGCTTCATTCCCGGCACTTGAAAGCTTGGCCATAAGCTGGCCGGTAAGGGACTTGCCCGGCATCTCAACCGCAACATCCAAACCATTGTGTGTTGCTGTTACGGCGATTCTTGCTTCCCCACGACGGGTCAACCCCTCTTCAAGCATGCGTGCAAAGCCAGGCAATGCAATCACTATTGATGGTTGAACGACTACACATACCGATACATCGACAATGTGATGGGATGCCTTTTCGTGGAAACCAATGATGACACCGGCCCCACCAAGACGGGCCGCAAATGTCGCGCGACGTCGGGAGCGTCGGGGTGATGTAACCGTTGATGTGACGTCTGCTTCAATTCCCCAATGTGCCAGGGCTGACAAGACTTGCTGACGCTTCCAGTCCGCCACAATAGCCTCGTTGACGTGCTGAAGACTGCAGCCACCACACTCCCCGGCCGCGGGGCATGGCGGCGCGGCCCGATGTGCTGATGCCTCGTGCACCGCAACTATGCGGGCGCGTGAGCCCTCAACGTTAAGGG
>JBHJJF010000128.1:0-6306 GCA_050042885.1 Candidatus Phaeomarinibacter sp.
GGCGGGTTGGGCGCCCCACGAGAGCCAGCAGCAACCCTTGCGGCGTGGCAGTGCGAAGCAACGGCTCGCGGACGCGTTGAACACGGAAGAAATCAGCGCCGGCGAAAAGCCTGAAAGCTAGAAACCGTTTGGCCTAGCTGAACCCGTCCGTCACGGTGCCAAAGAGACCGGCAACATCAACACCCAGAGTATTGACGGCCGTAATGATCGCCACTGCAATACCACCGGCAATCAGCGCATACTCAATTGCCGTTGCGCCGCTTTCGTCCACCATCAGGTTTTTAGTCAGAAGTTCTTTCATCCTAAAAAGTCTCTCAATAGGGCAACCAGCGGAACATCCGCAGGCGGCATGTCATAGTCTCTCATCCGCACGGGCCGGACCCACTCCAGCGCCTCATGTTCCACCGCCGTGACCCGGCCGGACCAGCGGCGGCAAACGAAAAGCGGCATCAACAGATGCCAGTCGTCGGCACCGACATCTGCGGCATAGGTGTGACTGGCAAAGGTCAAAGGCGCCAGACAGGCGGCCGTTACGTCAATTGCCAACTCTTCCTTCAGCTCACGAATGAGCGTTTGTTCCGGCGTTTCGCCCAGTTCGACCTTGCCGCCGGGAAATTCCCAGCGCCCCGCCATGGCTTTGTCCTTGGGACGTTTCGCCAGCAGAACTCGACCATCCGCATCAATGAGCGCGCAGGCCGCAACAAGAACAATCCGCATGAAAACTGCCATTCATTTGCGGAGCAGTGTGGCACCGCGCCGTTAAGAGAACATTATGAGATTACTACACACCCGGTGTGCCGGGATTTCAGTCCCGGTCAGCGTTAACGAACACTTACTTCAATAGGTGATCAGCACCACTACCTAGCTGCGATAATCGGCATTGATGGAGATGTACCCATGGGTTAGATCGCAGGTATAAACCGTTGCTTCCCCTCGGCCCACACCGACATCAATGTCGATGGAAACTTCCTGGCCCTTGAGGTGTTTTGCGACAGGCCGCTCATCGTAACCATCGACGGCCTGACCAGCCTTCGCCACTTCAATGCCGCCAAAGCCAATGGAAAGTCTGTCACGATCCGCGGGCTCGCCAGCCTTGCCGACAGCCATCACCACGCGACCCCAATTCGCGTCTTCACCGGCAATCGCCGTCTTGACCAAGGGTGAGTTGGCAACAGCCATTGCAATACGGCGTGCGGAGTTATGGCTCTCCCCGCCGGTCACAGTCACGGAGATGAACTTGGTTGCGCCTTCGCCGTCCCGTACAACCTGCATGGCAAGATCAGACATCACGTCTGCCAGCGCCTGCCGGAAGGCCCTCAGCTTGGGGTCCCCTGGCCGGGTGATCTGAGTGTACGGCGCTTTCTCACCATCGGGTCCGCGCCCCGTGGCAAACAGCAGGACGGTGTCGCTTGTTGACGTATCGCTATCAACCGTAATGGCATTGAAGCTGTCGCGCAGATTGATATCCAGCAGCGCGCCCAACGTGCGCTGGGAGATCGAGGCGTTGGTGAAGATATAGGACAGCATTGTCGCCAGGTCAGGCGCGATCATGCCTGACCCCTTGGCAATGCCGGAGATCACCACCGGGCTGCCGTCAATCTCTACCGTCCTTGAACAGGCCTTGGGAAACGTGTCTGTTGTCATGATCGAGCGGGCCGCCATCTCAAACCCGCCCGGCTTCAAGGTGTCAAAGGCTGCGGGAAGCGCACCCGTAATCTTGTCGTTTGGCATGGTCTCGCCGATGACGCCGGTGGATCCGATAAACACATCCTTCTGGCGAACGCCTGCGAGCTTCGCAGCAGCGGCAGCGGTCACCTTGACCGTCTCCATGCCGGCCTTGCCGGTGAATGCGTTGGCATTGCCGGACGTGGAGACAAGAACCCGGCCTGCACCGCTTTCAAGATTGGCGCGGCACCAGTCCACCGGCGCAGATGCGGTCCGGGACCGCGTCAGGGCTCCCGCAACCGTTGTGCCAGGAGCCATGACGGCGAGAAGCAGGTCCTCACGGGCCTTGTATTTGATCTCGGCGCGCGTTGTTGCCATCTCAAGGCCCGGCACATCCGCCACGTCAGGGAAACGTGCCGGGGCCAAGGGCGACACCGGCAAGCCAGATTTGTTCTTCGCCTTGGCGGCGGGTTTCTTTCTGGGCGCCGCAGCTTTCTCACGAGCCGGCTTCTTGGCGGCTGTTTTCCGCTGAAGCGCAGCGCCAGCCGGAGACGCCACCTTGCGGGCAGACTTGCCTGATTTCGAAGACGCCTTTTTTTGGGGCCTAGCCCCACCCTTCTTGGGTGACCCTTTAGATGTCCGAGAAGTAACCGCCATGATGCCCGCCGCGCTCAAGAAGTGCCTTTGCCTGCACGATCTCTAACGGCAGAAGACGCCCAGCGCTACTGCTGAGGCACAATTTCCGGACGACCACTCTCGTCTTCGCCGACAAATGCCACATCCGCTTTATTACGCACACTGTCGATGAAGGGAGCAGCCTTCTCATCACGCAGTTGAACCTTGATGCCTTCCTTCACGTCGTCAAAGGCAACCAGCTGCTGCTGGCGGCGATCCTCAACCTTGATGATGTGCCAGCCGAAGTCGGATTTGACTGGCGCGGATACAGCACCAGGCTCCAGGGCGAATGCCGCTTCTGAGAATTCGGGAACCATCCGGTCCTTGACGAAATAGCCAAGGTCACCACCGTCTTTGCCGCTGGGGCCGGTCGATACTTCCTTGGCCAGTTCGATAAAATCTTCACCCGCATTGATACGTTCAATGACAGCCTGTGCTTCAGCTTCCGTTTCCACCAGAATATGCCGGGCACTGATTTCTTCCTGAATATCCACCTCACTGACCTGCTTGTCATAAAAGGCTTTGGCCTCCTCATCGCTCACCGCATCCAGCAGGGACCGATTGAGATAGACATCACCCAGAACTTTTTCAGTGTAGTAGGCCAGCTGGCGCCGAACTTCCGGATCATCCTCGAAGCCTTCCGCACGCGCAGCAGCGGCAAGCGCCTTTCGGTCCACCATCAGGTTTGCGAGATACTCAAACTTCACGTCTTCCGGCACACCCGAGAGCTGGGCCCCAAGATCCCGCTCCGCCAGCACTATGTCTGAATAGCGAACCTCGGCACCATTCACGGTTGCAATGACTGCATCTTCCGCCTGTTCAGCAGCGGGCGCAGATTCCTGAGCAGTTGCATGGGCACCCAAAGCTGCAAGTCCTGCAACGACGGAAAGGGAAAGCAGCTTCTGGCGGATCATCAAGTGTCACTCCGGTTCACAAGTCATTCAGGCGGATCGGGCGAGAACCGCCCCGGTGGGCGCATCTTCAGCATGAAGAAGTCCCGGTCACAAGCCGCATTTATGACGGATTTTCAGGCATTTATGGGGCATGGAAAGTAGCAAAAGCTTAATGGCACCCGCGTTGACACGCTTCTGCCCCACCACTATCTCTCGTCCGCCTGTATCGCGCGGCCAAATGCCTTGATATATGCAGGTTTCGACGCCCAACTCCTGGCTCAACCACCGCCTCAAAGCAATGGTCAGACAAGAGCCGCCACCCAGAAGTTAAGGTCTCACGATTCATGGTTTCGCTTGGAAGTTTAGCCAAAAGCCTCTTCGGCTCCGCCAATGACCGGCAATTGCGCAAATACCACCAGAAAGTGGACCTCATCAACGCTCTGGAACCCGAGCTTGAAGCCCTCAGCGATGAGGAGCTGCGTGCCCGAACGGCAGAATTCCGTGAGGAAATAGAAAACGGAGCAAGTCTTGACGACCTGCTCGTGCCAGCCTTCGCCACTGTGAGGGAGGCGGCCAAGCGCACCCTCGGTCAGCGCCACTTTGATGTGCAGCTGATCGGCGGCATGGTGCTGCATGACGGCCGCATCGCCGAAATGAAGACTGGTGAGGGCAAAACGCTTGTCTCCACCCTGCCTGCTTACCTCAATGCCTTGTCCGGCGACGGCGTGCATGTTGTGACGGTAAATGACTATCTCGCCGAACGCGACGCCCGCTGGATGGGTCAGGTGCACGAGTTCCTCGGCCTGCGGGTCGGCGTCATCCTGCATGGTCTCGACGACGCCCAGCGCCGCCAGGAATACGCAGCAGACATCACGTATGGCACCAACAACGAGCTGGGTTTTGACTATCTGCGCGACAACATGAAATACGCGCTCAATCAGATGACCCAGCGCGGCCACAACTTCGCGATCGTCGATGAAGTGGACTCGATCCTCATCGACGAAGCGCGCACACCGTTGATCATCTCCGGCCCGACGGAAGACAACTCCGAACTCTACATGACGGTCGATGGCTTCATTCCAAAGCTGGAAGAAGAGCACTACGAACTCGACGAAAAAGCCCGCACCGCCACTCTGACAGAAGAGGGCAACGAGTACCTGGAAGATGTGCTGCGCGAGGCCGACCTGCTGCGTGGCGACAATATCTACGACATCGAAAACGGCTCGGTGGTTCACCACATCACACAGGCGATAAAGGCCCACAAGCTGTTTCAGCGTGACAAGGACTACATCGTTAAGAACGGCAAGGTCGTGATCATTGACGAGTTCACCGGCCGCATGATGGAAGGCCGACGCTACTCGGACGGCATGCATCAGGCTCTTGAAGCCAAGGAGCGTGCAACGATCCAGCCCGAAAACGTGACGCTGGCATCCGTTACCTTCCAGAACTATTTCCGCCTCTACAGCAAGCTTGGCGGCATGACCGGCACCGCGGAGACGGAAGCAGACGAATTCCTCGACATCTACAAACTTGAAGTCTCATCCATCCCAACGAACATCGGGATTGCTCGTATCGACGAGGACGACGAGGTCTACCGCACGGCCAAAGAGAAGTATGATGCCATTGTGGAACTGGTGAAGGACTGCATCGAGCGTGGCCAGCCCATCCTTGTTGGTACGACCTCCATCGAAAAGTCGGAACTGCTGGCGGACCTTCTGAAAAAGAAGAAGCTCCCCCACAACGTACTCAATGCCCGCTTCCACGAAGAAGAAGCACAGATTGTGGCGCAGGCCGGTGTGCCCGGTGCAGTGACAATCGCAACAAACATGGCCGGTCGTGGCACCGACATTCAGCTCGGTGGCAATGTGGACATGCGCATTGAGCAGGAACTCGGCGATATGGTGGAGGGTGACGCGCGCGACAAGCGCGAAGCCGCGGTCCGCGCGGAAGTGGAAGAGCTGAAAGACAAGGCGCTGGCCGCAGGCGGGCTGTATGTCTGCGCAACAGAGCGTCACGAACGCCGCCGCATCGCCAATCAGTTGCGTGGCCGCTCAGGCCGCCAGGGTGACCCAGGCCACTCCAAGTTCTTCCTATCGCTGGAAGATGACCTGATGCGCATCTTCGGTACGGACCGCATGGACGGCGTGCTGCAGAAGCTTGGCCTTGAAGAAGGCGAAGCCATTGCGCACCCCTGGATCAACAAGGCGCTGGAACGCGCCCAATCCAAGGTGGAAGCGCGCAACTTCGACATCCGTAAGAACCTGCTCAAATACGACGATGTGATGAATGACCAGCGCTAGGTCATCTTTGAACAGCGCATCGAACTGATGCATGAGGATGACCTCTCTGACATCATCGCCGACATGCGCCACGAAGTGGTGGATGAGCTGGTCTCGACGCATATCCCTGAGAAGGCCTATGCCGAACAGTGGGATGCGGCAGGTCTGCGCGAGGAGGCACTTAAATATCTCAATTTGGACCTCCCGGTTGAAGAATGGGCCGCCGAAGAAGGCATCGCCAACGAAGAAATTCACGAACGCCTGACACGCGCTTCTGACGAAGCATTCGCTCGAACAGCCTCACAGGCCGGCTCTGACATCATGCGGCAGGTTGAAAAGAGCGTGCTGTTGCAGACCCTGGACGGCCATTGGCGCGAACACCTGCAGATGCTCGATCATCTTCGCCATACGATCGGTCTGCGCGGCTATGGTCAGCGTGACCCGTTGAACGAATACAAGACAGAAGCCTTCGAACTTTTTGAAAGCCTTCTGCACCGCCTGCGCCAGGATGTCACCGGCAAACTGATGCATGTGGAAATTCGCCAGCAGGAAGATCTGCCGCCACCGGTGGAAGGTCAGGCCCTTCCCGAGATGGAAGCCCAGCACATCGACCCGACGACCGGTCGCGATGAGATGGTCGATGCGGATATGCGCGCGATGCGTCAACAGGGTGGCGACACGATGCTGGCAGAGCGTCCGCGCCCGTCAGGCACCATTCGTAACGCCACCGGCGTCGCACTTGATCCCAACGACCCATCCACCTGGGGCAAGGTCGACGCCGGTGGCGTTACGAA
>JBHJJF010000129.1:0-6598 GCA_050042885.1 Candidatus Phaeomarinibacter sp.
ACGAGCAGATCCCGCAGCCGGCCGCCCTTAATCAGGACCTCCTTCGCTACGAACTGCACCGGGCGCGGACCGTCGAAGCCACTATTCGTGAAGGCCAGCGGCACATCTACACACGTCGTGTGAAGTCTTTTGACGAAGACACCTACAACATGGTCACCGGCGAGATGTATGACAGCCGCGGTCAGTTGTGGCGCGTTCAGGAAGGTCACATCATCAACTACTACGATGTACCAACTTGCTGGAACAACTCTGACGTCACCTATGACATTCAGGCCGATTACTACAACGTCCAGGGCCTGAAGAACCAGGAACGTGAGATCAACTACAGCTATGACGAGCTGAGCGAAGACAATCTCGACCCGGCAGCGCTGCGCCGCCGTGGCGTTCGGTAAACCGACCGGACAAGACAAAGTTGAAGAAGCCCTCCGGATGGAAATCCGGGGGGCTTTTTTATGGCTACCGCAGTGCTCTGGAGCCGATAGATTGCATCATGGGTCGTTCTCGCCGATGCTCGGGCGTAGGAACGTGACGTAACGGACAAGAGGCACAACGCACACCTGATGACTGTTCAGCATAAAACATCCGTATGGACCAACTGGTCGGGTGCTCTTACCTGTGCACCTTCCAGCTATATCGAGGCAGGAAGCGAAGACGAGATACGCGCCGCTATTCAGGAAGCGGCAGCACAGGGCAGGGGCCCCGTTCGTGCACCGGGCACCGGACATTCCTTCACACCTATCGTCATTACCGACGGCACCATGATCAATATCGATGCCCACGCAGGTCTGGTTGATGTCGACAGCGCTGCGGCAAGAGCACGCCTGAAAGCTGGCACGAAGATTAGTGACTTGGGAGCGCCATTGCTTGAGGCCGGACTGGCCCTGGCCAATCAGGGTGACATCAACCGCCAATCGATTGCCGGCGCAATTTCTACTGGAACACACGGCACAGGCCTCACGTTGGGCTCTGTATCGGCCCAGGCCGCCGGCCTACGCATTGCTACAGCCGATGGCGGCACAATCAACTGTTCCGCGGACGAGAATCCAGAAGTGTTTACTGCCGGTCGTGTGTCGTTGGGCACGCTTGGCATCATCACGGAATTTGTACTGCAATGCCTCCCAGCATACTCCCTTCGCGAAACCGGGGGACGAATGGCCGTGACAGATGTGTTTGCGCAAATGGAGACTTTGGTCAGCGACAACCGGCATTTTGAGTTCTTCTGGTTTCCATTTGCCGACGACGTCCTTGTGAAGTTCCTCAACACCACGGATGAGCCGGCACGGCCGCCGCGAGACAGCGGCGGCGGCATGGAGCAGTTCGCGATGGTTGCCGCCTGCGAGATCAGCCGCTTTGCGCCCTTCATGCGCGGGCCGCTGCAGCGTTTTCTCACGAACAATGCTGGCGCGCGTTACATGGGCGCCGACGAATTTTCCCAAAAGTCGAAAGTCCGCCATGCCTATCAGGCATTCCCCAGCGACCGCGATGTACGCTTCAATGAAATGGAATTCTCAGTCCCGCTTGAACAGGGGCCGGAGTGTGCGCAGGAACTTGCGGAATACATGCGCAAGCGTGGTGGGAATTTTATCTTTCCAATCGAGTATCGCACCATCAAGGGCGACGACATCTGGCTCAGCCCCTTTCAGGGCCGTGACAGCGTCTCTATTTCGATCCATCAATATGCCAAACAGGATTACCGGCGGCTGTTTGATGGGGCGGAGGCGATCTTCCGCAATTATGGTGGCCGACCTCATTGGGGCAAGCTGCATACTCTGACCGCCCGCGAGTTGGCACCACTCTATCCGCACTGGGACGATTTTCAGGCTGTGCGCAAACGGCTTGACCCCAAAGGCCTGTTCCTGACGCCCTACCTGGCGCGTCTGTTTGGCGAAGATACGCTTTAGTCTGAGGCGTCTTCCGGCAATATGTATGGCGGCATCACGGTTTCAAGATAGGCAATCAGATCGTCAATCTGCTCTGGCGCCAGTTCAAACTGGGGCATGCCGATATGGGCATCGGTCCCCACGACTATACCTTCGGCAAAGCCTTCCGCGAGATGCGCTGGCGGATAGGTCAGGGTGAGAGAGTTGAAATTGGGGGCGGCTTCATTGGGTGACGGCTTGCCGGCGTCCAAAGCATGACAAGCGGAACAAAGGTTCTTCGCAAGGCTCTGGCCAGCAAGGGCATCTCCAGCGGCGAACTCATCCGGAGTGTTAGCCCAAGCTGCACTTATGGAGATCGACGCAGAAAGCAAAGCTGCAGGAAGGAGAAACCGCCGGGTCATCTAGCTCTCCATCCGGGCCACAACCTGACCTTCTTCGACCAGCTCTTCTTCGGCCACCAGAATTTCAGTTACCTTGCCGTCCTTGGGGGCCGCGACAGGTATCTCCATTTTCATGGACTCCAGAATGATGATGGGGTCGTCTTCCTCGATGTCAGTGCCAGGGCCTGCTTCGATCTTCCAGACCTTGCCGGAAATTTCTGACTTGATGTCCATAGGGCTCACTCTTCCTTACTGTCGTCTTGCCGACCTGCGCACCAAATACTCGGATGCCACAAGCGCTGCGACGGCCACAGCTACCGAGAGTATCAGAACGCGCAATGCTGCGTCTTCACCTCCGGGCACCTGCAGGAATGTATAGAGCGCCAGGGGCAGGGTCCGTGTCTCTCCGGGAATGGAAGCCGCAAACGTAATCGTTGCACCAAATTCCCCAAGGGCGCGCGCGAATGCGAGCACCCCGCCCGCAACTATGCCCGGTACCATCAAGGGCAGCGCGACACTTACAAATGCACCGAAGGGCGATTGCCCCAATGTCCGCGCAGCCTGAAGAAGACGCTCTTCAACATTCTCCGCCGAAATGCGGATGGCACGCACCGCCAGCGGGAAACCGCTGACAGCAGCCACAATAACTGCGGCTGTCCAGGAGAACGCGAGGTTAAGTCCGAACCATGCCTGAAGCGGTTCGCCTATCGGGCCTCTGGGGCCCAGGGCCAGGAGCAACAGGTAGCCACGCGCGACAGGCGGCATGACAAGCGGGAGATGTACGACGATGTCCAACGCCGTCTTGCCCCAAAAGTCCCATCGCGCCAGAGCCCAACCGGTCAGCAGAGCAAGCGGCATCGACACAATCAATCCGACACCGGCGACGGATAGCGAGACCGAAAGCGCCTGAAGCTCTGCATCTGTTACCGCCCACATTTACCTACGACCCGCATTCAGTTTGAAACGCTGGTTCATCGGTGTAGGTGTCATCAGACGCCGGTGCAAACCCATACCCATTTAGGATTGTCTGGCCATCTTGACCAAGTAAAAACGCGATGAATCGATCAGCCACAGGTGGTGCGTCTTGGGTCGCGACCACTTCATATGCAATCGGGCCATGCAGGGCGGACGGAATACTCGAAAGTACTCGCACATCATCCGCAACCCGCGCATCTGTTGCGTAAACGATTCCGGTTTCCGCCGTGCCCGTCCTTACCCAGTTGAGTACCGTACGCACGGTGTCACCCTGCACCAGTTGCGGCTCGACTTGTTCCCATATGCCTATGGCCATGAGTGATTGACGCGCATAAATACCTGCCGGCACACCAATTGGATCTGCAATTGCGACCCGGCTGCCGCGGATGAGTGGCAGCACAGCTTCAAAGGCTACGGGGGTATTCGGGGCGATGGTGCCGTCGTCACTTGTGGCCCCGATCAGCACCAACTCGTTGCCGGCAATCTGGTGTCGCGTCGCCGCGTCACCCGGACCACATGCAATCAACCATTCAGCCCACTGAGAATTGGCGGAGACCAGAACATGGGCTGGTGCACCCTGCTGCATCTGACGGGCGGCGCGGGATGTCGCGTCAAAGACAGTAATTATACGGCCATTTCCCGCTGCTTCGAACGCATCGGCGATGTCCTGAACCGCGTTCGTCATACTGGCGGCTGCAAAGATCAACAATGGCTGCTCGGCCTTCGCAGCGCCACTCATGCTCACAACTAGAACGATGACAAGGATAGCAGTGCGGATCATCCGGCGTCCTTCAGACGCTTGAAGCCCTTGTCGAGATCACGTTTGAGGTCATCCATGTCTTCCAATCCCGCGTGGAACCGCAGCAGACGGCCGGGGTAATCCCAGTCTGTCGCCGTGCGGTAGCGCCGTGGGTTGGAGGGAACAACAAGGCTCTCGAAGCCGCCCCATGAATAGCCCATGCCGAAGAGCTCAAGTCCGTCCAGCATGGAGGCCAGAGCCGTCTCCTCTACCGGCTTCAGTATCACGGAAAAAAGTCCGCTGGCACCAAGGAAGTCCCGCTTCCAGATATCGTGTTGTGGGTGCGAGGGCAGCGCGGGGTGAAACACATGGGAAATTTCCTCGCGATCTGCCAACCATGAAGCAAGCTCGATCCCTTGTTTCATGTGCTGTCTCAGACGCACATCAATAGTGCGCAGGCCACGGAGCGCCAGATAGATGTCATCCGGGCCGGCGCACAAACCAAGCTCGCCATGCGCCGCATGGACGAGCGGCCAGCATTCTTCTGTGGCCGTTATGGTGCCGAGCATGGTGTCCGCGTGACCGACCACATACTTAGTGGCCGCCTGAATGGAAACATCCACGCCGTGTTCATAGGGCTTGAAGAACAGCGGCGAGGCCCAGGTGTTGTCGAGCACAACCTTTGCATCTTTTGCATGCGCCACATTCGCGATTGCGGGGATGTCCTGCATCTCGAAGGTCAGGGAGCCGGGGCTCTCAACAAAGACAACTTTGGTCTTGTCGGTGATGAGTGCCTCGATACCGGATCCGATCATCGGGTCGTAATATGTCGTCTCTATGCCCATGCGCTTCAGGAACGTGTTGCAGAACGTGCGAGTGGGTCCATAGGCGCTGTCTGTCACCAGCAAGTGATCGCCGGCGCTAAGGAGTGCCAGCAGTGCCGTAGTCACTGCATTCAGGCCAGACGGCACAATGGCGCATCCCGCACCACCTTCCAGCGCCATGATGGCATCTTCCAGTGCGAAGGTTGTTGGCGTTCCGCGGCGGCCGTACTGGACCCGCGTTTTGGGGTTCTTCAAGTCGGCATATGTCGGATAGAGAATGGTGGAGGCGTGATAAACGGGCTGATTGACGGCACCGTGATTTGATTTCGGGTCCCGCCCGGCATGAACTATTTTCGTCTTGTCTTTCATTGCTTCCACATATGCGTTCTGAACGGCGGATTGGCGCTTCTGGACCCTGAAATCCCAGTTTACAGGTGTTGCCTGATGCCCCTAGCCGAGACCCTAGAGGATGTTACACTGGCACAAATGCTGGCAAAAATCGCGGGGAGCGGTATGCCGGTCCGGGCTCTCCCAACGTAAGGATAGAATTTGATGTTTCCGACCACCATGCGCGTTCTTAAACGTCCCGTTCTGGCAGGTATTGCCGGCGCTGCTTTGGGACTGATGTCTGTTCAGAGCGCCACAGCTCAACCTGCCGATGCCGGAGTGACGCTTGCAGCCGTCAAAGACAGGGGATACGTCCAGTGCGGTGTGAGCCAGGGCCTGCCGGGGTTCTCCAACCCAGACGCCCAGGGCGAGTGGACTGGTCTTGATGTTGATCTGTGCCGGGCGATCGGCGCGGCCATCTTTGGTGATCCAACCGCCGTCCGTTTCACGCCACTGTCCGCCAAGGAGCGGTTTACTGCCCTTCAGTCACGCGAGATTGACGTTCTGACCCGCAATACCACCTGGACGCTCGACCGTGATACATCGCTTGGCGTCAACTTTGCCGGCGTGAACTACTATGACGGCCAGGGCCTGATGATCCGCAAGGAAGTCGGCGTGACGGATGCGCTGGAGTTGGATGGCGTGACGCTATGCACCAACACCGGCACGACGACTGAACTCAATGTGGCGGATTTCTTCCGGTCGAATAATCTTGAGTACAAGGTTCTGGCATTCGAGAAGGCAGACGAGGTTGTGGCAGCCTACTACGCCAATCGCTGCGACGTGTACACAACGGATGTGTCCGGTCTTGCCGCGCAACGGCTCAAGCTGACGGACCCGGACGAGCATGTCATTCTCGATACCATCATCTCCAAGGAGCCACTTGGACCGGCCGTCCGCCAGGGCGATGATCAATGGCTAGACATTGTGCGCTGGACACTCAATGCCCTCGTCGCAGCTGAGGAACTTGGCGTGACAGCGGCGAATGCTGGCGAGATGACAGCGAGCGACAATCCGCAGATCAAGCGTCTTCTGGGTACGGAAGGAAGCTTCGGCGATGCGCTGGGCCTGTCAAATGACTGGGCGCTGAATGCCATCAAGGCGACCGGCAATTACGGCGAAAGTTTTGAGCGCAATCTCGGGCTGGAAACGCCTCTTGGCCTCGCCCGAGGACAGAATGCGCTTTATACGGATGGTGGCCTGCAATACGCCATTCCTGTTCGATAAAAAGTTTCTGTAACAAGACACGGCGCGCCGATAACTCAGACGAGAGGTCGGCGCGCCATTTTTGTGTATGCTCAAACCTGAATGACTGATCCCGCCACAGCCACCTCGCCGCAACTGGCCGCCAGAGCATCGCTGGTCAATGACCCGCGCATACGCGGCATTGTCTATCAGCTGATCACGCTTTTG
>JBHJJF010000130.1:0-10179 GCA_050042885.1 Candidatus Phaeomarinibacter sp.
GCCGGACACTCAGTGTCCGGCCCTTTTTCGTTGACCCTCCGGTCAAGCCGGAGGGATACGCAGTGGGGCAGGCAGACCCCTGCCTCAGTTCACCATCACGAGCTTGCCGACAAGCTTGCGGTCGAGTTGCTCCCGCAGCGCCTGCGGCAACTCCGCCATCGGGCGGGTGATCACCGGTGCCGGTGTGAGTTTCCCATCTACGATCCACTCCAGCAGCGTACCAAACTGTTCCATCGCCACAGCCGGGTTCGCCCGCACTTCACCACCCCAGTCAGCGCCCACAATCGAGCAACGCTTGAGCAGCGGAATGTTGAGACCGACCTTGGGAATGTCGCCCGCCGCAAAGCCAACCACCAGATGCCGCCCGCCCGGAGACAGCGAGCGCATGGCCGCTTCCGCCAGCGTGCCGCCCACCGGGTCATAGACCAGATCAAGCCCGCTCTCCTTGGTCAGGGTTTTAAGCGCGTCGCGCCAATTGTCCTGCGTGTAGTCCACCGCATCATCCGCCCCCGCAGCAATGGCCGCATCGCGTTTGGCATCAGTGGACGCCGCTGCAATCACCCGCAGCCCCATGGTCTTGGCAACCGCAATCGCCGCCTGACCCACGCCCCCTGCAGCGCCCAACACCAGCGCGGTTTCCCCCGCCTGCGCCTTGCCGCAATCACGCCACGCATAAATCGCCGTGGCATAGGAAATCGCAAACCCCGCCGCCAGCTCATCACTCAGACCATCTGGCGTGGGAATGCACACCATTGCCGGCGCCACCAGCTTATCCGCATAAGCACCCGCAGCGGTCCCCCTCACCCGATGGCCAACCAAGAGAAGAGACACCTTCTCGCCCACCGCCGACACCACGCCCGCAAACTCATTGCCCGGCACATAGGGCAGGGGCGGCTTCACCTGATAGAGCCCCTGCACCAGCAGCCCATCAACAAACCCGACGCCCGCCGCCGTGACATCCACCACCACATCCTGCGGCCCAGGTGTGGGGTCCGGCATCTCCTGAAACGTCAATGACTCGGGCGGGCCAAACTCTTCAACGACGGCGGCTTTCATGGTTCTGGGTCCTCAGGCGCAAGGGGATGTGATTTTGTTTCCTGACACTTGCGCGGTAACGTCGCGCAAGTCCAGTCAGCACCTCCAGCGTCAAAGGCATGTCCCATGCGTCGTCTCGTTGCTCTCATCACCGTTTCCGTCGCGGCGCTTGCGCTTTCCGGCTGCGTCTCCTGGGACTGGTCGGAGCCGGATGATTTCTTTGCGTTCTACGAATTGCCCGAACAGCCGCAGCTGGCCGATGCCACCTTCTGCCACGCCTATGGCTGCCAGGTCCGCTCGCAGGTGGATCTGCGGCCCCACTGGCAGGCCGTGCGTGATGAGTTCGCCAATGTCCAAAACGCTGCCCAGGAGCGCTACGCCATGGCGCAGGCCGTGGGCATCATCGAAACATCCGTCGGCCCCATCCTCGGCACGGCGGATGATCCTGGCGGCGTGCTCAATGCCTCATGGTCCGGCAACCCGGCCTATCAGGACTGCATCGACGAAGCCGCCAACACGACAATGCTCCTGGTGCTGATGGAAAGCGACGGCCTGCTGCGCTTCCACAACCTGCACTCTCCGTCCATTCGCGGCGTCTTCATTGATGGCCGCTGGCAGCACTACCCCGCCGTCGTCGAGGAAACCGCCGCCGGGGCGCGCTACGCCATCGACAGCTGGTTCCGCCCCAATGGCGAACCGGCCTACGTCATGCCGTTTCAGGAATGGTACACGGGCTACGGCATTCCCGCTGACGCTTGAGGCTTTGTTCGCGTCAGCCGCAACAGGCTGTGCCCGGTAACACCGCAAATGAGCGCCACCAGTGCCGCCGGCCACACACCTACATCAAGGAACGGTGCCGCCACGCCCGTTGCCGCCGCTGCCATCAGCATGGACGCAAACAGGATGAACGCGCTCGCCCGGGCCGCGTGCGTGGGGAACAGCGCCATCGCCTGGGCAAAGCCCGCCCCGCCGCGCAGGCCAAAACCGATGCACACAGGCGTCGCCAGAATGGCCACCATCCACCAAAGCGGTGTCGGGTCGATCAGCACATAGGCAAAGACCGCTGTGCCGCTGGCGATCTGAATGAGTGAGCCCAGCCGGATCATCGGGTCTGCTCCGATGCGGCGGACGATCATGCCGGTCATCCACGTCACCACCAGAAAGCTCCCCACCCACATGATCTGCGTGTAGACGAACTCTGCCGGCCCCGCATCCATATGCAGCTTGAGCAGGACTGGCAGGCTGAACACCAGCGCCAGCAATCCGCTGATGGCGGTCGCATGTGCCAGCGCGTAGCCCAGATAGGCGCGGTTGCGGAACAGCACGGAATACCCCGTGAGCGCGCCGACGAAATCCACGTGATGCGCCTGCCGCTCGCTGGGCATGGTGATGAAGGCGACCAGTGCCGCAGGCAGCGCCAGCGCCGCCACCAGCCAGAAATTCATTTCCCACCCATGGACGGCAAAAATCCACGCCCCGAGGATCGGCGCAAAGGCGGGGATCACCGCATCAATCCCACCGATGATCGACATCGCCTGCACCGCGCGGGCTTCTGAAAACAGGTCACGGATCAATGGCGCCGTCAGCGCTGCGCCCGCCGCAGCGGACGCCCCTTGGACCAGTCGCGCCGCGATCAAGGCTTCCGCACTGGGTGCCATGGCGCAGGCGATGGTCGCGGGAATGAACAGCAGCATCGACGTCGAAAGCACCGCGCGGCGGCTGAACACGTCCCCCAGAGCGCCGATGAAAATCTGCGCAATGGCAAAGCCGAGGCTGAACGCCACCAGCGTGAACTGGATGCTTTCGACACTCGCCCCCAGAATTTTCGGCAGCTCGGGAATGGACGGGAGATAAAGATCGGTCGCGGCCAGCGACAGCATGTTCACCGCCACAATCGACGTGATGATGAACAGGCGGCGGCGGTTGGAGACGGCCATTTGGGCCGGTTGGGCGGAAGATGTTTCAAGAGATGGCATGACTGTGTCCGGTCTTGGGAGCGGCCGCAGCTCTGGGCATAAAAGCGCCGGGCACAAAAAAGCCCGGCAAAGCCGGGCACGCATTTATTGGGCGGGAGAGGGGCTTTGCATCAGTGGGGTGGGGCCGCGCGGGTGCACGCCGGTACGATGAGTCCCCGCAGCAGGTAATCCGCCCTGAGAATGATGCCGGTCATTTGTGCCCGTGCCATCCGTTGCGATTGAAACAGGCCACAAACATGGCCCCATGAACGCAGTCCGTCAACGCGCAGTCTGCCAATCACAGCCCGAATTCGGACATATCTACTATGCGTCCCTGCTCAATCGAGCGGTGCGCCGCCAACCCCATGGCGACCGAGCGCAGCCCGTCCCCCACGGTCACCAGCGGTTTTGACCCGGTACGGATCGCCTCCTGAAACGCCAGATGCTGATAGTAGGACGCGCCGTGATGATGTCCCGCATCCAGCACCTTGCGGTCCACATTAATATGTGTGCGCACGGTCTCGTTGCCGGTGTTGAGTGTATGTGCAAGCTCGCTTTGCGGAATGGTGACCTCCAGCGCGCCTTTGGTCCCGGTCACCGTCAGATGCTCGCGCTGCTCAAGCTGGGTCACAAACATGCACAGCTCGTGACAGGCCCGCACGCCATTGTCGAACTCAACAATCACAAAGGCATTGTCCATGATGTCCGGTGTCTGGCCGCCATAGCGTTCATCCAGATGGTTCACGTCCTGTCCGCCTGACGCCATCACCCGGCGCGGCTCAGCGCCGATGATGTGGCGCATCAGATCAAAGAAGTGGCAGCTCTTTTCCGCCAGCGTGCCGCCGGAGTTGCGGTTGAAGCGGTTCCAGTCACCCACCTTTTGCAGAAACGGAAACCGATGCTCGCGGATGGTCAGCATCTTGACGTCGCCCACAGCCCCGCCGCGGATCTCCTCCACGAACCGGGTGACCGGCGGCATCCAGCGATACTCAAGCCCCATCCACACAACGCCGGGAGGGGTCGATGCAGCCAGGTCGATCCACTGGCAGTCGTCAAAGGTTGTGCATAGTGGTTTTTCGATCAGCAGATGCTTGCCGGTCGCCAGCGCATCTTCCACCACATCCTTGTGCGTGTGGTTCGGCGTGGCGATGATCAGCGCGTCAAAGCTGTCCGGCTTGGCCAGAAGCTCCCGGTAATCCGCATACAGCGCAATGGGCTGGCCCTCCATGCTGAGCTTCGCCCAGTCGCGCGAGCCGCCATGGGGGTCCGCCGCCGCCACGACCTCAGCCCCGTCGATGATGGCAATATTGCGGATATGCTCATTGCCCATCATCCCTGCGCCGATAATCGCGTAGCGGATCATCTCGCCCATACCGTCTCTCTCCTGCCTGTGTTATGGGAGCCTTCTTATGCGACATGCCTGAGGAAATAAATGTCCGATCTCGTCATCGACAAAAATCACCGCCCCCTGGGCGCGAGCGATCTGACCGTAGCTCCCATCGCCTACGGCATGTGGCGCTTTGCCGGGGCCACGGGCCGCGAAGCTGAAATAGAGGCCAACGCCAAGGTGGAAACCGCCCTGGGCGCGGGCATCACCCTGTTCGACACAGCAGATGTCTATGGTCTGGATTCAAACGCCCCCTTCGGCGCGGCGGAAGAACTGTTCGGCCATGTCCTCAAGGCCCGGCCTGCCCTACGCGACCAGATGGTGATTGCCAGCAAGGGCGGCATCATTCCCGGGACACCCTATGACAGCAGCGCAAAGTATCTGCGTGAGGCCTGTGAAGCCTCCCTCAAGCGTCTGCAGATCGAGACCATCGACCTCTATCAGGTCCACCGTCCGGATCTCCTGACCCACCCGGCAGAACTGGCGGAGACCCTTCAGACACTGCGCCAGGAAGGCAAGATAAGGGAATACGGCCTCTCCAACGTCACCGCCCACCAGATCGCCGCATTGCAGGCCCATCTGGATCACCCCATGGCCACCCAACAGCCGGAGTTGTCCGCGCTTGCCATTGACCCCGTCACCGATGGCATTCTGGACCTGTGCATGGCAACCGACATGACGCCGCTCGCCTGGAGCCCGCTCGCCGGTGGCCGCCTGACCCTGCATGCTTCCGAAGCGCCGACCCCGCAGCTCGCGGATGTCATCACCACGCTGGACCGCCTCGGCGGAAAACATAGCACCAGCCGCACCGCCATCGCCCTGGCCTTTGTGCTGGCCCACCCGTCAAGGCCCATTCCCATCATCGGCAGCCAGACCCCGGCCCGCATTGCTGACGCCATGAGTGCCCTTGATGTGACTCTGAGCCGCCAGGACTGGTACGCCGTCTACGACGCCGCGCTGGGCGCGCCGCTGCCATAACACCTTAATCAGATTGCCGTACCGCGGCTTGACCGTGGTACCCAGGGCCTCATGCTACGTATCTGCGAGCCGCCCTGGACCCCGCGATCAAGTCGCGGGGAAGCATTGGAAGAAAGAATGTCTTCAATGACGACACCTCCCGCCACTGGCACTGTTGAAATTTCCTGGTTCTCCGCCCTGTGCGATGATGATGCCGAGTTCCTCGGCACCCAGGACC
This sequence comes from Candidatus Phaeomarinibacter sp., assembly GCA_050042885.1. Lineage (GTDB taxonomy): Bacteria > Pseudomonadota > Alphaproteobacteria > CGMCC-115125 > CGMCC-115125 > Pyruvatibacter. The sequence goes on from JBHJJF010000130.1 coordinate 5,573, forward strand.
CGGCCTACCTGTCCACCTTCGAGCACTGCAAGGACATCGTCGATGCCGCCGAAGCTGGCGGCTTTGACAACATCCTGCTGCCGTCGGGCTTCTCGCTGGGGATTGATCCGGTCGCCTTCGCAGGGGGCGTCGCGCCGACGGTGAAGAACATGCGTTTGCTGCTCGCGGTGCGCTGCGGCGAGATGTGGCCGCCTCAACTGGCCCGGCAGATCGCCACCCTTGACCAGATGCTCGGCGGCCGTCTGACCGTCAACATCATTTCCTCTGACATGCCCGGCCAGACCATGGAATCCGCGCCGCGCTATGGCCGCACGCTGGAAGCCATGGAGATCATCCGTACGCTGCTTGATGGCAAGCCCGTCGATATCGACGGCGAACACTATCAGATGCAGTTGGACCCCATGCGCATCGGCACAGTCTCTGGCAAATGCCCGCCGTTTTACTTCGGCGGCATGTCGCCCGCGGCCCGCGAAGTTGCTGCCAAAGGCGCCGACGTCTTCCTCATGTGGCCGGACACGAAAGACAAGGTGCAGGCGCTGGTGGACGATATGCGTGAACGCGCTGCCAATCATGGGCGCGAACTCAAATTCGGCTATCGCGTCCATGTCATTGTCCGCGAAACAGAAGAAGAGGCGCGGGCCCACGCCCGCCACATCATGTCGAAGCTCGACGTGGAAGAGGGCGAAAAACTCCGTGCTCGCGCCCTGGATGCGACGTCAGAAGGCGTACGTCGCCAGGCCATGATGCGCGACGGCGCTGATGACGAAGGCTTTGCCGAGGAAAATCTGTGGACCGGCATCGGCAAGGCGCGATCCGGCTGCGGGGCCGCCATTGTCGGCAATCCGCATCAGGTTGCCGCCAAGCTTGAGATGTACCGGGAGATGGGCTTTTCCGCCTTCATCCTGTCCGGCTACCCGCACGCCAGGGAGGCCGAGTATTTCTCCCGGCTTGTCCTGCCCAAGATCAACCACGGCCCCCTTCTGAACGCGCGCAGCCTCTGAGCCCGCTGCATGGATTGTCCGGTCAAGCCGGACAATGGCGTTAGCGAAACCTGGCAATGGCGTGGGCGAAGCCGGGCAATGGTGTTGGCGAAGCCGGACAGTGGCGTTGGCGGGTGTGGTAAGTCGTCCCCAACATCTTCCCGCCACCCTCCGGCTTGACCGGGGGGTCTATGCAGCGCTGCAAACAATCCACCAAGCTAGGCGCTAGACCCGCCCGTAGGGCAGCATCCGCTGGAACACCCTGTCCCGGTCAATAAGCCAGTGCTTCATGGCCGCAGCCACATGCACGATCAGCAGCGCTGACAGCGCCAGCCCGCCGATGGCATGCATCACATGAAACACCTCTGTCAGCGCCGCATCTGATGGCGCGAGGCCGGTCAGATTGAATATCCCGTAGGGTTTCACATCACCGTCCACATAGGTCAGCGCGTGTAACATGCCGATGATCGGCTGATAGATCAGCAGCGCATACAATCCGTATACGTTCCATTTGGAGGCTGCCTTCTGCCATGCGGGCATGCTGTCAGGGTAGGCAGGCGGCGTGTGCGTGCGGCGGTAGCGGATGCGATAGAACGTCAGCAGCAGCACGACAATGCCGTTGCCCGAATGCACCATCAGCACCTGCAGCTTTTCATCCACCGGCATCCCCTCAAAGCCCGGCGGAATGACGCCGAACGAAAACAGGATTGCCACCAGCACCAGCAGTGCTGTTATCCAGTGCAGCCATTTGGCCGTGCCCGAAAATTTCTCTGAAGCCATCGTTGGATCCTCCCTATGACCGGTATGGCTCTACCGGTCAGAGAATTATGAAGGCCCTCAAGGCAGGTTCAAGAGAAAGTCCCGTAAGGTAGTTGAGGAAGACCGGTTGGGCTGGAAATCAGCCCCTTAGTTCCGGCTGCCCGGTCTCCGGGTCCGTGACAATCAGAGGCAGACCGGCCTGTTTCCACTCGCCCAGCCCGCCGGCCATGTGACTGGCTTCCGCCGCGCCGCCCTCAAAGCACTTCTGCGCCGCCATGGCAGACCGCTTGCCAACACCGCAATGCAGGATCACCGGTTTGCCGCCCGTGGGCAGGGCTGAGGCATCAAAAGTCGAGAGCGGAAAGTTGAACGCGCCAGGAATGCGCTCAGCGCCATATTCGCGCGGTTCGCGCACATCAATGACCACCACATCGCCTGCATCCATCTTCGCCTTCACATCGGCGGGGGACAGCTCATGCAGAATTTTGTCGGTCATACGCGCGGTTCCTCATGTCTTTGGTCATTTGCGCAGTCGCGCGGCAGGTGGTGGAGGTCTAGACCGCTCGCACCGGGTCGGCTCCGTCCCAGCTATCGGCGGCATCGCGAATGGACTGGAAAAATGCACCCTTGCGCCCATTGGTTTCCGACAGCTCGATGACGCTGCCCGGGTGGTCCTGCGTGGTGAAATACACAAACCGCCCATCCGCGCCGATCTGGCCGGAATGACCGACCTCAAATCCGCGTTCGGTCATGCGCGCCATATCGTCGTCAAAGTCCGCCGTCCAGAAGGCCACATGCTGCAGCCCTTCATGGCCCGCATTGAGAAAATCGAGATACATGGAGGGCGCGGCATTGCGTTGCTGGATCAACTCGATCTGCAACGGGCCCGAGTTTGCCAGCGCAATGCTCATCTTCACGTCGGACGGTGTGCCGCCATACTGAAAATTGCTGACCGGTACGTCCTCGATATAGAAGAACGGCCCGACGCCCATCACCTCGGTCCAGTGGCGCATCGCACGGTCGATATCGCGCACCACATAGCCGTTCTGGCGGATGTCTCCCAGAAACCGGCTCATTGCTGACTATTCCGCCGCAGCAGGAATTTGCGCCGCGGCCGGACGTGTCTGGCTGCCGCGAATGAGCTTGCCGCCCAGAACGCCCGTCGGCACTCCATCCCGGAAAGCCACAGCACCTGATATGATGCTCGCCGTATAGCCGTGCGTCTTCTGCACAAAGCGTTTGCCGCCTGCCGGCAGGTCATAGACGATTTCCGGTTTGTCCATGGTCAGGTTGTCAAAGTCGATGACATTGACATCCGCCTTCATGCCCGGCGCCAGCACGCCACGGTCATAAAGACCCACAAGCTCTGCCGTCTTTTTCGTCTGTCCACTGATGATCCATTCAAGCGGCAGCTTTTCACCGCGCGTCCGGTCCCGGCCCCAATGGGTCAGCATCGTGGTCGGGAAGCTGGCATCGCAAATAATGCCCACATGGGCCCCGCCATCGCTGAGGCCGAAGGTCGTGTTGGGATGCTTCAGCATCTGCTCCACGTAGGACAGATCGCCCGGCAGATAGTTCATCAGCGGGAAGTAGATCAGCGCCTTGCCGTCATCTTCCGCCATCCAGTCCAGCAGCACCTCGCGCGGGGCACGCCCGTCGCGCTTCGCGTGCGCGTCCACACTGTCTTCGGGTGCCGGCTCATAGTTTGGCGGGCTGCCCAGCGGGAACATCTTGTGGAACCAGGTGAACAGCTGCGTGGAAATTTCGCCTTCCTTGAACTCGACTTTTTCCGCCAGCAGCCGCGCCCGGAAGTCCGGGTCCTTCAGTGCGGCGACCTGGGCTTCAAGCGTCCGCGGCATAATCTCGTGCCATGTCTTGTAGAGCAGGAACGGGTTGAGCGACGCCGTCAGCCCCATCACCACGCCGGTGGGGCGCGCCGGCACCTGGCCGCGCATGGGCAGGCCGGCCTTGTTGGCATCGGCAATCTTGTCCAGCACCTGGCTCCAGATATCCGGATGCCGGTCATCCTGTTCGATGGTGAGCGACAGTGGACGGCCGGAAATCTCGACCATCTTGCGCAGCATGCCGAATTCCCAGTCCACATCGCGGAAATCGGCAATGAGCTGAATGACGCCTGTGCCGGAGCGCTTCATGGCCTCGGCAATGCCGTTCAATTCCATCTCTTCGGCCTTGTAGGTCGGCGTATGTTCGCCGTCCTTGTCGCGATGTTTTTCCGTGCGCGAGGTAGAGACGCCAAGCGCCCCTGCCTCAAGGGCGTCTTCCACCAGTGCCCCCATCTTGTCGGTGTCTTCGCGGGTTGCCGGTTCAAGTCGGGCCCCGCGCTCGCCCATCACATAGGCGCGCAACGCGCCATGCGGCACCTGAAGGCCCACATCGATCGCCAGCGGAGACTGCTCCACCACATCCATGTAGTCGGGAAAACTCTCCCAGCCCCACTTGATGCCTTCGGCAAGCGCCGTACCCGGAATATCTTCCACGCCTTCCATGAGGCCGATCAGCCAATTGTGCCGATCCGGCGCGCAGGGCGCAAAGCCGACGCCGCAATTGCCCATGATGGCGGTGGTGACACCGTGAAAGGTGGAGGGCTGAAGATACGGGTCCCACGTGACCTGACCGTCATAATGCGTATGCGCATCCACAAAGCCCGGCGTCACGATCTGCCCCTTGGCATCAATCTCTTCGCGCCCGCCGTCAGTCACGGTCCCGACGATGGAGATCGTCGCGCCATCGATGGCGATATCAGCTTCATATGGCTTGCCGCCCAGCCCGTCATAAACGAGCCCGTTCCTGATCACGAGATCATGCATGGGTTTCCTCCTGAATGTCGTGTTTCCGCAATTCTGAACT
>JBHJJF010000131.1:0-6215 GCA_050042885.1 Candidatus Phaeomarinibacter sp.
AGGCGGCCCCTTCTAGGCGTACAAGAGCATCAGCAAGTATCGCGCGGGGCTGCTCGGCTTCAGCTCGACGCTCGCGCTGTTCTTCAATGACAGCTTCCGGGGCCTTTGAGAGAAACTTCTCATTGCCCAGTTTGCCATCGATTTTCTTGATCTCACCATCGATCTTGCCGATTTCCTTGGCAAGGCGGGCACGCTCTGCATTCAGATCAATCACGTCAGCTAGCGGTAGGAACAATGTGGCTTCGTCTACCACGGCCTGGATGGCGCCCATAGGCGCATCGTCGCTGACCTTCATGCTTTCAAGACGGGCCAGACGCTCGATCATGTCCTTGTTACGTGTCATCCGGCCGATTGTGGCATCAGACGCCCCGCGCAGGACGAGAGGGATTTTCGCGCCAGCCGGCACGTTCATCTGTGCACGGACGGAGCGAACCTCGCTAACAAGGCGGATGATCCAGTCGATCTCGGCATCTGCATCCACGTTGCCAAGTACAGTATCATAAGTCGGCCACGGCGCGGTCACCAGCATGGTGCTGCGGGCCGGGCCTTCTACTCCATGCTCCCAAAGCTCCTCTGTGAGGAACGGCATCATCGGATGCAGCATGACAAGTATCTGGTCAAGCGCCCAAGCAGCCGTGGCCCGTGTTTCGGCTTTCGCGTCTTCGTCAGTGCCGTTGAGCACAGGCTTGATGAGCTCAAGGTACCAGTCACAAAAGACGTCCCAAACGAAGTGATAAAGAGCGGCAGCGGCTTCGTTGAAACGGTAGCCTTCAAGCGCTTCAGTAACCTTGGCGGCAGTACGCCGCGTTTCACCGGCTATCCACATATTCGGCGTCCCGGCGACGGTTGCAATGTCAAAACCGTCGACCCGCGCGCATTCGTTCATCTGACAGAAGCGCGCGGCATTCCAGAGTTTTGTGCCAAAGTTCCGGTAGCCTTCCACACGCGACTTGGCGAGCTTGATGTCCCGGCCCTGTGCCGCCATTGCTGTGAGCGTGAAACGCAGGGCGTCTGCGCCGTAGTCGTCGATCAGGTCCAAGGGGTCAATTACATTGCCCTTGGATTTGGACATCTTGGCGCCCTTTTCGTCTCGGACGAGCGCGTGGATGTAAACGTCCTTGAACGGAACTTCTTTCATGAAGTGCAGGCCGAACATCATCATCCGGGCAACCCAGAAGAAAATGATATCGAATGCCGTGACCAGAACGTCGGTCCCGTAATAGCGGCCTAGTTCCGGCGTTTCGTCCGGCCATCCCTGTGTCGAGAACGGCCAAAGACCGGATGAGAACCACGTGTCCAGAACGTCTTCATCCTGTTCCAGTTCAACCGGCTTGCCGTAGTGAACTTTCGCCTGCGCGTGCGCGTCTTCGGCAGTCTGGGCGACGAAGACTTCTTTGTCTGGTCCGTACCACGCAGGAATGCGGTGTCCCCACCACAGCTGCCGCGAGATGCACCAGGGCTGGATGTTCCGCATCCACTCGAAATAGGTCTTTTCCCAGTTCTTCGGAACGAAAGTAGTGTCGCCCTTCTCCACAGCCTCGATTGCAGGCTTCGCGAGCGTCTGCGCGTCGACATACCACTGGTCGGTCAGAAACGGTTCGATGACATCGTTGGACCGGTCTCCGTAAGGGACGGCGTGGCGATGGTCGTCGATCTTGTCGAGAAGACCCTGCTCATCAAGCGCCGTGACGATGAGCTTGCGCACAACAAATCGATCCTTGCCGTGATAGGCGGCGACCGCGTTGTGCGCCAAAGGTGAGCCTTCGAGAAACGCTTCATTGCTGTCGAGCAGGAGATTCCCACGGGTATCCATGATGTTGATCATCCGCAGATCGTTGCGGCGACCGACTTCAAAGTCGTTGAAGTCATGGGCAGGAGTGATTTTAACCGCGCCGGACCCCTGTGTCGGGTCGGCATGTTCGTCCGCGACAATGGGAATACGTCGACCTGTGATTGGCAAAACAACTTGGGAGCCAATCAGGTGTTTGTAGCGTTCGTCTTCAGCATTTACCGCAACGCCGGTATCACCCAGCATGGTTTCCGGCCGTGTTGTCGCGACAACAATGTAGTCGCGCGTCTCAAACACGGTGGGATTGCCTTCGTCGTCGTGCTCTGTAGGAAATTCATATGTCTTGCCGTCCGCAAGCGGGTAACGGAAATGCCACAGATGCCCATTGACGTCAGTTGGGACAACTTCAAGGTCTGAGATCGCCGTCTCAAGCGTCGGGTCCCAATTCACGAGACGCTTGTCCTTGTAGATCAGGCCCTCTTTGTAGAGCTGGACAAACACCTTGAGGACAGCCTTGGACATGCCATCATCCATGGTGAAGCGCTCGCGTGACCAGTCACAGGATGCGCCTAGCCGGCGTAACTGGTTGGTGATCGTGCTGCCGCTTTCAGCCTTCCACTCCCAAACGCGCTCAATAAATGCGTCACGGCCCATTTCGCGGCGCGATGAATTGCCGCCTTGTTCCGCAAGCTGACGTTCGACCACGGCCTGGGTCGCGATGCCTGCATGGTCCGTCCCCGGCTGCCACAACACATCCTTGCCCCGCATCCGTTCGAACCGGACGAGGATGTCTTGCAGAGTGTTGTTGAGGGCATGACCCATATGCAGGGACCCGGTCACATTGGGCGGCGGAATGACGATGGAGTATGGCGTTGCGCCAGCCGCCACGCGCTCCGGGTCACCGCCCTTGAAGGCCCCTGTGTCCTCCCACTCGGCGTAGATTCGCGGTTCTGCAGTTTGTGGCTGGAAAGTCTTCTCAAGCATGGTGTCTCTGGAAACTGCCCCACCCGTTACAGCGGTCTGCAAACATGGGGCGATAGATGAAAAAGCCGGTTCCGCTGCAACAACCCGTAGGGGCATCACAAGGGAACCGGCTGGTTTTAACGCAAAGCGCCCCAATGACAACAAGGGGCCCGAAAACTACGTGATTACCGCCGGCGACGGCGGCCCACACGCTCCACTTCTTCAGCGACCGCTGCCTCGACTATGGCAGGCAGGTTTTCGTCAAGCCATGCTTTCATCATCGGGCGCAGCAGATCCTGAACAAGCCCTTCCAGCGTCCCGGTTTCACCGTCGCCGGACACAGGCATATCAGCGGACAGCCGGTCAAAAGCCGCCGTGGCTGCTGCTGTTGCTTCGTCAGACATCAAGGCACTCGGTTCAGGCGCAGGAGACGTGTTGACAACAGGGACAGGTACCGGCGCGACCTCGGGCTCGGGCTCAGGCTCAGGCTCAGGCTCTGGTTCAACCTCTGGTGCCCGGTCGATGGCGATCAGATCGCTATCCTCGCCGGTATCGAACGGATCGTCAGTCACCGGCTCTGGCAAAGGCTCAGGCGCTGCTTCCGGCTCAGGTCCTGGTTCCGGTGCAGCAGCTACCTCAGGCTCCGGTTCTGGCTCCGGCTCAGGTTCCGCCTCTGCAAACTCGGTAAGTTCCAGGACATCGTCCTCACCCTCATCGGCGTCGTCTTCGGCGACCATCAGGTCTTCGATCGGGGTGGCTTCTTCCTCGACTTCCTCAGGCTCTGGAGCAGGTTCTGCCTCCATTGTCATGTCGGCCGGGGATTCATCAACATCAACATCCGCACTTGCTGTCGCACCCTCTGCACCTTCCTCGTCACCATCTTCGGAGATAATCCGACGGATGGAAGCGAGGATCTCTTCCATGGAAGGTTCTGCCTGGGTGCCTTGGTCGCTCATCGTTTCACTCACCGCATTTCGGGCGCTACGCGCCAAATCTGATCTGGCCTCTCCTCGGACAACGGGAGTGCCGACATGTCTCTACTGGGGGTTAAGCCTATCTCAGCCACATGGCCAGTTAAAGGCAGCTACTCCCCAAAATAGACGTAGTTACTGGCGTAGTTTCAGGCAGAAACAGTTAACCCCGGCCTATTAATGCGAGGAAAACGTCACTAGGGCCGAATATGGCCCTGCGCATGTGAAGAAGTGCCTACAGCTGGGAAGCCGCATCTGTGCCTGATTCGGGCGCCACCTCGTCCGGCTCTTCCTCGATACCGAAGCCGAACCACTGACCGCTGACGTCATCATAGTTAGCCTCCGGTGCATAGATATCCACCGGAAGAGCAAGGTATGACGCGTTGAGCCTGCCCACCGCAGACAACAGCTGATACGCCGCTACATAGGCATTGCGCTCTGACGTGACCAAAGCCACGCGAGAATCCAGCAATTCCTGCTCCGCATCGAGCACATCCAATGTCGTGCGCGACCCGACCTGCGCTTCCTGCTGCACGCCATCAAGAGCAATTTCGTTGGCCCGGACCTGCTGCCTGTCTGACTCGATCTGTGCATTTGCAGCCCGGTATGCCTCCCAGGAACCTGCAACGCCTTCTTGAACCGAACGAGTCGCCTCGCGGATTTGCAAACGCGACTGGCTGTTCAACTGCTTGGCTTGTCTAATCTGGCTGTAGACAGCACCGGACTGGTAGAGCGGAATTGTCAGACGCCCGGTCACCGACGCGGATTCGGAGTTGTCGACCGTGCTGCTCACATCGTCTGAATAGCTGTAATCGCCCTGCACGGTCAGGGTCGGTAACAGGCTACCCTTTGCATCCCGAATGGCGTGTCGCGAGGCTTCTTCGCCAAAGCGGGCGGCCTGCAGCGTTGGATTATTGGCAACAGCGATGGCCAATGCCTCATCTTCCGAACCAGGAAGCGCTGGCAGTGGCGGGGCCGTATCAAGAGAGCCCGGGGCGGAACCGACGATGCGCTCATAGGCGGCCCGCGAATTGGTCAGGTTGGCTTCAGCCTGGATCAAAGCTGACTGTGAGCCGCTCAGTCGGGCTTCTGACTGGGCCACGTCTGTCCGGGTGATTTCACCTACGTCAAAACGGTCTTGCGATGCTTCAAGCTGACGTTGCAGCACCGTTACGTTGTTGCTGGTGAGTTCGACGGTAGCGGTGTCGCGCAAGGTGTCCATGTATGCGGTCACCGCGCTCAAAAGCACGTCTTGTTCTGTGCTCGACAGCTGCGCTCGTCCCGCTGCAACCTGTGATTTGGCCTGCCGGGTCTGGGCAATAGTTCGTCCACCGCGGAACACATTCTGCTGCAGGGTAACCGAGCCGGTATTCGTGGTGCGATCGTCCTTGCTGCTGGTCAATGCGCCAAAGCCGGCCCCGGCACTAAGATCATTTTCCGTGCTTGTGAACTGGCTGGTTCCTGTCGCAGACAAGGACGGGCGCCAGTTGCTCAAGGCTTGGGACACGTTCTCATCCGTCGCGCGCAGTTCAGCGCGAGCAGCCTGGAGTGTGGGGTTGGAGCCATAGGTGGCCACCAGCGCATCTTCCAATGATTGCGCGGAGGCTGTTCCGATGCCCCCCGCGAAGATCAGTGACAGCGACAAGGCTGCAAGGGAGACCCCATCGTGCAGCCGTTTTTTCAGGAAATCTGCGGAATTCATGCTCAAAATATCCCCCGCTGGTGCTGCCTGCACCTTAGCTGCTTATCTCGGACCTATATAGGGTGCCGGTGGAACGCGGTTCAACACCCGCAAAGGCACTCTGGCCGCAAAAAGTGGACAATTCGTCTGCTTTTGCGCCCAAACTGGCCAAACAGACACAACTTGTACGCTGAAAGTGGGTGCTTGGTTGTGTCGATTTGACGACAGCGCGCTGTGACCAGCCCATTCGACCGCTCTAAAAGACAAAGCCCTGCGGCTTCTCAAAGCCTGGGACAGGGGCCACCGCGGCGCTGAATTCGGCCCGCGCACTGGCTTCACCGCCAACTGCTTCAAACACATGGGCCTTACCGCCTAATCCGTAGCCGATTACACAAACGAGCTTGCCGCCGTCCTTGAGTTGGCGGCACAGATCTGCTGGCACATCCGGAAGCGCCCCGTCGACGATGATGGCATCAAATGGCGCCTGATCGGGGCAGCCCTCATTAAGCGCACCCTCAATTACGGCAACGTTGTCGGCACCATTGTCTGTAAGGTGCTGTCCGGCACTGGCTGCGAGCGCTGGGTCGCTTTCCAGGGCCACAACAGTTTCTGCCAATTTGGACACAACAGCCGGACCATATCCAAGGCCTGCGCCCACATAGAGGACCAAAGCGTCAGGCATGACATCCGCCAGTTGCAGAAGGCGCGCAAAGACGCGCGGCTCCATAATGTATCGTGGCGCGCCATCCTCTGACGTATGGATGATGAAGTCTTCATCCTGATAAGCAACCGAGCGCTTTGCAGCCGGCAC
>JBHJJF010000132.1:0-2377 GCA_050042885.1 Candidatus Phaeomarinibacter sp.
ACCGTACGCCGATGGCAGTCTGTCCTCTGACCGGTATCGTTACATCGCGTAGATCGCCGTCGACCAAAAGACGATGCGGCCCAGCGATACCAATCCGCCTTGAACCGTAAAAGCGCCTGTTACTTCCACTATGGTCAGCCACAGATGGCTACAGAAGAAGCCGCCCAAAACCCATCTGGCCGCCACGTGCTCTTTGACAAAAAACACAGACGCCAAAAACGTCGGCAACAGCACGCCCAGCAACCAGACCTGCAATCCGATCGGCAGGCCCCTGCGCGTGTCCATGTTCCAGGCTTCGAGGGCGTAAGATGCCGCCGCCTCTGAAACCGGAATCACTGTAACGGCGAGAATCACCAGATGAAGAAGTGAAACACGTGCCAATTTGGACTTGATCATTTTGTGTTCTCCCGACGGACGGCATAGTTCAGCTTCCGCACGGCTGCGAAGCCGTGGGTGCATGATGCGGTTTGTTCACGTGGCGGCCAGAGATGGCGGCGTCGAGCGGTCAATCACAAGCCGGTACCATGGCAGAAAGAGAAGAATCCCGATCTCGAACACGATGACTCCGATCATCACAGGCTCCTGCAAACCGTACAGCGTTGCGGAATACAGACGCGCCGCGCCGCCCAGCGCTGTGGCTCCCAATGTGATGAAGAGGACCGGCCCGGCAATCTCCAGATTGCGCACAATCCATATCGACATGACAAGCGGCAGCATCGAGTAGATCGCGTAGTACCGTAGCTGGCTATCAAGCCTGGCGGTCACAACGTCCTCCGAGAGGAAGCGCCCTGCCCCGCCGATCAAAGTCATGATGCCAAGGACGAAGGGAATGAAAGCCACAACAAGGAGGGCGATTTGGAATGAACGTCGTGTGCTGATCATTTTGTTTTCCTTTGACGCCGGCCTTGTAAGGCACGAGGGCAGATCACAGCGCCGCCAACCGGTGAAACTGTGAATTGTGAAAAACCAGCGGTGCAAGGCCGGAGGATGTCTCCAGGCATTCAATGCGCAGCAAAGCAATAGTGTGGTCGCCCGCGTCGACTTCCTTGTGGAGCGAACAGTCCAGCCAGGCGGTGGCGTCATGCAGCATCACAGCGCCTTCATCGGTTCTGCTGGTGGCCAATGTGTCGAGACCGTGTGACCGCGACCCGGAGAGCTGCGTACAAATATGCTGCTGCTCGTCGCCGAGGAAACTCACGCCCAGTCGTTTGGAAGTGCGCAGGAGGGACCAGCGGTGTGAGCCGTTCATAATGCAGATCGATACCAGCGGCGGGTCCAGCGACACCGACGTGAACGAACTGACCAGCAGCCCGACGGGCCCCTCTTCCGAGTCCGCGCACACCGCCGCAACGCCGGTAGGGAAGCAGGCGAATGTACGTCGAAGCGTTGATGGGTCGATGCTCGTCTCAAGACTGTAGTGCGTATGAGGGTTCATGGCTTCTGCCGCGCTATCAAATTGTTTGGGGACAAATGGCTTCTATGCAGGCGCCACACCGTCCGGAGGCCAAGGTGCAAAGCCTTCTTCAAGGGGGACCGCGAGGGTGGTCAGCACCTCGGACATCATTTTCCAGTTGCCGATGGTGGCCACGAGGTCAATGCGTTCCTTGTCTGTTGGGAAGTGTTGAGCACATGCATCCCATGTCGACTGAGAGATCGTTCCGTGTTCGAGGGTCTCGTCGGTCGCACGAAGGACAGTGCGATCTACCGGCGACCAGTGGTCATGGGCCTGCCAGTCCCGGACCGCCAGCAGGTCGCGCTCTTCGACACCGAGTTGTCCTGCGATCCACCAGTGCTGGCTCCACTCATAGACGCCCTTTTTCGACCAGCCGATCCGCATGATGATCAATTCGCGCAACCGTGGGTCCAGCTGGGAGTTGGTCATCAGCGTTTCCGCCATGTCGTTGACACGCTTGGCGTACTGGGGCTGGCGAAGCAGGACGCGATAGATCGAGAAGCCCGCTTTCGCTTCATCGATGTCAACGAGCGCAGCGGCTTCAGTCGCTTCGGCAATCGACAGGGGAAGGATGCGGGGCGTACTCATCGGTCACACCATCATGCTCTGGATCGGTTGATCCAGCAGTGTCCGGCCATAGTCCGCATATCTCGCCTCACGATCGAAGAGCACGTGATTTGATCCAGTGGAGATGTCTCTGAGCGCGCGCTGAATAGGACTTTCCAGCCGGCTGCCGCTGGCGCCGGTGACCGATACGATGTCCTGAACAGCACCCCGGCACATGAAGATGGCATGCGCCATACGCGTGATCCAGGTGCCGCGCGTCTCGGGCGATGCTGCATCACGCTGATCCATGACGTCACGCAGAACGTCCCGCAGGATCAGCTCCGCGGCATCGATGGTGAGTGCTGCTTCCGCCACCAC
>JBHJJF010000133.1:0-4501 GCA_050042885.1 Candidatus Phaeomarinibacter sp.
CCACTCCGCGCCTCTTTTCCTATCTGAGCTACATCCTTCACCGGACCATGGGCCCGGCACTGCCAAAAGGCGCTGACGCAGCCGCCCTTTACGGGGGCGCCACGCAGTGTTTTGGCATGGGCAACGAGGCGTCCATCCGACGCGCGGGCTTTGAAGGCGAGGGAACCCAACTCGGGCTCCATCTCTTCAAGGCGATCATCGAGGGCCATTCAGGCGTGGTGTTTGCTGAAGACGACATTGAAGAGGCATTCGACAAGCTGCGCTACGAAGACAAGCGCCTGCGTCTTAACATCGGTGAGATGCTGGATGAGGTCAGCGGCCTGTCAGCCATGCAAGACCTGGTTGAAATGGAGGACGGATACGATTTCGTTCTTGCTGCCGGCGCGCGCCGTTCCTACACGGCCAATACAATCATTCGCGACCCGGCGTGGCAGAAGAGCAATGATTCCATTTCCATGTCGGTGAACCCGGAAGATGCCATGGGCGTCGGTATCAAGGATGGTGGGCGTGCCCGCGTGGTGACGGAGGCTGGAGAAGCTGAAGTGCTCATCGCTTATGATGACCGCATGCGCCAGGGAACCTTGTCCCTGCCAAATGGTCTTGGTCTTCTGTACCCGGATGAAAAGGGCAATGACGTGCCCAACGGTGTCTCAGTTAATGGGCTGACGTCCCTGCACAACAAGGACAAGTATCTCGGCACCCCGCACCACAAATTCGTACCCGCAAGGCTGGAGGCTATCTAGCCTCCAGCTACGCCTGACGATGCTAGCCGGTGACCACGATGTGCCCGTCCTTGGGCGACACGCCCTTGAGCAGAAGGGCGTAGGTGTCGCCCATATCCACAAAGCTGTGGGTCTGGGTGTCGATCCAGTTCTGCGCAGCTTTGTAGAAGGCTGTTGATCCCGCAACGATGCGCACGTCGTGGCCTGCCAGGCCGTCGCGCTCGCGGTGCTCCACCATGTGCGTCGGCACGAAGAAGAAGTCCGGCGTCGGGCCGGGCAGGCTGTCGGCGCCATCGCGTGGGGCGTCCCAATGGGTGGCCCCCACGCTCGTGCTGTTCTTGAGCGCGTCGCCAAGATGGCTGTGCACCTGTGTCAGCACACCCACATTGCCCGACATGTCCACATAGACACTTGGCTCGTTCGTATTGAGCTGGCCGATCTCGTCATAGGACAGCACTGTGTCGTAGATGCCGAGGCCTTCAACAAATGCCTTGTTGGACGCGGACGTCAGGCCGACCACCTTGATGCCAGGCCGCTTGCTGGCAAGAAAGGCAAGCCCGTATCCGGTCTTGCTCGATGCACTGCCGATGATGAGCGTGGACGCGCCGAAGAAATCATTGGCGGCAAAGTGATCATCCATATGCATAGAGGTGACGAACAGAATGCGCAGGATGCATTGCAGGTCATCGCTTGTGCCATCAAATCCATTGGCCGGGGTCACAGCCAGATACTCCTGGTAGATCGCCGGCAATTGCGCACGATGGGCAGACCCGTCGCTGAAGCCGCGCGCCGACACATCTACTGGTGTCATCACCACTTCTTCGGACATGGGGACATACCCAAAGAACTTGTCGCCGACAGCAATGTCCGCATGGTTGCACTGCGTCACCCGCGCGATGCCCCAGGCAGGAATGCGGCCCTGGCCTTCAGGCGCAGGGAAAAAGTTCCAGTAGCCCAGCATGTCGCCCGCCATGCCGTAAGAGATGTTGTTGGCGGTGAGGGCAAAGCGTTCGATGGCAAGAACGATCTCTCCATCACCCGCCTCAAGGGGCGTGGCTGACGCAAGCCCAGCGTCGCGAAGGTCTGCACGATTGACGATGAAATCCTGGGGCATGGGCGTCTTTACTCCTCGCTGCCTGAGTGCGGCAGAAATTGGGGTTGTTTGAAACTAGGAAGTGTCGCGTATCGTCCACAGCAGTGCGTCTGCGTTGCGCTCTACTGTGCAGGTCTTGCGGATGCGGTGGGAGTTGAGCGTCCCCCGCCACAGTTCGATCCAGCACGCCAGCAGATCCTCTGAATGATCGTCGTCCAGTCCGCGCAGAATTCGCAGGCCGGACTGGTGCACTGTTGCGCCAGACCCGTCGGGGTCGATTTTGACGGTGCAGGTATCACCCATGCCTTCGAACATGGTCGCCAGAAACGACGCAGCGTCGGCGGCAGTCCCGTCACGCGCGCCGACCATGGCGGCCAGTCTTTGAAAGGTCTGCAGGCCGATGAGCCGCGCGGCCTTGCCGCCCAGCGCACGCGTCTCGTCG
The DNA here is from genome assembly GCA_050042885.1 of Candidatus Phaeomarinibacter sp. Classification (GTDB taxonomy): domain Bacteria; phylum Pseudomonadota; class Alphaproteobacteria; order CGMCC-115125; family CGMCC-115125; genus Pyruvatibacter. Next base: position 2,258 of record JBHJJF010000133.1, read on the forward strand.
CGACCGATCACCTCCACCAGCGCTTTTGATCCGTTGCGGATGTATTCCATCGCGTAGTTGCGGTTGGCCTTTGCCAAGCGCTCCGAGCTCCAGTCCTGATCAGGTGGTTTGGGCTGCTGATCCGGATCAAAGGGTGGTGGTGTTTCATCGCGGGCGAACTGCAACCGCTCATCTTCTGCGAGATTATGATCGTACTCGCGGAAATACCCGCACAGGCCGAACTCTCCGGTCATGTCTTCTGATACACATACAAAGCCAAGACGCGGGTTACCCAGCGACACGCCATTTTGAGCGTACCAGCCACGCAGGAACCCGCGGCTGGCTTCCACCGGCACACCGCAAATGGTGGCGCCGGCATACATCCAGCGCGGAAACCGAAAGCGCACCCACGCCTTGGTGTCGCTTTCCTCCATGTATTCGACGGCCACCCCGCCCATGGAATTCGACAGCACATGGTAGCGCGCACTGGCAACCGCATGCGGCAGGTCAGCCAGGCCCAGCTTCTCGAAGCTTGAGAGAAATTTCTCCTCGTGTTGACGGCGGAACAGCCGGAACATCCAGTCACCGACAATGTCGGGACCTTTCGTCGTGGCGACCATCAGCTGCAAACCGAGAAGATATTGATGATGCATCACGGCCTGAGCGTCGATGGCCTGATTGGTCATGGACGGGCCGGCGGTCATTGCTCGTTGATGGCCTTGTCAAAAGCCGGGCGCGCGGTAATGCGGGCCACATAGGCCTTGAGGTTCGGCATGTCGTCTGTGACGCAGCCCATGCGGTTGGCCATGAAGATGGAGTGGCCGAGCATGATGTCGGCACCGGAGAAATCACCAATGAGATAGTCGCGCCCCGCAATCGCTTCTTCCACAGGGACCAGCGCCTTTGTCAGCAGCCGCTGCGCCTGGCCGAGCACCGTGGCGTCACGCCGGTCTTCCGGCAGCAGGATTGTGTGCACCACGATTGTGTTGATCGGCGGCATGATCATGCCTTCGCAATAGTGGAACCACTGCAGATATTCCGGATACATCTTGTCGTCGACAGCCGGCTTGAGGCCACCATTCTTGTGGCGCTCCAGAATGTATTCGACGATGGCACCGGATTCGTAGATGGAGACGTCACCGTCATCGAGTACCGGGATGCGGCCGAGCGGATGGCGGGCGCGGTGCTCGTCGGATTTCAGATCCTTGGGGTGAAACGCCATCTTGTTCAGCTCATAAGGCAGCTCGAGTTCTTCCAGCAGCCACATGATGCGGCCGGCGCGGGAGTTGGGGGCGAAGTGAAGAGTAAGCATGGCGTTTCCTGATGTGTTTCCGTTTGTTTTGCTAGAAGTGTCGCCTGCGCAGGAGTGTTGATCAAGAGGTGTCAGGGCGTATGGTGCGCCTGAAACCATATTGAAGGACCACGCACATGATCGACTATCAGCCGCTTGACCGCTCCATCACGGGCCGCACCGCCATCATCACCGGCGCCGCCAGCGGCATGGGCCGCGCGACGGCCCATCTGTTTGCCCGCGAAGGCGCCAATGTCGCCGTTACCGACCTAAGCCAGGATGCCTGTGAGGCCGGCGGCGCTGAAATCGAAGCCGCCGGCTTCAAGACTGCGATAGCCTGGGCGCTGGATGTGGGTGACGCCGACGCCATCAAGCGCGTGGCGGCGCAAACCGCTGAGACCTTCGGCGGCATCGACATTGTCGTGAACAATGCCGGCCTCGCGCGTCCGGTGCCGCTGGGCGAAGACGGCTATGACGACAGTTGGGATCTGAGCCTCAATGTCATGCTGACCTCGCACCAGCGCATGGTGCAGGCGGCACTGCCGCATCTGCGCAAGTCAGACGCTGCGCGCATCGTCAATGTGGCGTCAACCGAAGGGCTGGGCGCGACCACCATGAACTCAGCCTATGTCGCCGCCAAGACCGGTGTCATCGGCCTGACCCGTGCCATGGCCGTTGAGTTCGGCAAGGAGGGCGTCACCGCCAACTGCATCTGCCCCGGTCCGATCATCACCGGCATCACCGCCGGTATCTCGGACGAGCACAAGGAAATCTTCGCCAACCGCCGCACGGCCCTGCGACGCTACGGCATTCCCGAAGAAGTTGCCAACATCACGCTTTCAGTGGTGCTGCCCGCTGCCAGCTATCTGACAGGTGTTGTCATTCCCGTGGACGGCGGCCTGACGATCCGCAACGCATGAACGTCACCGGCGTCACTCGCTGATCACCGGCAGTTGAACCGGATTGACTCCAGC
>JBHJJF010000134.1:0-33908 GCA_050042885.1 Candidatus Phaeomarinibacter sp.
AGCAGGCGCAGAACCAGCAGATTTCCGATCTCGTTCTGGCCCTGGGTGTCCAGACGAGGACACGCTATCGCGATGAAGACCTTCGCTACGAGAAGATCATCATCATGACCGACGCCGACGTCGACGGCGCGCATATTGCAACGCTGTTGATCACCTTCTTCTATCAGGAGATGCCCGAGTTGATCCGGGATGGCCATCTCTATCTGGCCGTGCCGCCGCTCTACCGCATCGCTCAGGGTGGCAAGACCATGTACGCAGTGGATGACGCGCACAAAGACCAGTTGATGGAGAGTGAGTTCAACGCCAACCGCAAGGTTGAGATCAGCCGCTTTAAGGGGCTTGGCGAAATGCTGCCCGCGCAACTCAAGGAAACCACCATGCGGCCGGGTCACCGCACCCTCCTTCAGGTCATGGTGCCAGAGGATGATCAGGACGAAACCAAGACACGGGTAGGTGAGCTGATGGGCACCAAACCGGAGTTGCGATTCCGCTTTATTCAGAACAATGCCGAGTTCGCGACGGATCTGGACATCTAGATCGCACCGGATAAATCTGTGACTTCAGGGCCATAGTTGTTGAAAACGCGCCAGTTCTGGCACTCAAAGTGGCGCTTTCCGCAGGGTTGGCCTCGCGCAGTTCATTGACTTTCCACACTTTTTTCTTATGTTGCAGCGCAAATAGACGCACTACCCGTGCGGTCTCGTTGTTGCCGTCCATCAGTTGGGCACTCATCGGGGTACCGCCGGACACGGTTGGTGAGAGATGTCATCTTGCGTGCGACAGCGTCTGTTTGATGGAAACCGGACAGGTCCGGCCCATTTATTCGCGCGCCGCAATGACAAGCGCGGCGCTTTCTTGAACGGTCTGCCGATGTCCTGGGAATACGCCCGGCCATCATTTATTGGGCCCATGGATTGACGCCAGCTGTTTGCACTATGCGAACCAGCCAAGTCCTTACTTGAAAACGAGACTACATGACATTTGACGAATTCGGCCTCAACGCCGACCTGCTGAAAGCCATCAACGAATCCGGCTACACAGAGCCCACGCCCATTCAGGCGCAGGCCATCCCCAAGGCGCTCGCCGACCGTGATGTTCTGGGCATTGCCCAGACCGGTACCGGCAAGACCGCCTCCTTTACTCTTCCCATGATCGAGCGTCTGTCAAAGGGCCGCGCCAAAGCGCGTATGCCCCGCTCACTCATTCTCGAGCCGACCCGCGAACTCGCGGCACAGGTCGCCGAGAACTTTGAGAAGTATGGCAAGTATCACAAGCTCTCCATGGCGCTGCTTATTGGCGGCGTGTCCTTCGGCGACCAGGACAAGAAGATTGACCGCGGTGTCGATGTTCTTATCGCAACGCCCGGCCGCCTGCTCGATCATGTTGAGCGCGGCAAGCTGATGCTGACCGGCGTTCAGACTCTGGTGATTGATGAAGCCGACCGCATGCTGGACATGGGCTTCATCCCGGACATTGAGCGTATCTGCAAGCTTATTCCGTTCACCCGCCAGACCATGCTCTTCTCGGCAACCATGCCGCCGGAAATCGAGAATTTGGCCAACAACTTCATGCAGGCCCCGGCCCGTATCGAAGTTGCCCGTGCCTCAACAACAAACAAGAATATCACCCAGCGCATCATCACCTGCGGATCGCGCGACAAGCGCAAGACCCTCATTGAGATGATCGACTCTGAAACCATTCAGAACGCCATCATCTTCTGCAATCGCAAGCGTGATGTGGATGTGGTTGCCCGTGCCCTCAAGAAGGCTGGCCTTGACGCCTCTCCTATTCATGGCGACCTCGATCAGTCCGTCCGCACACAGACGCTTGGGAGGTTCCGTGACGGCGAGTTGAAGCTGCTGGTTGCCAGTGATGTGGCCGCCCGTGGTCTCGACATCCCTGAAGTGAGCCACGTCTTCAACTACGATGTGCCGACACATCCTGAAGACTATGTGCACCGCATTGGCCGTACGGGCCGTGCCGGTCGCGACGGCGCCGCGTTCACTTTGGTCACACCGGACGACAAGAAGTATCTCGACGCCGTTGAGAAGTTGACGGAGCAAAAAATCGAGCGCTGGACGCGCGATGAAGATGCACCGACAAAAGCCAAGGAAGACGAGGCACCTGCTGAAGAAGCAACACCTGAGGCAGAAACATCCACCGGCGAGCCCGAAGCAACGTCCGTGGAGGCGTCTGCCGAAACCCCGGAAGTCACTTCTTCTTCCGAAGCGTCGTCTGAAACCGATGATGACGCGAGCACTGACGATGCTGATGGTGAAACAGCGCGCGCACCGCGCCGTGGACGCCGCCGGGGGGGACGCGGTCGTGGTCGCAATCGTCGCGCCAAGGATGCTGATGCAACCGAAACTGCTGACGCGGCATCTGAAGCCGACAGCAGTGCCGAGACAGACACAGAAGAGCAGCCCGATGTAGAACCTCGGGCGCCTCGTGGTCGAGGACGGCGACGCGGCGGCAGCGGTGCCAATGGCGGCGGTCGTCAGGAGCGTGTCATCGGCATGGGCGATCATGTCCCGGCTTTCATCCTGCGCCCGATCCGCCCCGCCAAGGCGGCTGCGGAAGCTGCAGCAGCTGCAGAACAGCCTGATGCCCCTGTAGCCGAGGTAGATAGCGCAGACGAAACCGGTACGCCGGAAAGCGACGCAGCCTAGCTTCACCCTTTCAGGTTTCTGAACAAGATTTCACTGGTTTCGCACAGCGGAACAAGTGCATCTTGCTGGCCAGAGACTATTGGCAGTCCCAGTGACATTTTTGACGCTCTTACCATTTGTTCACTGGACGAAACTGGTAAGTCGGACTTACTATCTTGGTAAGAACAGTTCAAACCGAACTAACACGATCCAGGGAGACGCGTTGCATGGCTCACTTCTCAAATCGATTTCTGGCTGCCGTTGCAGCTTTGCCCGCCATCGCCATTGCCAGCTCGGCGATCGCTGCCGTAACGCCGGAAATGGCAAAGCGGCTCGACCAAGACCTGACACCGCTCGGTTCGGAACGCGCTGGCAATGCGGACGGCACCATTCCTGCGTGGACCGGTGGCATCACCTCACCACCGCCCGGCTTCCAGAAGGGTACGCACCACATCAATCCCTATGCTGGGGAACAGCCACTGTTCACCATTACCCGGGACAACATGGCGCAATACGCCGACCGAATTGCCGGGCCGCAAAAGGCGCTACTGGAGAAGTACGGCGACACATTCAAGATGAATGTCTACACATCGCACCGCAGCTGCGCACAGCCTGATTTCGTATATGAAGCTAACCGCAAGAACGCACTGACAGGCGTGATTACTGATTCAGGCAACGGCGTGGACAAAGCCTTCATGGGTAAGCCGTTCCCGATCCCCAATTCCGGCTATGAAGTGCTGTGGAACCACTTCCTCGGCTTCGCCAACCACAAGATTCAGCGCCAGTTTGCAGCGGTGATCCCCACAGCCTCCGGCTCTTACACCAAGTACTCGGCTCAGGATGACGCCATAGTTCGCTGGAATGATCCGACGTTCACAACCGCTTCTGACCTCGATAACATTTTTGCCCTGTACATCCTGCATACGCTGGAACCCACACGTGTGGCGGGAAATGTCATTCTCGTCCACGAGACGTTGAACCGGCTGTCAGACCCCCGAAAGGCTTGGCAGTACTCGCCGGGCACGCGCCGCGTCCGCCGTGCGCCCAACATTGCTTATGACAACCCGGGAACGAATTCTGACGGCGCAACAACCTCAGACTCTTTCGGCGGCTACAACGGCGCTCCGGACCGCTACACCTGGACGCTTAAGGGCCGTCAGGAAGCCTACATCCCGTACAACAATTATGATCTGTACTCGAGTAATCTGACATATGACGAGATAATAGATCCGCGACACATCAACACCGATCACGTGCGGTACGAACTGCACCGGGTATGGCAGCTCGAAGCCAACCTCAAACCGTCGACCCGCCACATCTACAATCGGCGCGTATTCTATCAGGACGAAGACACCTGGGGCATTGTCTCAGCGGAACTCTATGACGCCCGCGGTGAACTGTGGCGTGTTCAGGAGCAGTACCCGATCGTGTTTTATGATGTCCCAGTCTGCGGCTCGAGCATGGGCGGTGCGTATGACTTTACCATTGGCCGCTATATTCTGGTGGGCATGATCAATGAAGAAGAGCCCATCAACTTCTACGCCAGCGACCTCAACGAAGACCGCTATACGCCACAGACCATCCGCACCATCGGTCGGTAGGCCTAAATGTTACTACGCACAGAAGTCCCCGCCGATGATTTCATCGGCGGGGACTTCTGCATTCAGGGCGCATTAACTCCGGTAAACCCATCTAGGGTCACCGCGTAGACGCGCAAAGACTCAGCCTCGAAGACAATATCGCGGGCATATGACTGGCCGAGTTTTTCAGCTACGCGAACCGATGCCACGTTGGCCGGATCAATGAACGATACGATCTCCTTGAGACTGAGCGTCTCGAACATCCATGCGGCACACGCCCAAGCTGCCTCGGTCGCGTATCCCCTTCCCCATGAGGTCTTTGCCATGGTCCACCCGAGCTCAACATCCGGTGCATCGGCATGGATCGTCGGCCCGGCGCGGCCGATCAGGTGACCACTTGCCTTTTCCTCAATAGCAAACTTGCCAAATCCACGGTCGCGCCAGTGTGCACATGCACTTTCGAAATGATGTCGGGCACCGGCCTGATCCCTGACACCCCCGATGAAGCGGGCCACGTCCGGATCGGCAAGCATCGCTGCATAGACGGCAAAGTCTGCCTCCTGGAACTGCCGCAACAGCAATCGCTCAGTTTCTATTTCCATCTTCGTTGTCCCAAAGAAAAAGGGCGGCCCAAGCGGACCGCCCTTTAACAGACAATGTGGGTGTTCCCGCTACTTCTTGATCATGGACAAAACGCGTTTGCGCTTCTTGTCATCGTAGGGCGGACGGAACATCTCAGCTACCATCTTGGCTTTGGCCTGGTGGTACACAGCCTTGGCATGGCTGAAGGTCCTAAAGCCATCAACACCATGATAGGAGCCCATTCCGGATGGGCCGACGCCGCCAAACGGCAGGTCTTCCATGGAGACATGCATGATCACGTCATTGACCGTCACACCGCCTGATGTGGTGTTGTCCAGCACCTGGCGTTCTTCGTCTGTGTCCTGGCCGAAGTAATACAGACCCAGCGGACGGTCCTTGGAGTTCACATAAGCGACCGTCTCGGACACATCCTTGTAGGTCTTCGTCGGCAGAACCGGACCGAAGATTTCGTCCTGCAGGACTTTCATGTCTTCGGTCGGGTTCTTGATGATGGTCGGCGGAATCTTGTTGTAAGGCTGCTGAGTAAAGTCTTCATTTGCCGGATTGATCTCGACGACGTCACCGCCTTTGGCCTTCGCATCGTCGATGTAGCCGTTGATACGGTCATAGTGACGGTCGTTAATGATGGACGTGTAGTCCGGATTGTCCTTCATGGTCGGGAACATCTTTGTCACCGCCTTCTGGGCCCCGGCCACAAATTCATCCGCCTTTTCTTCCGGCACCATTACGTAGTCCGGCGCCAGGCAGATCTGGCCTGCGTTGAGGGTCTTGCCGGTCATCACACGGGCCGCCACATCTTCAATGTCGCTGTCGCGAGAGACGATCACTGGCGACTTGCCGCCCAGTTCCAGCGTCACCGGAACCAGATTTTCAGACGCTGCACGCATCACGTGCTTGGCGATAGAGCCCGCACCCGTAAACAGCAGATGGTCGAAAGGCTGCTTCGAGAATGCTTCCCCAACAGCCGGGCCGCCGGTAATCACAGCAACTTCTGTTTCGTCATAGGCTTCGCGGAACATTTTCGCCATCAGTTCGGAACAGGCCGGCGTGAATTCGGACGGCTTGATCATGGCGCGGTTGCCCGCTGCAAAAATGCCGGCGAGCGGTGCGAATGTCAGATTGAACGGGAAGTTCCAGGGGCTGATAACACCTATGGTACCAAGTGGCTGATACTCAACATGTGCCTTGGCGCCAAGCAGGCCGAGCGGAAACTGGAGCTTGCGCTTTTCAGGGCGCATCCACTTTTCCATGTGCTTTTTTGCGTGGTCGAGCGGGCCGATGGAGCCCATGACGTCGGTCATCAGCGACGCTACCGGTGCGCGGTTGCCGAAATCAGACGTCAGTGCGTCAACAATCTCGTCCTTGTTGTCCACCAGCAGGGCGATGGACCGGTCGATCCAGTCCTTACGGCGCTTGACGCTCGCAGGGCCTTCATCAATGTGGGCTTTCTTCTGGCGGTCCAGAATGGTGCGGATGCCATCAGAAATGGCGTCCGTGCTTGATGTCTCGGGCGTCGATTCCATAACGCTCATGAATTTTCCTCACCTTTTTCCGGGCGCGGGTTAGCTGGCGCCCCTTGATTTACGCTTTCGGTTGAACCTGCCTGACGGCAGAACAAAATCGGTGGATTGGCGCGATCGGACTGCAAAAAAGCCTTTCGGTCCAGACACATGCCGGTTCCATGGCGAAGACTATAGCGCGGTCAACAGCAACTGGCGAGAACCTGCCATTTCTATAAGAAACACGCGAATTCGCCCGGTTAAGGCGGTCATTTGATGTGGACGCATTTAACGCCGCTTTAAGCGGTCTGCCTCAGAATGCCCGCCATTGAGGGAGCTCACACAGAAAAACAGGCCGCACAAGCCTGGTCTCTCCCTCCGTTGCAGATAGGTGCCGTCACACATTCCGGTGGTGGCAGCCGAATTCAGGGGTTTTCTAAGTGACCGACGCGAGCACAATGACTAATCCAAAAGCACTGGCTGAAAAAGCCATCAGTGAGATGAACGCGCGCGCGATCGACCCCACGCCCGACAACTACGAGCTCTGGTACACACACGCAACCGGCGCCAATCCCAATCTCAACCGAGAGATTGAGAAGCTGGAAGATGCCGGCCAAAACATCGGCAACGAACATCTCGACCAGATCCGTACCAAGCACCTGACGCCATCCAACAACGATAGCGCCATGCTGGAGATGGGCGGCAAACTGGAAGATGAGCTGTCTGGTGTCATGCAGATGCTCGAAACCGCTACAAAGGATACGGGCGCCTATGGCGACTCACTGAACAATGTGAGTGCTGCCCTCGATACAGAGCGCTCCCCCGCTGAAATGCGGACCTTGATGGAAACACTTGTGACGGCAACCCGGACAATGGAAAGCCGCAGCAAGCAGCTGGAAGAGCGCCTGCAGGAAAGCAAGGCCGAAGTCACTCAGCTGCGCAATAACATGGAAGAGAGCCGGACTGAGGCACTGACGGACCAGCTCACGGGCCTTCCCAACCGCCGCAATTTCGATGACAGCGTGACCGCCTGCATGGAAGCAGCCACGACTGACGGCAGCAGCTTCACGCTCATTCTGGGTGACATTGACCACTTCAAGAAGTTCAACGACACCTATGGCCACCAGACGGGTGACCAGGTTCTGAAACTCGTCGCCCAGTGCATGCGTCACCACGTCAAGGACCCGCTGAAGCCGGCCCGGTATGGTGGTGAGGAATTTGCCCTCATTCTGCCGAACACAGATCTCACAGCCGGCGTCAAGCTCGCCAACGAGGTTCGCTGTACGATTGAGAGCAAGGAACTGGTCAAAAAGTCTACCGGTGAGAACCTGGGCGCGGTCACCATGTCCTTCGGCGCGGCGCTTTTCGAGCCGGGCGAGAGCATCGCGGATCTCATAAAGCGAGCTGACGCATGCCTGTATTCCGCCAAGCATGCAGGCCGTAATCAGGTGAAGTGGGAAGTGGACGCTGACCTTGAGGCCATTGCCAGCTAGGCGAACGGACTGAGAGTCAAGCCTGCCCCTACGTCAGCCTTGTCCTGTTTCCACGATCCATGCTTTCTGCTGCAAAACTGCATGATCTTGCCGCCTTCTCCCGTTTGACCATGGGCGTGGGGCCGGTATTGTCGCTCGCAAATCAACACTGCGGGGCGATAGGCCATGGACATGATCACCTTCGACAAGCACGAGACCGGCGTTGCCGTCATTACCCTCAACCGGCCGGATGTGCTCAACAGCATGAACCCGCAATTGCTGGATGAGGTGCGGACCGCCATTCGCCAAACCCGTGACGACGCCGGCATAGGTGCCTTGGTCATCACCGGTGCAGGCCGCGGCTTCTGCGCTGGCGCCGACCTGACGGCAGGCTTTAAACCACCCGCATCAGCAACCGTCGGCGACGGCGTTGCGCACAGCATGGAAATCGGCTTCAACCCGATGATCCGGGAGCTCGCTGAACTGCCCAAACCGGTTATCTGTGCCGTCAACGGCATGACTGCCGGAGGGGGCGTTGGCCTTGCGCTGTCAGCCGATGTCGTTTTCGCCGCGCGGTCTGCAAGCTTTGTTCAGGTGTTCGGCCCAAAGCTGGCTCTGGTACCTGATTGCGGCGTGACCTATTTCATGCCCCGGCTCATCGGCCAGGCCCGCACCCGTGCACTCGCCATGAGCGGCGACAAGCTCTCCGCTGAACAGGCTGCAGACTGGGGCCTCATCTGGGCGTGCGTTGATGACGACAAACTGATGGACGAAGCCATGGCCTATGCTGAAAAGCTGGCCGCTGGTCCGACGGAAGCCTTCGGCGATATCAAGCAGGTTCTTGACGTCACCTTTGACAATGACCTCAACGCACAGCTGGACCTTGAAAAGGAAACTCAGCGCAAGCGGGGCAACCACTCCAACTTCACAGAAGGCGTTGCGGCCTTCATGGAAAAACGCGCTCCGAATTTCTCGCGCTAGGCGCGACGCAGCCATCAAACCAAACAACAACCGGGAGAGACCCCATGGAATTCAACAAAGTCAAAGTGGACATGGACGGCGATGTCGCCATCCTGACCCTGAATGATCCCAAGGCCCTCAATGCCGTGTCTCCGGACATGCTGGAAGGCCTGGCGGACGCACTTGAGTGGATTGATACACCGGACAATGGCGTTCGCTGCGTCGTGATGACCGGCGAAGGACGTGGCTTCTGCGCCGGTGCCAATCTTGCCGGAGGGCGCCCGGGGGAACGTCCCGGCGAGCAGCGCTCCAATGCGCAGCCGGATGCCGGTCAGGCACTAGAGCAGAAGTACCACCCAATCCTGCGCAAGATCCGCAAGCTGAAGATGCCCTTCGTCACAGCCGTCAATGGGCCTGCCGCTGGCGTCGGTATGAGCTTCGCGCTGATGGGCGACATGGTATTGGCTGGCAAGTCGTCTTACTTCCTGCAGGCATTTCGCCGCATCGGGCTGGTGCCGGATGGTGGCTCTACCTACCTGCTGCCACGCCTGATCGGGGTTGCACGAGCGAAGGAACTCTCCCTGCTGGGTGAAAAGCTGCCGGCGGAAACAGCTCTCGACTGGGGCTTGATCAACCGGGTGTATGAAGATGATGCGCTGATCAATGAGGCCATGACGCTCGCTAAGGATCTGGCCTCCGGCCCCACCCGGACCCTCGGCCTGATCCGCGAAGCCTATGCGGACAGCTTTGACAACACCTACGAAGAACAGCTCGACAAGGAGCGCTGGCTGCAACGCGAAGCCGGACGGACGGAAGACTTCAAGGAAGGCGTCAAAGCGTTCCTCGAAAAGCGCCCGGCAGTTTTTAAAGGCAACTAGCTTCTTGCCCGGTCAGAAATGAAATGGCGGCGGGTCTTAAGACTCCGCCGCCTTTTTCTTGCGCGATTTTTTTTGAGCCGCCTTCTTTTTCGTCCGGGGCTTTTTCGGTCTCGATGGAGATCCCGGCCCCTTACGCTGGGACGGTGGCTTGGCGGCGTCTGCACGCAGCGCCACGCTGACGGCATCGCGCGCCCAGGTCACGAACTCTTCCGGCTCGTCGGACAACCGCTCCGGCACCTGCCAGTATGACATCACGCCGCGCTTGCCCGCCTTGGTCTCGTAGGTGAACGGTTCCGCGCCTTCTGCCTCGAACGCCGGTTGGGTCTGCTCATCCACCTTGAGATACAGAACTTCATTGGCGATGAGGGCGAACATCAGCCCATCCGCGAACAGCCCCGAGCCACCAAACATGCGGCGGGACTTGACCGGTCCAAGCGGCCCCAGCATTTCTAACAGGAAGTCGAGATATTCAGAGGATACGGCCATGACTGGAAAATGCCGTATCGCGCCCGCTAGGTCGAGGGGCGTTCTTCCGTTACCGGTGCGGCAGCGGGTGTCAGTGTCACGCTTTCCCCACAGCCACAGGCATCTGTCTGGTTTGGATTGTTGAACACGAAACCCGAGCGCAGCTTGGTCTCTTCATAGTCCATTTCCATGCCCAGCAGGAACAGGATCGATTTAGCGTCGATGAGAATGGTTACGTCCTTGTCCGTCACCACTTCATCCAGTGGCGCGATTTCAGTCGCGTAGTCCAGCTTATAGGCCATACCTGCGCAGCCGGCGTTTTCAAGACCAAGACGCACGCCAACAATCGGCTCGTCGGATTTAGCGATAATTGCCTTGATCCGTTCGGCCGCCGTGTCTGTCAGCGAAATTACCTGTCCTGCCATCTCTTACACTCTCTACATTTCATCCTAACATGTGATTACGCTCGCGCTCCCATTCAAGGAGCCTCGAGACGCGATCAAAACATGTTGAGGGCGACTTTTGCTTCTTCAGACATCCGCTCCGGTGTCCAGGGCGGGTCAAATACGAGGTTCACTTTGACGTCGCCGACACCGTCAACCGAGCTGATCGCATCATTGACCCATTGCGGCATTTCACCCGCTACGGGGCAGCCCGGCGCTGTCAGCGGCATGTCCACTTCAATGTCTCGGTCATCTGACACATCAATCTTGTAAATCAGGCCCAGCTCATAAATATCAACCGGAATTTCCGGATCGTAGACGGTCTTTATGGCGCCGATGAGGTCATCAGTCAGCATGTCCAGCTCACCCTGAGGAATTGCCGAGCCGCTGATTTGTGCATCGTTCGCGGCAGCTTCGCTGGAAACGTTAGCGGCATCTGTCTGTGTTTCAGTCATAAGCTGATCCATTACCCAAGAAACTCCCGCGCCTTTTCAAGCGCGGCCACGAATGCATCCACATCCGCTTTTGTATTATACATGGCAAATGACGCGCGGGCGGTGCCCGTGACACCCAGATGCGCCATCAAAGGTTCTGCACAATGCTGGCCCGCGCGAATGGCCACGCCGGACCGGTCAACGATTGTCGCCACGTCATGGGCGTGTGCCCCTTCCATGGAGAATGACAGGATCGCACCCTTGCCCGGCATGGTGCCGTGAATGGTAATCCAGTTGAGATCCTGCACCTGCGCCGTCGCATAGTCGATCAGGTCTGCTTCGTGAGCCCGCGCAGCTTCGTGTCCAACAGAGTTCACGTAGTCAATCGCCGCGCCAAGGCCGATAGCCTGCACGATCGGCGGCGTGCCTGCCTCAAACTTGTGGGGTGCATCGCCATAGGTGATCTCGTCCATGTGGACTTCGCGAATCATTTCGCCGCCGCCCTGATAGGGCTGCATCTCCGCCAGCAAGTCCGCTTTGCCATAGAGCGCGCCGATGCCGGTAGGCCCATAGAGCTTGTGGCCGGTCATCACGTAGAAGTCGCAGCCGATGGCCTGCACGTCCACATCCATATGGACAGCACCCTGACAGCCATCAATCAGCACGGCAGCGCCATGGGCATGGGCCATGTCCGTGATCTTTTTCGCCTCCACCACGCTGCCCAACACATTTGACATGTGGGTCATCGACACAAACTTGGTTTTTTCGCCAAGCGCTGCCTCATAGGCTTCCATATCCAGCGAACCGTCTTCGAGAACCGGAATCCATTTCAGGACCGCCCCCTGTCGCTCACGCAGGAAATGCCAGGGTACGATGTTGGAGTGGTGCTCCATCACCGAAAGAACGATTTCATCGCCCGGCTGGATGATCGGCTGCAGGTATCCCTGCGCCACCAGGTTCATGGCTTCAGTTCCACCTTTGGTGAAAATTACTTCATCCGTAGTCGGCGCATTCAACAATGCCCGCACTTTTTCGCGGGAGTCTTCAAAGGCCTGGGTGGAGGCGTTGGCCAGATAATGCAGGCCGCGATGTACGTTGGCGTAATCGTTGGCATAAGCATCACGGATCGCATCCAGCACCTGCACCGGCTTCTGGGCAGACGCGGCGTTGTCCAGATAGACCAGCGGCTTGCCGTAGACTTCCCGTGACAGGATGGGGAAGTCCGCGCGCACGCGGTCAACGTCAAACGCTGCACCTGACGCGGTGACCGGCTTTGCAATGGTAGCCGCGGTGCTCATAGAGCAACCTCCTGCGCTGTTTCTTCCGGCGCGCCAAGGCGTGACGCCAACAAAGTTTTCAAGGCAAGCGCGATCTCGCCTGTGTCAAAACCATCCACCACATCATCGAGGAAGCCGGCGACGAGAAGGGCTCGCGCGGTCTTTTCATCAATCCCCCGGCTCATCAGATAAAAGATCGCATTCTGGTCCGGCTCGCCAATCGCCGACCCGTGCGCGCAGATCACGTCATCTGCGTAAATCTCCAGCATCGGCTTGGCGTCCATTTCCGCCTTGCGGGACAACAGCAATGCACGGGCCTGCATCTGGGAGTCGATCTTCTGTGCATCTTTGCGCACGAGGATGGCCCCCTGGAACACGCCGCGGGACGCGTCATCCAGTACGGAGCGGAAGGTTTCTTCGCTGTTACAGTTCGGCACCGCATGATCGACAAACAACGTGTTGTCCATCACGGCCTTACCCCGCAGCAAGGAGAGTCCGCTGATCGCGCCCTTGGCGCTCTCGCCGGCAAAATGCACATGTTCGCCGGTGCGCGCGCGACCAGCGCCGACCGCAAGGCCGAGCGTCTGATAATTGGCGGCTTCGCCAATGGTAACGGACTTCTGCGCTATACGAACGGATGCTTCACCGTCTGCATAAACGGCTGCATGGCGCAGGGTTGCTTTGTCGCCGACAACCAATCGCAGTGAATTCGTAGCAAAGACCGGTGCGGACGGATCGTCGCCGCGGGTTTCCAGCAACGTGAGGCTGGCCCCCTCTTCCACCACTACCACACTGCGTGCGTGGTAATGCGTGCTTGCATTACCTGCGGACAGCCACCGCACTTCGATAGGTTTCTCGACCGTCACACCGGCCGGCACATGCAGAGCAATGCCGTCTGACGCATAGGCAAGGTTCAACGCAGCCACGGAGTCCTGCGGACCTTCAGAGCTTTCAAAAGCCGCTGTCACCCAGTCAGCGTCCACGGCATCCGCATAGCTTGTAAATGCAACACCTTCGGGCAGGCCGACGAGGTCAGACTTTGACAGGTCCAGGCGGCCATTGATGACGACCGCGACATACCGATCAAGCTTGGCAAACAGGTTTGCCGCCTCGTCGCTCGCGGCCGCGTCAGCAGCAGCCGGCGTCAGCGCCAGCGGTCCGGCCTTTGCCAGCATCTGGCGCAGGTCGAAATAGCGATAGTCTTCCAGGCGGCGATGCGGCAGGCCGTCGGCAGCAAACACCTTGATGGCGTTCTCGCGTTCGACGCCCTGTGAGGCGGCACCCGGCAAGGATGCTGTGGCCGCCGCATGACCATCTACAAAGCCGGTCTCAACTTCCAGAGGCTGAACTGAAGGTCTTGCCATGGTTATGCTGCGTCACTCTTAATGTCGGCATAGCCGGATTCTTCAACTTCGCGCGCCAATTCCTTAGGCCCTGATTTCACAATCTTCCCGTCCGACAGAATGTGGACATGGTCCGGTACGATGTGGTCCAGCAGACGCTGGTAGTGGGTGATTACCAACATGGAGCGTTCGGGTGACCGCAGCGCATTGACGCCTTCCGCAACTACCCGCATGGCGTCCACGTCCAGACCGGAATCTGTCTCGTCCAACACGGCGAAGGTCGGTTCGAGCAGCGCCATCTGCAGTGTTTCGGCGCGCTTCTTCTCGCCGCCGGAGAAGCCCACATTCAAGGGGCGCTTGAGCATGTCATCAGAGATGTTCAGCGCCTTGGCCTTTTCACGCACCAGCTTGAGGAAACGCACTGCGTCCAGCTCATCTTCCCCACGTGCGACTCGCACTGCATTCAGTGCCGTCTTGAGGAATGTCATTGTCGTGACGCCCGGCACTTCCGTTGGATACTGGAACGCCAGGAACACGCCCGCAGCCGCCCGTTCATTTGGTTCAAGGTCTGTCAGATCTTTACCGTTGAACAGGACTGAACCACCGGTCACGTCATAACCGGACCGGCCGGCCAGCGTATAAGAAAGAGTGGATTTGCCAGAGCCGTTGGGCCCCATGACGGCGTGCACTTCGCCCGGCTTGAGCGACAGGTTGATCCCTTTGAGGATTTCCTTGCCACCGACTTCAACATGCAGGTCTTTGATTTCAAGCATTTCTATTCGTCCGTTTTCCGCGCGTTTGATGCCGCGCCCAGTGCAATGCCGATTGCGATACCAATCGCCAATCCGGTGCCGACTTCATCCATTGCTGTTCCGATCGCGATGCCCATGGCGGTGCCGATCGCGATCCATGTGCCCATATTCATCAGCCGACACTCCCTTCCAGGGAGATGCCGACAAGCTTCTGCGCTTCCACCGCAAACTCCATCGGCAGCTGCTGCAGCACCTCGCGGCAGAAGCCGTTGACCAGCAGAGCCACGGCTTCTTCTTCCGGAAGGCCACGGGCCTGACAATAGAAGAGCTGGTCTTCCGATAGTTTCGACGTCGTGGCTTCATGTTCCAGCACAGCTGTCGGATTGCGGCTTTCGATGTAGGGCACCGTATGGGCCGAACACCTGTCGCCGATCAACAGGCTGTCGCACTGGGTGAAGTTGCGGGCATCTTCCGCATTCGGATAAATGCTCACCATGCCGCGATAGGTATTGGAAGACTTACCCGCAGATATACCCTTGGAGATGATCCGGCTCTTCGTGTTCTTGCCCAGATGGATCATCTTGGTGCCGGAATCCACCTGCTGCGCGCCATTGGAGATGGCAATCGAGTAAAACTCGCCGGAGGAGTTGTCCCCGCGCAGCACGCAGCTTGGATACTTCCATGTCACCGCAGAGCCGGTCTCGCCCTGCGTCCAAGAGATCTTCGAGTTATCACCGCGACAGTCACCGCGCTTGGTCACGAAGTTGAAGATGCCACCCTTGCCGTCTTCATCTCCGGGATACCAGTTCTGGACGGTTGAATACTTTATCTCCGCATCATGATGGGTGATCAGCTCCACCACCGCAGCGTGCAGCTGGTGCTCGTCGCGCATGGGCGCGGTGCAGCCTTCCAGGTAGCTCACATAGGAGCCTTCATCTGCGATGATCAGCGTGCGTTCAAACTGACCCGTGTCGCGTTCATTGATGCGGAAGTAGGTCGACAGTTCCATCGGGCAACGCACACCCTTGGGGATGTAAACGAATGACCCATCAGAGAAGACGGCGGCATTCAGTGCCGCAAAATAGTTGTCCGTGGAGGGGACAACACTGCCGAGATACTCCTTCACCAGTTCCGGGTGGGAATGCACGGCCTCAGAGATCGGGCAGAAAATGACGCCCGCTTCTGACAGTTTTTCCTTGAACGTCGTCACAACAGACACGCTATCGAACACAGCGTCCACCGCCACGCCTGCCAGCATCTTCTGCTCGTTCAGGGGGATGCCAAGCTTCTCATAGGTGCGCAGAAGCTCTGGGTCGACTTCCTCCAGGCTCTTGGGTCCGTCGCCCTGGCTCTTTGGCGCGGAGTAGTAGTAATAGTCCTGATAGTCGATCTTGGGGTAGTTGACCTTTGCCCAATCCGGCTCTTCCATCTCCAACCAACGGCGGAATGCTTCCAGACGGTAATCCAGCATCCATTCCGGCTCGCCTTTTTTGGCCGAGATGAAGCGCACCGTGTCTTCGTTCAGACCCTTGGGAGCCTTGTCGCTTTCAATGTCCGTATAGAAACCATATTTGTACTTGTCGCCCTGGCCGAGGCCTTCGACGTCGCGCACTGTTTCTTGAACCGCTGCCATACTCTTACCTACTCACCTGCAGTTCGGGCGCTCACGCCCTTGCTGGAAACAAGGCCCGCCTCAGCGGGACGAATTCTCTTCAACGCCTGCTCAAGCGCGATACAAAACCGATCGATGTCTTCAGACGTCGTGTTCCATCCCATGGAAATTCGGATTGCACCACCGGCGAGACTGTCACTCAGGCCCATGGCCTCAAGCACATGGCTGGGGGCTACCTTGCCGGAAGAACAAGCAGAGCCGGAACTGACACATATGCCGCTGAGATCCAGCGCCATCAGTAGCGTCTCTGCCTTCACCCCATCAAATGCAACACAACTGGTGTTTGGCAACCGCTCTGCAGCAGGGCAGATCACCGCAGCCTGATGGCCTGCAGCTTTTGCAATCTTCACGGTGCGCCCTTCAAGTTCGTCACGCCAGGGGGCGATGTTCTGAAGCTGCTTCTGGCTCTCAGCTGCAAGTTTTGCGGCGGCTCCAAAGCCGGCAATCCCGACCACGTTCTCCGTACCCGCTCTGCGCCGCAATTCCTGCCCGCCACCGCGCATCATAGGTTCAACTTTGCCCTTGCCCCGGATCACAAGTGCGCCGATGCCCTGGGGTCCGCCGATCTTGTGAGCTGACTGCGCCATGGTGTGGGCTCTGCTCAATGGGGACAAAGGAAGTTTGCCTACATGCTGGACTGCGTCCACATGCACACGACCACCGAACTCCTTAACCAGTTCGGCAATCTGCAGCACGGGCTGAACGACACCGGTTTCGTTGTTGGATGCCATCACGCAGACAAGCGCCGGACGGGGGTCTGCAGACAGATTGATGGACAATGCCGACACATCAGCTACGCCATCCCCGTCCACAGCAAGCGTGGACACATCCATGCCACTTTGAGCTGCTGTGTCGATCACACTTGCATGTTCGGTGGCGAAAACAATCACTCGCTCGACGACGCCGGAGGCCACAGTACCAAGAATGGCCAGGCTGTTGGCTTCCGTTCCACCGGACGTAAACACGATCTCATCAGGTACGGCGCCCACAAGCGCCGCAACATCGCCGCGGGCCTCTTCTACAATGCGCCGGGTGATCCGACCCGCCCGATGGACGGATGATGGGTTGCCCCCAGCAGCGAGTGCATCCATGGCGGCTGCCATCGCATCACGCGCCTGCGGGCGCAAAGGCGCCGTCGCGTTGTGGTCCAGATATGTGGTTGCCTGAGCCAAGGGTGATTTATCGTCCTGAGTGCCGGTGGCCTAAGTGCCAATTATTGGTCTCGTCTTGCGCAGTTGGATTACTCACCGGCAACAACCGCACCTGCCAAGTCACCCTGATGAGCAACCGGTTTTGAAACGGATGTGCCGGAAGACACCTGCATGTCGTCGCCCGCATCCTCGTACACGCCACTGCGGCCAAGCACGCGCTTGTTGATCACATCCCCAAGCGACACACTGCTCAGGAACAGATGAATCTGGCGGCTCAGTTCGTCCCAGAGATCATGGGTGATGCAGCGGTTGCCATTGCCGAGGCAGCCTTCGCCCGTGCTCTCAGGACACCTGGTCGCCTTTATGGGCTCATCCACTGACAGAATGATGTCGGAGATCTGAATGTCGTCCGGATCCCGCGCCAAGTGGTAGCCACCACCAGGGCCGCGCACACTTTTGACAATTCCTGCACGGCGGAGCTTTGCGAAGAGCTGTTCTAGATAAGAGAGCGAAATTTCCTGGCGGCCGGCAATTTCGCCAAGGGAGACAGGCTTTTTGCCGCCGAACCGAGCAAGGTCTGCCATCGCCATAACCGCATAGCGGCCTTTGGTGCTGAGTTTCATAGGTCTTCTCCGTCGCCAACGCCCCATTCAAAAGACGTTTAGCGTTATGCGGTATGCCTCCTCTCCGACCTCTGTGCCCTGACAGAAACCGGCAGCGAAGCTACCTAGGACCCCCGATTTTCAACGCCGCTACCTGACCCGCAGCTGCTTATAGGGCCTTCCGCAACGCTGACCTCGCGCGTAATGCTTGCAATCACGCTATCTGCTTATGCTAAGAGAAGCATCAGTCTGGCGCGACATAGCCCAGAGATAATAAACCCGAGTGTTTTAGTCAAGAAAAGGATGCGGGAAAAGCCCTTAAAAATGGGCTTTTGGTGGCACCAGCTTTGGTTTTCCAACCATCTTGGTCGGATTTATCAATGTCCCCAACCATTTATCCCGCCGTGTAAACCATCCATGCCCGACGTGATTTTCAACGGCCCTGCCGGTCGTATCGAAGGCCGCTACCACCATCAAGGCACACCGAACTCACCGATTGCGCTGATTCTGCATCCGCATCCGCAGTTCGGCGGCACTATGAACAACCAGACCGTCTATGAGTTGTTCTACATGTTTGCCAATCGCGGCTTTTCGGTCCTGCGGTTCAATTTCCGGGGTGTCGGGCGCAGCCAGGGTGGTTTTGACGGTGGCATCGGCGAACTTTCAGACGCGGCAGCCGCGCTGGACTGGCTGCAAACGTATAATGTCGACAGCAGGACGTGCTGGGTGGCGGGATTTTCATTCGGCGCCTGGATAGGCATGCAGCTGTTGATGCGCCGTCCTGAGATCGACGGCTTCATCTCCGTGGCCCCGCCGGCAAATTCCTATGATTTCAGCTTCCTGGCTCCGTGCCCGTCGTCGGGTATCTTCGTTTCCGGCGACCAAGATCAGGTAGCTCCGGTTGATGATGTCGAGAAGCTGGTGGAGCGTCTGCGGGCACAAAAGGGCATCACCATTGATCAGGAAGTGATCAAGGGCGCGAACCACTTCTTCGAAAACGGCTCCAAGCAGATGCTTGAAACAGTCGCGGCCTATCTCGACCGCCGCCTTGAAGAAGACCAGAAGGAAAAAGAGGCCAGCTAGGCCACTACCCGAATGTCAGGCGGCGCGGGTGCTGGTCTTATGCAGCGTGCCGCCAGTCATCGGGGCAGAGACACCAGTTGTCGTCGGCAAGGACAGCGGCAGACCCTCCAGATTGCGGGCGGCCAGATAGGCAAACGCTTCCGCCTCCAGCGTATCCCCGCGCCAGCCTGCTTCTTCCGCTGCGATCACCCGCACACCCAGCCTGCGCGCAAGTTCACCCATCAAAACCGGGTTGCGGCGCCCACCACCCACGACGATCCATTGCTTGGGCGGCGCGGGCAAGTGCTCAAGCGCCCGCGCCACGCTTTCAACCGTAAATGCCACAAGCGTTGCGGCCCCGTCCTTGTCAGAAAGATGAGCGGCCGCCTGTGCGGTGAAGTCCAACCGGTCCAATGACTTTGGCGGTGTGCGGTCAAAATACACGTTGTCGAGCAGCGTTGTAAGAACGGCCTCATCTACTGTCCCGGACATGGCCAGAGCACCATTGTGATCAAAAGGTTCGCCAATGCGCTCCAGCGCCCACTCATCGATCAGCGCGTTTGCCGGTCCGGTATCAAAGGCGAGTGGCGCGGGCCCGTCGTCCGGCCCGATCCAGGTCACATTGCCGATGCCGCCAAGATTCAGGACCGCTAGAGGGTGTCCGTCCATCTCATGCGCCAGCGCGAGATGATAGAGAGGTGCAAAGGGAGCGCCCTCGCCACCTTCCGCCATGTCCGCTGACCGGAAGTCGTTCACCACATCAATGCCGGTTTCAGCTGCCATCAGCGCGCCATCCCCCAACTGAAGGGTCCAGCCCTTGTCAGGCCGGTGGGCCACGGTCTGACCATGGAAGCCGACGACATCAATCTCGGCCGCTGGGATGTTCGCCTCTATCAACAACTGATTGACCACGTCCGCCTGCATGAGCGTGATCTCTTGTTCAAGGTCCGCAAGGCCGGTGGGAAGTGGACGCGGCGCTGACAAAGCCAGTGCGTCTGCCAGTTTACCCGCCACGCGATCTCTCAGAGCCCTCGGATAGGGAATGGCCAGAGACGGCCCGGGTTCCACATGTGTGTGGCCGTCCGTGGTCAGCATGGCGGCATCAACCGCATCCATCGAGGTGCCACTCATCAGACCACCGGCCCGGAATAGTCGTTTCGTCATGGGTCTGAGGTAGCTCCGGTCACTGGGTATTTAGAAGCCGACTAAGGTAGCGCAGGTCAGCAATACTGCTTGCCGCTTTCGGTTGGCGGTTCAACATGCTAATCCCCCGCCCTCACGGAACCAACACGCAAGATGGCACCTTATGACGACCTATAAGTCCGACCTTCTCACGCACCTCAACGACAGGGGCTTCATTGCCCAGTGTTCTGATGTTGAGGCCTTGGAAGACAGCCTCTCCAAGGGTGTGGTGACCGGCTATATCGGCTTTGATTGCACCGCACCCAGCCTGCATGCGGGCTCTCTTGTGCAGATCATGATGCTGCGCGCCCTGCAGCGGGCCGGCCATCGCCCGATTGTGGTGATAGGTGGCGGCACGACGCGTATCGGCGACCCATCGTTTCGCGACAGTGCCCGCCCACTGTTGGATGACGCACAGATTGAGAAAAACAAGGAAGGCATCCGCAAGGTCTTTTCAAAGTTCCTGAGCTTCGATGACGGCCCGACTGGTGCTCTCATGGTGGACAACCGCGAGTGGCTGGATGGGCTCGACTATGTCGACTTCCTCCGCGATGTGGGCCGCCATTTCTCCGTCAACCGGATGCTCTCCTTCGAAAGCGTGAAAGCACGACTTGAGCGTGAGCAGAATCTCTCGTTCCTTGAGTTCAACTACATGATCATTCAGGCCTTCGACTTTGCCGAGTTGAACCGCCGCTACGACTGCACCTTGCAGATGGGCGGGTCGGACCAGTGGGGGAACATCGTCAACGGCATCGACCTTGGCCGGCGCATGGATGATGCGGCGCTGGTGGGCCTCACGTCGCCGCTCCTGACGACGTCCTCGGGCACCAAGATGGGCAAGACGGCAGATGGGGCCGTGTGGCTCAACGAGGACATGCTGTCGGCCTATGACTACTGGCAGTACTGGCGGAATTGCGAAGACGCTGACGTCGGCAAACTGTTGCGTCTGTTTACAGACCTACCTCTGGATGAGATCGCGCGGCTTGAATCCCTTGAGGGCGCTGAACTCAACGACGCCAAGAAGGTGCTCGCGACCGAAGCCACTGCCATGGCGCATGGGCGTGATGCTGCCACAGCGGCAGAAGAGACGGCCCGCAAGACCTTTGAAGAAGGTGCTCTTGCGGCGGATCTTCCAACTGTTGAAATCGCCGCAGAAAGTTGGGCGGACGGACTGGGCGTGCTGACTGCCCTCGTTGAAGCCAAATTGAGTGCCTCAACCAGCGAAGCGCGTCGGCTTGTTCAGGGTGGTGGTGTGCGAGTTAATGATGAGCAGGTTGATGATTGGCGTCAGTCCCTGGATGACGCTGATATGCGCGACGGCGCCATCAAGCTGTCAGCCGGCAAAAAGCGGCACGTATTGCTGAAAAAAGCCTAGCCGTCGTCCCCGGCCCCGCGCGCGGTGCTTTCAGCCGCAACGCCGGCGGTCGCATCAACCTCCTCTTGTGCTGCATCTCCAATCGCCTCGTTGGGCGTTGTCTCCGACGTGTCTTCGCTGGCGCTGCCGCCAATCTCAAAGATTCGCCTCAGAATGCCGGGCAGCAGGGCTGCAGCCGGGTTCACGACCACTTCCGGGTCACTTGAAACACCGGATATGCCGTAGGTGATGCCAAAGACACCTTCGCCTTCGCGGCCCACCAGAATTTCTCCTAGAACCGGAATGTTTCCCAGAAAGCTATTGACCGTATAGGCGGGAATGATTGTGCCGCCGAGATCGATTTCGTCGGTTTCCCGGTCCACATGCCCTTTGATCGTGGCACCAATGGCAGGCCCCGACAGGATTGCATCCTTCAGGTCTATCGCCCTGGCGTTGCCGCGCACCGGCGCATCCAGACGAGTAAACAAAATGCCCTCGCCTTGCAGGGTGTCGCTGATGCCGGTGAGCGACCCAAGTGTCAGAACGTCCGCAACGATGGGCGCATTGCGGATGCGCAGCGTATCGCCGGTGAGGTGTCCGTCCAGCGGGCTCCCATCAACACGGTCGTCAATCTCCGCATCAAACTCAACATTACCGCCGTCCATGTTTTCATAAAGGTCCAGGCTGCGCAGCACAGCGCCCGCATTGCGGGAGGTGGCTTCGACCTTGCGGGTGCCATAGGTCGTGGGTTTCATTTCGATGCCAAGTTCGCCACCACTTTCAAAAATGCCCTCCACGGATAGCTGTTGCATACGAGAGCCGACCATCTTTAGTGATGCCGTGGCACCCTGCAGCACCTCGCCACCATGGGCCGTCACACGATCCACATTCGCGTTCGCTAAAATCACGTCGTTGGTTGCATCCTCCTGATCCTCCGTCGGCGGACTGTCAGCTAAGAGCTCATCCAGAAAGTCGCGGGCATCGAATACAGCTCCATTTACATCGATGCGTACAATTCCGTCTTCCGGCGATCGCACAGCAACGCCGGACAGGTCGGTGCCATTTGCAAGCAGCAGCCGGGAGACGGAAGCGGACTGCATAATGCCGCCAGGCGCAAAGAATGCGCTTCCCTGTAGTTGAACACCCTGGCCTGACATGCTCATTCCCGAGAGGGTGATGCTGCCGTCTTCCGCCTGGCTGTAGGTACCGGCAAGAGTGGCGGGAACGCCGGGTTCTTTACGCCAGGCAATGAGCGGTTCGAGAACCGTCACGGGACCTAGATCAGCTTCAAATTCCGCCGTTGCAATGTCGGGGCCTCGGCCCTTTAAGGTTGCCTGCACCGGAAGTGCGCCTTGTATGTTTCGGGCGACGCCGAGGCCAACCTGGGTCCGTGTTGCATCATCAAAAACACCCGACACCTGAAATGTACTGCTGGGCTTTCCTCCGGAGTTGAAATCCTCAACCCAATCCAGCGTGATGGGCGCTCCTGCCAACAGCATATTGCCGGTTGCCTTGAGGTGGGTATTTGAAACAGTGAAATCCATGTCACCGCTATTGAGCGTCACACCCTCACTCAAGTCCGGCATGTCGATCCCAGTAGCGCGACCGGATACACAAAAAAGAACATCCGTGAACCGTAGCTGACTACGCATCGGCAACGTGGTTTTGATGTCGGCCACACCCGTTCCTGAAACGTCATTAGGATCAAGGCCAAACCGGCTAATGTACCCGAGAGGCTCCTGATCAATCAGCGCAAGGAGGGCCGGCATAGAACCAGCGGCCTGGACGTCGATAAAGGCAGCATTGCCGCGGATGTGGAAGTTGTCCGTCCGGAAAGTGCTGTCCGATACCTGAATGAGACCACCCGATGGCGGTGCGATCTCACCGCCGATGAGACGCGCTGTAAAGCTGTTGCCGGTAAGCGCCAATGTTCCGCGCGCCTCTTGAATTGGAGACAACCCCCGAAGATAGCGAACCTGCATCTCGGCAAACTGGACGTTCAGCGATATCGCATCGTCGGGCACAGGGGTTTGATTCAACTCGCCATCAAGCGCATCTATGCTCAGCACACCGCGATCGAGGAACCCGCCTTTAATATTGGCGTTGACCCACTGCCGGGCGCCATGACCGACGCGTGGCGGCCAGACCTGCATCAGATCACTGGTGAGCAATTGCTCGATTTCGCCATCGAGTACAATGGATAGCGGCCCGCTATTCAGTCCTTCAATTGCGCCTGCAATGGAGACATATCCTTCGCCGAGGGATACTGATGCGTTGGCAATCTCCAATCGGCCCGCATCCGGCTCATAGCGGAGTGAGGCGCCAAGTCCGTCCACGCGCGTCTTGCCAACGGTCACATTGGGAATATTGATAGCGACCGGCTGGGTCTCAACTGTAAGCTCAACATCTTCAACGCTCCCATCGTCACGCACGGTGATCTGGCCGGTTCCAGACACTGAAAGATCAATGGCTTCGCCTTTGACTGCGAACTCGTTGAGTTCAATAACACCCTGCGGCCACACCAATTGTCCCTTGATGTGCGCGCTGTCGATCTCATACCGCCACGGCTTTGGCGAATAAGGCGGGCGTGGGTCTTCGGCTTGCGGCAGCCCGTCATATCCAAGCGGCTTGGGCGGATAGAATGGTTCAGGTTCGTTTACAGGTAGGACGATCTCGCCCTTCCCGGCATTGAGATCCACCTCCAGATCCGCAATTGCCAAGCCATTGCGGTTGAGCTTGGCGATTACGCGGCCAGAAACTGCACTGTCGATCATGGCAAGTGGTTCCAGCGCGACCAGGGTGCGAGCAAAGTCCGTCAGCATGATATTGTTGACGTTGGCAACAATCACGACCGGCTCATCAGGACCCGATGCACGCACGGTGCCAATCAGGTCCCACTCGCCGCCAGGCGACAGGACGTGGGCATTGATGACGCCCGCCATGCCGAGCGGCGTGTTGCGGAACTCAAGGCCGACGTCAGATGCCAGCCACATGCCGCCGGACCGCTGATCAAACACTTTTATGGCAGCGTCGCGAATGCTCAACCCTTCCAGATGCCGGCCGGCATCTGAGCTTTCGCCGGGAGATGACACAGCTTCAAGCAAGGTTGCCAGCAACGCATCGCCCTGCTCGGATACCTGCGGCTCCGGCGCGGGAAGTGCGTTGCCGTTTGGCGTCAGGCCGAAACTGATAGTGCCGTCGTGGCCACGCACGAGAGTTAGCGACGCACCTTCAAATGCCAGCTTCTTGGGCACGAGGCGCCCAGCCAAAGCCGCACGCAGATTGATGTCGATTGCAAGCCGAGGGACGGAGACAACCTCTTTGTCTTCCTCGCCAAGGATCGTGACATTGACTGCCTGCAGCTCAAGAGCTCCCTGCCCGTCAGCCCAGGCAATAACCATATCTTCTATATCAATACGGTTGTCTTCGAGTTGGTCATTGGCTGCCTGCTCGACAATTGGCGTCAGGAAGCTCACCGGCAGCGGCCCCTGCGACAGACGCCATGCAGCTGCAGCTGCCAGAAGCAGCGCTACAGCGGCAACGCCCGCAACAACCTCAAGCGCGATTTTTGTGGCCGGTCGTATCAAAAGATCAGTGTCTCGTTTCTTTGCGACAGGCTACCGAATGTGGCTTTGACGCCTGATGCCAGTTTCTCTGGCTGAAGCCCTATCGAATCAATGCTCATAATGGCAAAAACCGTGGTGAAAAGAGTGTATCTGTGGTGCCCAAATCTACTGAGCGCACCATATTGTAAAATTATGGCCTTAGCGCGTCGCGGCGGCAGGGCATTTCCAGCATTGTGAACACCACCACGGGAGAGTGATGAATGGCGAGCGAACTGGCTGAAGGCAAGAAAGCCCCGGCATTTTCGATGCCCACCGACGGCGAAGGCAAGAAGGCGCTGAAAGACTACAAGGGCCAGCCGCTCGTCCTCTACTTCTACCCAAAAGACGACACATCAGGTTGCACCAAGCAGGCTATTGGCTTTTCTGAGCACCTGAAGGCCTTCAACAAGGCAGGTGCTGACATCCTCGGCGTGTCTCGTGACCCGGTCAAAAAACATGACAAGTTCAAGGACAAGCACGACCTCACCATCACGCTTGGTTCTGACGAAGAAGGCAAGGCGACGGAGGCCTATGGCGTCTGGGTCGAAAAAAGCATGTATGGCCGAAAATACATGGGCATAGAGCGCTCCACTTTCCTGATTGACGGCAGTGGCAAGATTGCCCGCATCTGGCGGAAGGTCAAAGTACCGGGCCATGTCGAAGAAGTGCTTGAGGCGGTCAAGGCACTCTAAACCTCAGCCGATCTCTTAAACATGGCAACTCGCAAACAAAGCCTGCCTGAAAGCGCAGTTGATGTGCTGAACACCGCCGATGCCTCTCAGAAGGCACTGGCAGTTCGACGAATGGCCGCCGCATGGCGCGCCGGTGACCTTAGCTGGCCGGGTGTGGCAGTGGAGGTGCCGGCTCGTCCCGCACGTCCAGCTAAGCCGGACCTGTTGGCACCTCGTGCCATGAAACGGCGGGGACCTGGCAGCCTTGCAGGGCGGGTCGCCCTCTTGCACGCGCTTGCCCATATAGAACTCAACGCTATTGATCTTGCCTGTGACCTCCTCGCCCGCTTTACCCATGATGGCGAGTCGCCTCTGCCATCAGCTTTCGCGGACGATTGGGTGAAAGTGGCAGATGAGGAAGGCAAGCACTTCCTCATGCTCGAAGCACGGCTGGGCGAGTTAGGCGCAAGTTACGGTGACCTACCGGCACATGATGGGCTCTGGCAGGCGGCGGATGCGACCTCTCATGACTTCGCGGCAAGGCTGGCCATCGTACCGCTGGTGCATGAGGCCCGCGGACTGGATGTGACCCCCCAAACTGTCGCGGCCCTGGAACGGGCCGGCGATAATGAGAGTGCCAAGATACTGCAGACCATCTACCGCGATGAGATCGGACATGTTTCAGCGGGCGTCACGTGGTTTGCGGAAGCCGCGAAGCGCCGCCAAACACCTGCCAAAGCGCTTTTTGACGCATCGGTTAGGGCATACCACACAGGTACCCTCAAGGGGCCCTACAATGACTCCGCTCGGGCAGAGGCAGGGCTGGAAGCACTTTTTGGTGGCACATGATGTGCATTGTTTTTGATGATTTCAGGGGTGCCTTGAACCCAAAAACAAAGGCTTACCCCTGTGCTTCGAGATCGGACCATGGCGTCCTGTCTGTTTTTGAAACGCTTTTAGGGCCATCAGCTTTAACCAGGTTAGGGAATCTTAACCTCAACCGGTTGAAATCGCTGAAGCAATACGGTTCTATGCCCTCTCTTGGGGGGCTCAGACGCTTAGAGGGGTATAGTGTCACATAACTCCGATTTTTCGGGCTCGGTGGTACGGGGGTTCCGCCGGGTCTTTACGGAACGTCAGTTCTATTTGCGCAGCCATGGACAGGTCCAGTTCATGGCCCTATCTGCGTGGACGCAGGCCGTCCTGGCGCTTGGTGCTATTTTCTTCCTCGGCTGGGTCGGGTTCACGTCTGTGAATGTGGTCTTTCAGGACCAGATCATCGCCGCCAAGGATCGCAAGTTCATTCGTATGCAGTCCGCCTATGAGCAGCGCATTGCCGAAATGCAGACCGCTTATGACGAAGTCTCAACTGAGATGGTTCTGGCCCAGTCGCGTTGCCTCTCTCAAACGAGTGACCTTGAAGCCAAGCACGGGCTGCTTGCTGATCTTCTAAACCACAGCCGCGAAGTCCGCAGTCAACTGGACGACATGCGCAAGAAAGTGGCGAAATTGCCCGGTACTAACCGCAGCCGCACTGATGGGGAAACCCGCATCATGTTGCGTCCGGCACCCGTCGAAGGGGCCTTCCGCGAGAGCCGTGTGCAGGTGTCTCCGCCCCATCTTGATCTTGAAGGGGCCAATGGCCGGGGTGGCGCGTTTAGAGACCTTGCCCAATCGGCCGATGGCCTGCGCCACGAAGAAAAAGTCGCCTTCATGGATCACCGGCTCGAAAATCTCGATCTGGTTCAACAGCATCTGGTCAACCGGATCGAGGAAGAAACCGACCTGGAGATCAAAGAGATCGAGTCCATCATACGTATGACTGGATTCGACCCTGATCAGATGGCGGAAGACATGACACTTTCTGCCGGTGCCGAAGGCGGTCCGTTCATCAATTTTGCAGACACTGTTCTGCCGGATGGCAACAGCACCGAAGGTTTTGATCGTCAGATTTTCCGGGTTGCGCCCAACTTGGACAGGATCTCCGTTCTCAATCAGGCCCTGCGGATGCTTCCGCTGGCCAAGCCCATCTATGGCATCAAAACCACAAGTAACTTCGGCGCACGTGTTGACCCATTCAACCGTAAGCTCGCGTTCCATTCCGGCATTGATTTCGCCGGCCCCTATGGCACCAAAGTACATGCCCCCATGGCCGGCAAGGTCGTCTATGCGGGCTGGCGCGGTGCTTATGGGCGGTTTATCGAGATCGACCACGGAAATGGCATAAAGACACGCTACGCTCATCTCGCCAGCATTAATGTCAAAGTTGGCGACGTTGTTGAGTTTCGTGAAACTCTTGGCAAGGTAGGGTCTTCTGGTCGCTCCACCGGTCCGCATCTCCACTATGAGGTCTGGGTCGATGGAAAAGTCCAGAATCCCGCCAAATTTTTGAAGGCAGGTCAGTATGTTCTCGAAGAAGGATAGCGGCAGCGCGCCAAAAGCTGCCCCGGCACCCGCTCCGCGTCGCGGACGCTCTGCGCCGTCGATCATTTCGGATGACCTCGTCGTCCATGGCAACCTCATTGCAACCGGTGACATCCAGATTGATGGAACGGTGGAAGGCGATGTTCGCAGTCAGTCGCTGACTGTCGGTGAGCACGCAACCATCACCGGCGCGGTTATGGCGGACGACATCATCGTTCGTGGTCGCATCGTCGGGTCAATCCGCGCACGCCGTGTCCAGCTGGCAACGACCTGCCACGTGGAAGGTGATATCCTCCACGAAGCTCTGGCTGTTGAAACTGGCGCCTTCTTTGAAGGCAACTGCCGTCATTCTGACGATCCACTCGGCGAAGAAGTACCGGCATCGACTCCAACAACGGAAGCCCCCGCATCTCTCAAGATCGCGGATGCGCAGCCGGCACCGGACGAAAAAGCTCCTTCAGCAGCCTCTGCGTCCGCGTCCCCGACAAGCAAGCCAGCCAAGTCCACGTCCGACACCAAGTCCGGCAATGACAAAGGCGGTGTGGTCGTTAAAGACGGAGCTGTTGTCGTCCGTCGTCCCGCTGCTCAGTAGCGGACACAACAAACAAACGGAAAGGCCCGCAGCCGTGTTCTGCGGGCCTTTTTTTGTTCGGACCGTGTTGAGTTGAGATATCGTTATTCGGCAACTTCTACAGCAGGTTCATCATCACCTTCGACCTTGTTCGCCAGGGCGGCTGCGAGGAACGGGTCTATTCCCCCATCCAACACCGCTTGCGGGTTGCCGATTTCAACGCCGGTCCTAAGGTCTTTCACGAGCTGATAAGGCTGCAGCACATAGGACCTGATCTGGTGGCCCCATCCGATCTCAGTCTTGCTGGCCGCCTGCTCCTGGGCTTCGTCTTCGCGACGCTGCAATTCCGCTTCATAAAGGCGCGCACGTAGCATGGTCCACGCGGTAGCGCGGTTCTTGTGCTGTGAGCGCTCGTTCTGGCACTGCACCACAATCCCGGTCGGATTGTGAGTAATGCGCACAGCGCTGTCGGTTGTGTTCACGTGCTGGCCGCCTGCGCCAGACGCGCGATAGGTATCGATCCGTACATCTGACTCTGGAATTTCAATATCAATCGAGTCATCCACAATCGGATAGACCCACACGCTGGCAAAGCTCGTGTGGCGGCGTGCCTGGCTGTCGTAGGGCGAAATACGCACAAGCCGATGCACACCGGACTCTGTACGAAGCCATCCATAGGCATTGTGCCCTTTGACCTGAAGTGTTGCCGACTTAATGCCGGCCTCTTCGCCCTGGGTCTCCGCAATCAGGTCAACCTTGTATCCTTTGGCTTCCGCCCACCGCATATACATGCGCAACAGCATCTGGGCCCAGTCATTTGATTCTGTCCCACCGGCACCTGCATGGACTTCCAGATAGGTGTCGTTGGAATCAGCCTCGCCGGAGAGCAGTGTTTCCAACTCGCGCTCTGCGGCGAGGTCACGCGCTGCGCGTAAAGCCGCTTCCGCCTCGGCCACGACCTCGCTGTCGTCTTCCGCTTCACCCATCTCAATGAGTTCCACATTGTCCGACAATGCACTTTCAAGTTCGCGGTAATTCTTCAAAGACGTTTCAAGCCGGGTGCGATCGCGCATCACAGCCTGTGCCTTCTCCGGGTCATCCCAAAGGCTTGCGTCTTCAGCCCGTTCGTTCAGCCTTGCTAGTTCCCGTTCCGTAGCATCCGGGTCAAAGATGCCTCCTTAGCAGTGCCAAGGACTGCTGGAGTTCGTCTACGAGATCGCGGATCTCGGCACGCATGAATACTCTCCTGAAATCCGTCGTCCGGCATCAGTCTGCTTCTCTCTGCCGGCCTCCAGCCGAAGAAGAACCACCTGCTCGTCAGACGCAAATGTGAAGCGCGGAAACTAGGCCCGGAATGCCGGTCAGTAAAGCCCACCAGTTCCGGTTCCTAGTGTCGGCACCGGGCGCACCGGTCCACTTGTGTCAGAGGCAAAATCATCAGACGTTGTCCCGCGCAGAACCTGGGACGGCGCACGCGGCTCTGTCCCTGCCTTGAAGGCTTCCAGAATGGCGCCGTCACTCCCAGGGCGCGCAATCAATCCTGACTTGGCGTCAACGCGGACAAGCGTCACTCCCGGCGGAATGCGGAAAGGCAAAGCAGGCGTTTCAGCAAGCGCCTTGCGCATTGCGTCGCGGAACACCGGCGCCGCGAGACCGCCGCCCGTTTCACCACGCCCCATGGGCTTGGGTTCGTCGAACCCGATGAAGACACCCATGGCGAGGTCCGGCGAGAACCCGACAAACCACGCATCCTGTTCGCGGTTGGTCGTGCCGGTCTTGCCCGCCAGTGGCTTGCCAATTGAAGCAATCGTGCGGCCGGTCCCACGCTGCACCACACCTTGAAGCATGGACACAACCTGATAAGCCGTGCGCGGATCAATCACGCGTTCACGGGTGTCTGAGATATTCGGAGACGCCTGGCCGGCCCACTCGTCAGCCGCGCAGCCAAGACATTCACGCACGTCATGCCGGTAAATCGTACGGCCATAGCGATCCTGGATACGGTCGATCAGCACCGGTTCTATCTTCTTGCCGCCATTGACCAGCATGCCGTAGGCATTTGTCATCTTAAGGAGTGTGGTTTCACCTGCACCCAGAGACATTGCCAGCACCGGCAGCATGTCATCCATGATGCCGAAGCGGCGGGCGTACTCGCTAACCTTCTCCATGCCGATGGCCTGGGCCAGTCGCACGGTCATGACATTACGTGACTTTTCAAGGCCAAGCCGCAATGTAGATGGCCCATAGAAAGTCCGTGAATAGTTTTCAGGCTTCCAAAGCGCTAGTCCCGGGCCCTGTTCGATAACAAACGGGGCATCGAGAACAAGGCTGGATGGCGTATATCCAGTATCTAGAGCCGCGGCATAGACAAACGGTTTGAAGGATGAACCCGGCTGCCGAATGGCCTGCGTTGCGCGGTTGAATTCCGAGAGCTGATAGCTGAAGCCGCCAACAAGAGCCCGGACACGGCCGGTATGGGGGTCTATGGCAACCACGGCGCCATTTACCTGTGGTATTTGCCGCAGCCCATACCTGGCCTGCGCCACAGACTCAGCTTCAGTCTCCACCGGAGCGACCCAGATCACGTCACCCCGATTGAGCACCTGGGTCATGTCGGTGATTTCTGGACCGGTCTTTCGATTGTTGGTTGATGCCCGGGCCCAAGTAACCTCGCTCAGGGGCATGTACCCCGTCTCGCCGGGGTCCACCATCTTGCCAGCTTCATCGACATCAGGACGCAGACCAATTTCAGCGCCTTCAGCGGTTGCATCCAAAACGACCGCCAGTCGCCAGGGTGCGAGGTCGCGGGCTGTATCCATACCGACCAGCGCCTTGGGCCAATCCGACGTCCAATCAGTGGCAGCATCCATTTTAGCGAACGCACCCCGCCAGCCATGACGTTGGTCGTAAGCTACAAGGCTATCGCGCAACGCTGTGCGGATCAGAGCCTGAAGACTGGTATCGAGCGTCGTACGAACTGACAGTCCGCCGTCATAGATTTTCTCTTCGCCATACATACCGATTGCGCGCCGACGCACTTCTTCAACGAAGAACTGCGTTTCGACAATCTGCGTACCGGCAGGCCGTGGTGTCACATTGAACGGTTCGGCCCGGGCAACAGATGCCTCAAAAGGCGTAATCCATTCATTCTCGGTCAAGCGCGACAGCACCCAGTTGCGGCGGGCCACCGCGCGTTCGCGTTTGCGGAATGGGTGATAGTTGTTTGGGGCTTTTGGCAGCGCGGCAAGATAGGCCATTTCACCAAGGGTCAGCTCATCTAGTGATTTGCCGAAATAGTTCAGCGCTGCCGCGGCCACGCCATAGGAGCCCAGTCCCAGATAAATCTCGTTGAGATAAAGTTCGAGAATTCGCTGCTTCGAGTAGGCGCTTTCAATCCGTCGCGCGAGCAGCGCTTCCTTGATCTTGCGCTCGAAGGAGACCTCATTTGTGAGCAGGAAATTCTTGGCCACCTGCTGAGTGATCGTCGACGCGCCTTCAAGCCGTCGGTTGTTCATGTAGTTGGCGACATTGGAAATCGTAGCGCGCAGTACACCGAAGAGGTCGACGCCCTCATGCTCAAAGAAGTTTTTGTCTTCAGCAGAGAGGAAGGCGTTGATGAGGTCTTTGGGAATGGCGCTGATCGGCACATAGAGGCGCCGTTCTCGTGCAAACTCCGCTATCAAAGAGCCATCGCCTGCATGGGCGCGCGTCATCACCGGCGGCTCATAGTGGGCCAACTGATCATGCGGCGGTAGGTCCTGTGAAAAGCTCCAAAGCAGGAACGCCACGCCAAGCGCAGCGCCGGCAATGAGCACGACACCTGCAACCCCCAGGTAAGCAAGAATTCTCATCATCTGGTCAGATACGTCCCCGGTCATATGAAGGCGGGCGAGGCCGTACTGGCCTTACCCCCTATGCCCTCAAGAGAGTGTCCATCAACAAGAGGCCGCCTACACTGCGGCACCTTAGTTTCCCGTCGATATGCATCTTTAAGGCCATTTCCGTCTAGTGCTCAATTATGGCACGCCCATGACCTGTTTTTCCAACGAACTCCTGCGTTTAGTCGCATAAACATGCAGGAAAACGTGCATAGTCTACTTACTGTGATGCTTCTGCGTGGCGCTCCGCGAAATAGGCGTCAACGCCGCGCGCGATGGCCAGAGATGTTTTGCGCCGCCAGCTTGACGAGGTAAGGCTCAACTCGTCCTCCGAGTTGGTCAAGAAGCCCAGCTCAATGAGCACAGACGGCACATCCGGCGCCTTGAGAACCCTAAAACCGGCAAACCGGTGGGTATTTCGAAGGATCTTCGTGACTTCGGACATTTTGGGGATCACCGTTTGCGCGAAGCGGACCGACAGGTTTTTTGTTTCGCGCTGCGCCAGATCAATCAGAATGTCGCGCACATCGTCACTGTCACCGCCAAGGTTGACACCAGCAATGACGTCGGCTTCGTTTTCTTTCCGCGCCAGTCGCGCGGCTTCTGCGTCTGATGCCTTTTCAGACAGCGTGTATACCGCGGCGCCGCGTACATCGCGCCGTTCGATTGAATCAGCATGAACAGAAATGAACAGATCGGCGTTGCGGCGTCGGGCAATTGCCACCCGCTCGCGCAGCTCAATGAAAATGTCTTTATCACGTGTCAGGTGAACTTCGTATTTCCCGCTTGCGCGCAGGGCCTCACCAAGCGCCTTGGCAAAGGCTAGGGTCACATTCTTTTCGCGCGTTCCGCGACCACCAATGGCACCTGGATCCACGCCACCATGACCGGCATCAATAACGACAACCTTACGTGCGTTGGACGGCGGCTTGGCGCTGGGCACATTCGGGGCCGGCGTGGCGACCGATGGGGTTGCCGGTTTGGCGTCCGGCCACCCGGCAACCGCCCGGAAGGCATCATCAGGTGTGCCAACCAGATCAAACACGATCCGCCAGTTGCGGTTGTTGGCAGGGTCCGGCGGAAGCACAAAAGACCGGGAAACTTTCGCTGGGCCGGACAGGTCTATCACCACACGAGCGTTGCCGGGTCGGAAGAGGCCATAGCGAAAGGAACTGATCAGCCCCCTGCCCGCCGGAACGAAATCTGAAGCCAGTTCCCAATCCAATGCCGGAAGATCAATAATCAGCCGGTGCGGGTCAGCAAGCGTGAAGGCTTTGGCCTCAACCTTGCCGCTCAATTCGAGGACGAAGCGTGTGGTGTCTCCGCTTTTGCCCAATCGCACATCGGTCACGGACGGCGCCACATCTTGGGCCAAGACCGGC